>NZ_CAMLDV010000072.1 GCF_946478835.1 uncultured Bdellovibrio sp. | reverse complement strand
GCCAGCTCTATTTTACTTGAACCCGGGTTACGATAGTAATCCGGGTTTTTTTTTGCCTAAATCCGTTTCGGATAATTGTTCTCCGTCAATTTGAGATTGATCTTGTCACGAGCTTCTTGGTTCATCTGACATTAATAGCGTGGTTTGTTGTATCATTCTCCATTGACCTCTTCGGCAAAGTTCAAAGACTCCAAGAAGAAAATATTGAGAGCCGAAGATTATGAATGGTGGCCTCGCACAGAGGTTCACTTAGAGTCATTTGCCTTTTCATTTTTGTTTGTGAAATGTCTCAAATTGAGAATTAAAACAAACAAGAGTATGTAAAAACAAACAAAAAATGGACTAATTAGGCCCACAGTGTCTCGCACTTAATTATGGGAAATTACTAGCGAATATCAATGTGGTCGAGTCGTGAGAGCTTTTTTCCAGGGGCTATGGTATTCTAGATATATCAAATACAGGAATCATTTCCTGTTCGCTTTTTAAGTCTTTTTTTCGACTGATTCAAAAAAAGATCTCTCGGGGATTCGCCCGAGCACGGGATGAAAAAAACTGAATACAGTAAGAAAGGGTCGAGATGCGACAGGGTGTCTTATGGCATACGCATATCTGGCAGCAGCCATTATCTTTGAGGTATTGGGAACAATCACAATGAAATATTCGGAGGGATTCACAAAGGTGGTTCCAATCATACTCACGCTGGTATGTCATGGAATCTGCTTTGTGGCTCTCGCCGTTGCTTTGAAATCACTTCCTATCAGCATGGTCTATGCAATTTGGGCCGGCGTAGGAACAGCAATGATGGCTCTTATTGGGCTTATGATGTTTAACGAACCACTGCCTTTGCAGAAAGTTTTAGCGACAAGTCTTATTATCGCGGGTGTTGTCTTGTTGAATATCGCTGATAAAAAACCTGCTGAAGAGCAAGTGGCTAAAGTTGAAGCTACAAAAGTTATTAAACAGAAACCTTCTTCGACGGTGGAAGTTACTCCGCAAAGAAATTCTGGTTAGTATCTCCAATTTGAAAATTGAGCCAATTCCATCATCAATGGTGGGATTGGCTTTTTTGTTGTTCTTCGAAGAACTCTCCGAGTCTATCAAATGGCGTTTCTGTTCTTGAAGCGTAGTGAATAAAATCGGTGATAATTTTTGTAAGCAGTTGCAGTTGTTTCGGATCTTTGAGTTTGTCATTCTCATCAAAGGCTTCATCAGCGTGTGCGACGCCGAAGTAGTCGGGATAAACGAAGGCTCCAAGGATGTGAAATGGAACGCGGTCGTGAATATTACCGCGGACGGCTCCGAGGCGTCCTGGCGAGGCTCCTATCAAGCAAATCTGCTTTCTTCTGACGGGAACAGGGTCTAAGCGCGAAAGCCAGTCAATGGCGTTTTTAAAAGTTCCAGGCATGCTGCCGTTGTATTCGGGACTGGAGATGATCACAGCGTCGGCTTCTTCAAATTTTTTTGCGAGCTTTAAAACTCCCTCGGGAATACCGTAGAATTCTTCAATATCACCGTTAAACATGGGCATGGGGAATTCGTTGAACTCATGAAGCTCGACATCATGAAGCTGCATGGATTCGACTATTTCAGCGGCGATGCGGATAAGCTTCTTGTTATAAGAACCTCGGCGTAAAGAGGCTGCAAAAAGAAAGATCTTCATGGGCGCACCTCGCTTCACTTAATTCTCATAAACAGACATGTTTTTCGGAACTAAATTACAAATTTCATTTTAAAATACATGTTTTTATATTTTCTTTATATCCATCCCTTCTCATTTTATGCGTCCTTGAGGCTGTCAGCTCTAAACTGCGGTTATACAAAGGACAGTTTCTATGAGCTTTACTTCAGCGGACCTTGTTCAGGTCATTCTTACGTTAGGCGCGATTCTCATTTTCACGCCACTTCTTGGCAGTTATATGGCGCATGTTTTCCAGGGTGAAAAAACGTGGCTTTCTTCAATTCTTCGCCCTCTCGAAATTCTTACTTATAAAATTTCTGGCGTTAAAGAAAATGATGAGATGGACTGGAAGCAATATTCTTTGTCGCTTCTTTGTTTCAATATTATAGGAGTTGTTTTCGTGATGCTGCTTCAGATGTTGCAGGCGTCACTTCCTTTAAATCCTCAAGCATTTCCGAATACGTCATGGCATCTCGCCTTTAACACAGCAGTGAGCTTTGTCACGAATACGAACTGGCAGGCATACTCCGGTGAAAATACACTGAGCTATTTGACCCAAATGTTGGGGTTGGGCGTGCAGAATTTTGTGAGCGCAGCGACGGGCTTTGGAGTTTTCTTGGCGTTCACTCGTGGGATTGCCCGACGTCAGGTAACGGGTTTAGGAAACTTTTGGGTGGACCTCACCCGTGCCACGGTTCATGTTCTTTTGCTTCTGAGTTTTGTCTTGTCTTTGTTTCTTGTAGGCGAAGGAGTTGTGCAAAACTTTTCTCCTTATAAAACTGTTAAGACGGTGGAGGGCGCAGAACAAATTCTTCCACAAGGACCTGCGGCTTCGCAAATTGCGATTAAGCAATTGGGTTCCAATGGCGGTGGCTTCTTTGGAGTCAACAGCGCGCACCCTTATGAGAATCCGACTCCTTGGAGTAACTTCCTTGAGATGGTTTCGTTGATTCTTTTGGCCGCTGCGAGCACATACACCTTTGGTGTAATGGTAGGCTCAAGAAAGCAGGGATGGGTTCTTTTTTCGGCGATGATGGCCATTCTAATTGTGATGTTGTCGCTGTCGTTATGGTCTGAATACAGTCCGAATCCCTACGTCGGCCAAGCGGCACTGATGGAAGGAAAAGAAACTCGCCTCGGTGTTACGAACAGTGTCTTGTGGTCCGTGCTTACAACTTCGGCTTCCAATGGTTCCGTGAATTCGATGCATAGCTCTTTGTCTCCACTTTCCGGAGGCATTGCTATGGTTAATATGATGTTAGGTGAAGTGGTGTTCGGGGGCGTAGGTGCGGGCATGTACGGCATGCTTTTGTTCGTGATTCTCACAGTTTTTATCTCAGGGTTGATGGTCGGGCGCACGCCAGAGTATTTGGGTAAAAAAATTGAAGCCAAAGAAATTATTTGGATTGTCATTGGCGTTCTCGCACCCTGTGTGACGATTTTAATATTGAGCGCGGTGGCGATCCGTATTCCTCAGGGACTCGCCGGGCTCGGTCATCAGGGGCCTCACGGTCTTAGCGAAGTTCTTTATGCTTATACGTCAGGAGCAGCCAATAACGGAAGTGCGTTCGGAAGTTTGACTGTGAATACTCCCTTTTACAATGTGACTATGGCTTTAGCGATGTTGATCGGCCGTTTTGCCATCATTTTTCCCGTGCTGGCTGTAGCTGGAAGTCTTGCTGAGAAAAAGTTTTCTCCTCCGTCGCTGGGAACTTTTCGCACGGATTCTGTTTTGTTTGTTGTGATTCTTTGTGCCGTGATTGTGATTGTCGGAGCACTCACGTTCTTTCCCGCTCTTTCATTGGGACCTATCTTAGAGCACTTATTGATGTTGAGAGGGCAGTAGGAGTTTTTATGAATTCATCATCCACTTTTTCAGATAAATCCATTGTTAAACAAGCTTTCAAAGATAGTTTCGTCAAACTTGATCCGCGAGTGCAATATAAAAATCCTGTTATGATGATCACGTGGTTAGGGGCTTTGGTTGTAACCTTGGTTGTCATTCAGAGAATGACTTCAGGAAACAGATTTAGTTTTGAATTGCAGCTGGCTTTATGGCTTTGGTTCACCGTTTTGTTTGCGAATTTTTCTGAGGCCTTGGCGGAAGGGCGTGGAAAAGCCCAGGCTGAGTCGATGAAGAAAACACGATCTCATACAATGGCTCGTAAGCTTTTGAATGGTAAAGAAGAAAGCATTGTATCGTTGTCATTGCGAAAAGGTGATAGGGTTGTTTGTGAGGCCGGTGACGTGATCCCAGGTGACGGAGAAATCATAGAAGGAATTGCGACCGTGGATGAATCCGCGATTACTGGTGAATCAGCGCCGGTCGTGCGTGAAGCCGGAGGCGATCGTAGTGCAGTGACCGGAGGAACGCGCGTGATCAGCGATAAAATTATTATTCGTATCACAGCAGATCCAGGTCATAGCTTTTTAGATCGTATGATCAGTCTGGTTGAGGGAGCCAAACGACAAAAGACTCCGAATGAAATTGCCTTGGGGATTTTGCTAGTGTCTTTGACGTTGGTGTTTATGCTGGCCGTGGTTACTTTGAAGTTCTTTGCTGACTACTCGGCAAAAGCTGCGGGCCAGGATTTATCGCACGTTGTGACGGTTCCTGTTTTAATTGCGTTATTAGTTTGTCTAATTCCCACGACCATCGGTGGACTTTTAAGCGCGATTGGCATTAGCGGTATGGATCGTCTTATTCGGAAAAACGTGATTGCAAAAAGTGGACGTGCTGTGGAAGCGGCCGGAGATATTGACGTTTTGATGTTAGATAAAACCGGAACGATCACGTTAGGAAATCGTATGGCCAGCGATTTTATTGCGGCTCCCGGTGTGAGTTTGGAAGCCTTGGCTGAAGCTTCTCAGTTAGCTTCTTTGAGTGATGAAACTCCTGAAGGGCGCTCGATTGTGGTTTTGGCGAAACAAAAATTTTCTCTGCGCGCTCAGAATTTAGATCCTCATCATGCTCAGTTTGTTCCCTTTACAGCGCAAACTCGAATGAGCGGCATTGATATTCACAGCTCTGCGGGAATGAGATCTTTGCGTAAGGGAGCCGGGGATGCCATTCAAAAACACGTAGAGTCTTTGGGGGGACATTTTCCATCTGAGATCAAACACTCCGTTGAGACGATTGCACGCCAAGGCGGAACACCTCTGGTTGTGTGCGAGGATAGTCATGTTTTAGGAGTGATTCATCTTAAAGACATCGTAAAAGGTGGGATTCGCGAACGTTTTGCTGAGCTTCGTCGTATGGGAATTCGCACCGTGATGGTCACAGGAGATAATCCGTTAACGGCGGCGGCGATTGCAGCGGAAGCAGGTGTTGATGATTATATCGCACAGGCTACTCCAGAAACAAAACTGCAAAGAATTCGTGAAGAGCAATCCAAAGGTCATCTGGTGGCCATGACGGGTGATGGAACGAACGATGCTCCAGCGCTGGCTCAAGCGGATGTCGGTGTCGCGATGAATACGGGAACGCAAGCGGCTCGTGAAGCGGGGAATATGGTGGATCTGGATTCCAATCCTACAAAGCTTATTGAAATTGTTGAGACCGGAAAGCAGTTGCTGATGACACGCGGATCTCTCACGACATTTAGTATTGCCAATGACGTTGCAAAATATTTTGCGATTATTCCAGCGATGTTTGCCGGGCTCTATGCCGTCAACGGCGGCCTCACGGGTCCTTTGGGGGCGTTGAATGTGATGGAATTAAAATCTCCGCAAAGTGCAGTATTGAGTGCTGTCATTTTTAACGCCTTAATTATTATTGCGTTGGTGCCGTTGGCTTTACGTGGAGTGAAGTATCGTGCAATGGGGGCGAATCTTATCTTGCAACGCAATTTAGTGATCTATGGTTTAGGGGGAATGATCGTTCCCTTTATCGGAATTAAAATTATTGATGTGCTCATTGTGAGTATGGGGTTGGTCTAATGAAAAACTTCATTATTTCTATCAAGATATTTATCGTTCTCAGTTTGATGACCGGTGTGCTTTATCCCTTAGCGGTGACGGGTGTGGGGCAGCTGTTTTTTTCTTATAAAGCCAATGGGTCCCTTCTTGAAAAGGAGGGACGTTCCGTGGGGTCAGAGTTGATTGCGCAAAAGTTTGTAAATCCCAAATATTTTTGGCCGCGTCCTTCGGCAGGTGATTATGCCACGGTGGCATCAGGAGCTTCCAATGCCTCTCCTACGAGTGAAAACTTAAAAAAAGCTGTGCTGCAAAGAAAAGCGCAAGGGTTGAGCCATGAGATGTTATTTACTTCAGGGAGCGGGTTGGACCCGCATATTTCACCTGAAGCTGCGAAGGATCAAGTGCAACGCATTGTTCAAGAACGCAAGTTGTCGCAAGAACAAACAGTGCTAGTTGAAAAGCTGATAGAGGATTACACTGAAGGTCGTCAAGGAGGCCTTCTCGGCGAAAAAAGGGTGAACGTACTCAAACTCAATCTCGCCTTGGATAAGCAATTATGAGTGATGACTATCGTCCCAACCCCGATCGGATTCTGGAGGGGATCAAGAAAGAAGAAGAGAAAAAAGACCGAGGTCATTTTCGCATTTTCTTTGGGATGTGTCCTGGGGTCGGAAAAACTTATGCGATGTTAAAAGCCGCTATTGAACAAGTCCGTCAGGGTGCGGATCTTGTGGTTGGGGTGGTCGAAACTCA
This sequence comes from uncultured Bdellovibrio sp., assembly GCF_946478835.1. Next base: position 11,202 of record NZ_CAMLDV010000072.1, on the reverse strand, counting down.
TGGGCGTAAGGAGACAGAAGAGCTTCTTGCGGGATTAGAAGTAATTCCTCGTCGAAAAATCATTTATAAAGACACGGTTCTTGAAGAAATGGATATCGATGCGATCTTACGAAGAAAGCCTAAAATTGTTTTAGTTGATGAGTTGGCTCACACCAATGTTCCGGGTTCACGACATCCTAAACGTTATCAAGATGTCATTGAACTTCTCGATGCGGGAATTGACGTTTATTCAACCGTGAATGTTCAGCATATTGAAAGCCGTGCGGATTTGGTTCAGCAAATAACCAGTGTTCGCATCAATGAGCGAATTCCTGATTCCATTTTAGATATGGCCAATCAAATTGAGCTCATTGATATTACGGCTCAAGGTCTTTTAAAGCGGATGAAGGAAGGAAAAGTTTATCAAGGAGACCGGGCTGTTCGGGCTGAAGAGAATTTTTTCCGCGAAACTCATTTGACGGCTTTGCGTGAGTTGGCCCTTCGCTATACGGCAGAAAGGGTTGATCAGGATTTGCAAGATCAAATGGTCGTACAGCAAATCGTGGGACCTTGGAATACACAAGAACGTTTGCTTGTGGCCGTTAGTCACAGTCCCTATTCAGGAAGACTGATTCGGGCGACTCGTCGCATGGCTTACAGTTTGGAAGCTCCTTGGATTGCTTTGCATATTGATACCGGGGACCGGTTGAATGACGAAGATCAGGCAATGCTCATCAAAAATCTTGCGTTAGCCCGTGAACTGGGAGCCGAGGTGATTTCTCTGCGAAATTCGAATATCGCTGAAGCCATTCGTCTGATTTCGCATGAGCGCAACGTCACGCAAATTATCATGGGACGTCCTCAACGTCATTGGTGGGAAGTTCTCAAAGGCCAAGGATCTTTGTTAGATCAACTTGTTGGAAAAAGCAGTACTGTGGACGTTCACATCATTCGTCAAGAAGACGGACCTCGGCGAAAGATATGGAAATGGACGCCGCCTGGCTTTGATGCCGCAGGCGTTGCGTATTGGTATTCGTTTTGTTTTATCGTTGGCATTAGTTTTTTAAATGGTCTTCTTGCGCCTTACGTCGGTTATCGTTCCGTTGGATTCATATATCTCATGGCGATGATGATGATCGGCCTGGTGGCAAGCCAAGGCCCAATTCTTTTCGCCGCAGCTTTGAGTGCTCTCGTCTGGAATTATTTTTTTATTCCTCCGCGTATGACATTTGCGATTTCCGCTCCCGAAGACGTTATGATGTGTCTGGCCTATTTCTTGGTCGCACTTTTGTGTGGTGTTTTGGCGGCGCGCATTCGCAGTCGTGATAAAGATCTGGAGGGACGGGAACAGCGCACGCGAAGTCTTTATGAGTTGGTCCGTGAGTTTTCTTCATCGCTGACTATTCTGGACGTGTGTTTAGCGGCTTCACAAAGTCTTGAAGGACTTTTAAATGGAAAAATTAAAATTATTCTAGCTGACGAAGAAGGAAAACTGTTACGCAAGTCTTTTAATGATCTTAAGGTGGATGATAAAGATTTCGCATTGGCATTGTGGTCATTTGAAAATGGAAAAAATGCCGGATGGAAAACAGAGACTTTATCTGAGTCGCGCTGCTTGAGTTTACCGTTGAAGGCCAAAGAAAAGACTGTTGGCGTTTTGTTGTTCTATCCACGGGAAAAAGCGGTGATGTCCCTCGATCAGCAGAATTTTCTGGAAAATGTTTGTGCTCAGACGGGAATGGCTTTAGATCGCATGCGACTCCAGCAAAAATCTGAAAAAATGAAACTCTTAGAAGCTTCTGAAAATTTGCATCAGGCTTTATTGAACTCGGTTTCTCATGAATTGCGAACTCCGTTAACGTCTATTATTGGTTCGGCTTCAGCGGTGATGGATAAGAAAGTTTTTGCTCAGGAAAATGTGCGAGAACAACTGGTTCAAGATATCATTGATTCTTCTTTGAGACTCAATCAGGTGGTCGAAAATCTTTTGGATATGTCACGTCTGAATTCCGGGGCTTTGCGTTTAAGACGGGAATGGGTGGACCTCGTTGATCTTCTTTCTGGCATTCCTGCAAAGCTTGGGCGACTGGCGGCGCACCACAAGCTGATTATTCAGAGCGATGCAGGATCTTGCTACGCTCAGGTGGATGAAAAACTTTTTGAGCATGTGTTATTAAATCTTCTGAGCAATGCAGTTCGCTATGCTCCGCCAGAGACGGAAATTTCTTTGGAATTAGAGCAGGAAGATAAAAAGATTTTCTTAAGAGTGAAAGATCAAGGGCCTGGAATTCCCTCGCAAAGCTTGCAGCAGATTTTTGAAGCTTTTTATCGGGTGCCAGGAAGCGCAACAGGCGGAGTGGGGTTAGGCCTTGCTATCGTGAAAGCTCTTGTTGAAGCCCATGGTGGTCGCGTTTATGCTCAGAACAGGCGGGAAACAACAGGTGCAGAGTTTGTGATTGAACTTCCTTACGAAAGACCGCCTCAGGCTTTGCAGGAGGGATCATGAAAGACGGTGTGAAAAGAGTTCTAGTCATTGATGACGAAGCCTCTATTCGTAAGCTTCTGAGGGTGAGCCTTGAAGCCAATAGCTATCATGTTGATGAAGCGACTCAAGCTCGTGAGGGATTGTCGTTGGTGGCGTCACTTCGACCTGATCTCGTGCTTTTGGATTTGGGTCTGCCTGATATGACGGGCTTAGAAGTTCTTAAAGAAATTCGTGGATGGTCGCAAGTTCCCGTGATCGTGTTAACGGTGCAGGACTCCGACAATGATAAAATCAACGCCTTGGATGGCGGAGCCGATGATTACATCACGAAACCTTTTAGTGTTCCTGAACTTTTAGTGCGTATGCGCGTGGCTTTGCGGCATTCGCAACAAGCTTTTTCGGATAAGACGGATTTAGTAAGTGGTCCAGTGAAAGTGGATCTTCCCGGGCACACGGTGACGGTGGAAGGGGAGCACGTGAAGCTGACCGCCACAGAATTTAATATTTTAAAGGTCCTTATGAAACATAAGGGAAAAGTAGTCACTCATCGCATGCTTCTTAATGAAGTATGGGGGCCACAATCGGTGGAGCATACGCATTACCTGCGCGTTTATGTGGGAGCGTTAAGGAAGAAATTAAAACTGCGTGAGAGTACGCCTGAAGTGATTACCACAGAAGCCGGTGTAGGCTACCGGCTTCTGGATTTATAGAATTACTTTAAGAAAGATTTTTTTAGCTGGGCTACACCGTCATCAGAAGGTTTGCCGAGCCAGATAGAAAAGATTTTCTCAATAAGACCTGTGGAGCCTTTGATTTCAGAAACATTTCCGCCTGTCGTTTCATACAAGATCGCTTCGCTTCCGTCTTTTAGGTGGGCGCCGACAACGGTGAGGGCTTTTCCTTCTTTGGCTTCGCCGCTTTTAGAGACAGAGTCCAAAAACTGTTTTACAGAAGAATCTTCGGTGTCAATTTTGTTAACTTTAAGGGCCTCTTTAAAAGATTTCTGAACATTTTCAGCATCGACATCGCGAACGAAATGCATTTGCACCGCTACGGCCTTTTGATCTTTTAAAGAACCCAATGCTTCCGCGTCTGATTTTTTGAAAGATTCAGGAGATGCTACAAAGAGTTGGCCCACGTACACTTTCACATTAACGAACACAACTTTTTTTGCACGAAGACCTGCACCAACAGAAGTGAGTTTTATGGCTTCACCTTCCACATGGGCTGTTGCTCCTGTGGACAAAGAAACTTTTTCGACTTTTTCACCAGCTCCTTCTGGAGTTAAAAGAGCGGCAGAGGCATTTACAGACAAAAGAAGGGCGACAATAGACGCGCTAAGCAGTTTCATAAAAATCCTTTCTCATACTGGTAGAATTTAGGATTTGCGCCAGACCACAAAATGTCAACGAGGAAAACTTTTGTTGGCAGTCCAGGGTCTGTACATTAAGATTTTAATAACGGCGCATGAGCGAAAAACGACCTTCTTCTTTATTCAGACAGAAACTCGAACTTTTGATTCTCAGTCAATCAGAAGAGGTCCTAAGTCGCGTCAAACAAGTCGTGTCCGCACATCACTTTACGTTTCGTCACCTTGCGTACCCAGAGCTTCCTCAAGGTCCCTTAGGTGATCTTATAAAAGCGCAATTGGTGTTGGTATCTCAGGATAAAGAAGAATCCATTCAGGACTTTTCAGCAAGAGTGGATGAAGCTTTACGTCTTTTTCCACGTTCGCGCATCGTGACGGTGATGGGGACGGCGTTTTCAAAAGAAAACTTGGAAAGTCAAAATCCCCGTATCACGCCTCTTTCGCAGGCCGAATTTTTTTCGACGCTGAAGTTTGAATATCTCTGTCTGTATCGTTGTCGCTCGCAATATTTTGAAATTCAAGTCACAGATTTATTTCCTATGACGACAATGGTGTTCCCGGCGTTTATTCGTTTGGAACTCAATCAAAGATATTTGGCCGTGGTGTATAGCAACACCGTGTTGTCGGATGACCGATTTGCACGTCTTGGAAAGGCCGAGGGTCTTTTTATCCAGATGAAGGACAGCGAAAAGTATCTTCAGTACATTAATAATTACTATGACACTTCAGGCGCGGCTCTTAAAAAACGGGCGCGGGCTTTGTTTTTGGCTGTTTGTTATTATTCTTTGCATTTGAATGAAAACATTCTTTTTGACTTTAAAGCGTCCGGTGAAAGTGTTGCGGTTGAAGCTTATCAAAATTTAAAAAAAGTGGGCGAAGAGCTTTTTACGATCATGCGCAGTGAAGAAAATCTGTGGGATGTGTTTCGTGAAGCCGTTGATAGTGAGTTGAGTTCCTACTGGCGTTCACCATGGATTGCTACCTACGCTGCACTGATGTCGATTAAGTCCGGGCAAGGTGATCCGATGACGGCTTTCTTGTCAGGACTTCTTACGGATGTGGGGCTTTATGATTTACAAGAAAGTGTCACTCGAAAGTACTATCTTGAGGACGACAAAAAAACTTTGGATGAAGAAAACAGCTATCAAAAACATCCCTTGCTGTCTTTGAATCGCTGTCTGATTAAAAAAATTCCTTTGGAAGAATCTGTTAAGACTGTTTTAGTGTGCACGCACGAGCGTGCGGATCAAAAAGGGTTTCCCAATCAAGTTCCTGCCGACAAACTTCCGGTTGAGGCCCAGTTTGTCCTCTTTGCAGAAAAAATTGATCAGGGTGTTTTAACCACGATGAAACAAACGGGTGTGGGCTTCCGTTTTCTAAAAGAAAAAATCTGGGAAGCTGAAAATGCCACGCCAACGAATTTTAGCTCTGCCTTTTTGGCTGGCATCGCCGAGTCTCTCATTTAAGAATGACACCTCTTGTAAGAAGCAGAATCCTTTTGCGCGCTCTCCGCGTTTTGCATTTAATAAAGTGGCTTTAAAAAATAGAAATGAGGAGTCAAAATGCTTAAAAAGATGGCAGTAGCGCTCTCCTTTTGCTTGATGGCATTGGCGGGAAGTGTAGAAGCTAAGGAATTGTCCAACCGTTTAGGAGTGGGTGTAAAGAAAAACACTTCTTTGGATTTGCCGGAACTTGCGGCAGTTTATCACTTTGCACCGGATCTTTCCGTGACGGGGGGCTTGGGGATAGACACGCAAAAAGATTATTCAAAGTTCTCTTTCAATGCAGGTGTACGTCGTGTGGTTTTCAAAGAAGACAATATGAACTTCTACATGGGCGGCTCAGTAGGGCTTGTGAACTTTGAAACAGCAGGCGACAAAGAATCTGGTTTTGAATTGAACGCTCTTTTTGGCGGAGAGTTCTTCTTTACTGGTTTGGATTCATTGGCTTTCACATTTGAAGGTGGCGTGGGCGTGATTTCGGCTGACAATGTTCGCTTCAGAACTATTGCCGATGGTCCGTTTAACGCTGGTATTATTTTTTATTTCTAAGAGAGGTTTTACATGAAAAAAGTTATTCACACAGACAATGCTCCTAAAGCGGTTGGTCCTTATTCTCAAGCTGTGCAAATGGGCGATTTTTTGTTTTGCTCTGGTCAAATCTCTATTGATCCAAAGACAAACGAGGTTTTTACCGGTGATATTAGAACGCAAACTGAGATGGTGATGAGAAACATCGACGCTGTTCTTTCTGCGGCGGGTATGAATTTCGGCAACATCATTAAGACAACAATCTTCATCACGAACATGAGTGACTTTGTGACAGTGAATGAAGTTTATGCAAAGGCATTTAAAGAAGCTCCTCCAGCACGTTCCACTGTCGCTGTAGCAGGACTTCCAAAAGGCGTTAATGTGGAGATCGAAGTCATTGCGCATCGCTAAGTCTTTGCTGCGATCGAAATCTTTTTGGGCTTTGCTGCTTTTAAGCGGTGTTGTGGTTTATCGTTTTTACGATGAATATCAAAAAGTCCAAAAAGAGACGGTGCAGTCCTGGTTGAAAACACCGACAGCGGATTGTGCTGTGGTGTTGACCGGGGGCGCGGGCAGAGTGCGAGAAGGTTTTGATCTTCTCGCTAACCAAAATGTAAAGAAGTTGATTATCTCTGGCGTTTACTCCAACGCACGACTTCGTGAAATTATGCCTGTGTGGTCTTTTTATGGAAATCTTTCTGAGAATGACGTTGTCTTAGATCGTCGCTCTGAAACAACCTACGGCAATGCCCAACAAAGTCTTCCTATTGTGGAGGCATTGAAGTGTCGGGATATTTTATTGGTGACGTCACGTCTTCATATGTATCGCTCTTACCAAACTTTTCGGGCAACGTTTCCTGAAAACATCTACATTCAAAAACACTCCATTGTGGGTGGTCGATACGAGTCTTCCGTCTGGGAGACGAACTTTGAAGCTTTAAAATCCCTGTTTTACTCTCTTTGGGCTTACTAAATCAGGACCTTGATCTAATCGCATTTTTGTACGTATTTCCGATAAGTCCTTAGAGAAATCGAGGGACTTATCATGACTTCTTTACTGGCGCAGATAGATTCGCTAGGAAGATTTGTTACAAAGAATGTGGAGTACACGGCACGTGTCCTCTTGATGGTCTATCTTTCTCTTCGTGCGACGGTTTTAGATAAAGCGCAAGGATTTCGACAGATCTTTGGCGTCATTTCCGCACAGATTTATTTTACAGGCTGGCAAGCTCTTCCTTTGATTTCTGTTTTAGCTCTCGGTGTGGGATCTATCATGATTCTGCAGTCATTATCGAACTTAAGTCTTTTAGGCGGGACACAAATGATCGGGAGCTTTCTGATCGTGATGGTTCTGCGTGAAGCGGGCCCATTGCTTGTGGCTTTGGTGGTGATTGCGCGTTCCGGAACTGCGGTGGCTTCCGAGGTCGGAAATATGCGGGCGAATAGAGAAATTGAAGCTCTTGAAAGCATGGGGATTAATCCCTTGAGTTTCATCGTTTTCCCTCGGGTTATCGGCGGAATCATCAGTGTTTTAGGGTTGGCCTTTTACTTTAATGTCATTGCCTTAATCGGTGGCTTTCTTGTCACTCGATTTGTGCAAGACATGCCATTTACGTTTTATACGGATTCTTTGATGAAGGCTTTTGCTAAAGAAGACGTTCTGATTTTCCTTCTTAAAAACGGTTTTAGCGGCATGATTATTTTCGTTGTTTCTTGTTTTCAAGGACTCTCTGTGAAACGCAGTCCGCACGAAGTTCCCCAGGTCACAACTCAGGCTGTGGTGAACAGTATTATTTTCGTCGTTATTTTTAATTTAATGATTTCAGCTTTGTTTTATCTAAATCAACTTCGCACTTTAGGGGTGGTCTAATGAAAATCGAGAATCTTAAGTTTGAAGGTGTATCGTTCACTCATGACGGACAGGATCCGATTGTTCAAAATGTTGAATTTGATTTCCCTATGAATGAAATTTTATGGGTGAAAGCCGAAGAGGGTGCTGGCAAAAGTTCGCTTTTGCAGATTCTTGCGGGTTTACAAATTCCTCAGTCGGGAAAGTATTTGATTAACGGTGAAAACGTTGTCGACATGTCGTTTGAAGAGTTTTTGCCGTATCGTTTGCAAATCGGTTATTCGTTTGACTACGGTGGTTTGATTAACAATCGCACGTTGTTTGATAATCTGATGTTGCCTCTTCTTTATCATAAAGTCGTAACGCCGGCAGAAGCCAAAGAACGTGTTGAAAGCATGTTTAAGGAATTTGGTGTTGAAAAATTCGCTCATGAAAGACCAGCGCATGTGCCGGGTCGTGTGCGTAAGTTGACTTGTTTAATGCGTGCTCTGGTGATGCGTCCGCAAGTTCTTTTGCTGGATGATCCGAGTGTGGGTTTAGGGCAGGACAGCGTTTATCTCTTTGTCGATCACGTCCATAAACTTCGCAAAGAAGGTTTCTTTAATCATGTTTTCATTAGTTCTTATGATGAAAAATTCATGAATCTGTTTGCTTATCAAATTATTCACTTGGATGAAGGTCAGCTATACTATCAAGCTGTAGATCCTGAGAAAAGAGTTGTTCATCTATGATGAATGTGAAGTTAAATAAATTTGAAAGAGTCGCGGGATTGTTCGTGATGCTCGCGATTCTTGGAGTGATCCTCACGGCGTTGAGTGCCGCCATCAAACAAGGCTGGTTTGAGCCTAAGGTTCGCTATACGACAACTTTCGAAAATGCCGATGGAATTCATCAGGGAACTCTGGTTCAGATGTCGGGTCTTCGTGCGGGCGCTGTTGAAACTGTAGAACTGGAAAGTGATAACAGAGTCCGCGTGGGATTTTATGTTTTGGGAAAATTCCAAAATAGAATTCGCGAAAACAGCACTGTGCAGCTGATTCGTCCTTTTATCATCGGTGAAAGAGTTTTGGATCTTTCTGTTGGCACTGAGCAATTTGAGGTCATTCCGGCGCAGAGTGCGGTGAAATCTCTTGAAACAGTGGATTTGATGACTCTCATGAGCGGTAAAAACATGAACTCTTACCTCTCGAAATTGGGTGGTATCTTAGAGAGTATGCAAGTCATTATGGATGCTTTTGCGGATAAAAGCCGTGCAGAGAGTCTGGTTCGCGTGATCGACAGGCTTGATCCTTTGGTGAAAAATCTAAATACGATGTCTGTGGAAGTAATCAAACTTTCCAAACAGGCGACGCATGATGATGGAGTGCAAAAACTCATGGGGAACTTGGCGATCACGACAAAAGAGATCAATAAGATTTTGCCTGAACTCAATGAGCAAAATCCGGATCTTGCCAAAGACCTTGCAACGATGACACAAAACTTGGCGACTGTGACAAAAGCTTTAGGGCCTGCAATGCAAGCCGTTGAGCCTGAGCTCCCAGGTGCTAGTGTTCGCTTAGTCCAAGCGTTGAATGAAACAGTGGTTGTCCTAAAAGCAATGCAAAAGAGTTTCTTCATGCGTGGAAGTGTGCGTGAAGTTAAAGAAGAAGAAGGCACAGAGCGCCTTCCAGCCAACAGTAAGTAAAAAAAGTCTTGAATCCCCCTTTGAAAATTCTATGATAAGGGGGTGTTAGTCGGTCATTTATTCCGTCATTTTATTTTCTCTAAAAGAGCTGGGGCTTTGATTCGCAGAATCTCCTGGCTTTCGTTGATTGGAATCTCGATCAGTGTGACAGCCTTTCTTGTCGTTCTTTTTGTGATGAACGGAATGAATGCGTCGATTAAAAAACGCATCTTGGGGTTGGAGCCGCATCTTTACGTTCAAGCTTCCGGAATTTCTTCAGCAGCGGGACTTGAAGCACATCCCGTGTTTCAGCGTCTGAAAGAAGAGCCGGAAAACAAAGCCTATGTTTATGAAACTCAAGACGTCATCATTCGCAGTCAGGACGGCCAATTCCGCGGAGGCGTTGCAAGGGGAGTGACCAAAGACAGTCTTGGCTATTTTATCGAGCAGCTCCAAAAAATGGAGAAAAAAAATCAAGACAAAGATTCTCCGGCGTATTTTTGGGACCCGCATGATGTTCCTGAAGTCGGTGAAGTGATCATGGGTGTTGATTTGGCACAGTCTCTAGGCGTCTTTGAAGGCGATTATGTGACGTTGGTGGCGCCGTCGGGCTTGTTGTTGCCTCCCGGAGAAACGCCTAAGTTTGAAAGAGTTAAAATCAAACGTATCGTCACGACAAGTCTACCTGACGTGGATTCTCAGTATATCTTTTATCAAAGAGAGAAGACTTTAAATTCCTTGGTCAATGAAGGAATGCGCAAGCTCGGTATCGAAGTGTGGCTCGCAGATGAAAGCAAAGTTGAAAATGTGAAAGAAGATCTTCTTAAGTTTTCAGATGTCAGTGTGGAAACGTGGATGGATCGCAACTCGGCTTTATTGTATGCGCTTAAGTTGGAAAAGCTGACTATTGGAACTTTCTTAGGACTTGCGGGGATTATCGCAGCAAGTTCCATTTTAACGGTCTTGGCTCTTTTGTTGTCGCAAAAAAGAAGAGACATTGCGATTTTACGAACCATTGGTTTTTCCGGAAAACAGACCGTGCGTACGTTTACGCTTTTGGGTTTCCTATTGGCCTCTGTGGGAGTTTTAACTGGTGTGATTATCGGTACGGGATTGAGTCTTTATATTCAAGCTCATCCTCTCAAATTAATTTCTTCCGAAATTTATTACGACCCTTCGCTGCCAGCCCTGGTCGATTACAGCCTGGTTTTTGGTGTCTTAGTTGTCAGTGCTTTGATTGCGTGGTTTGGTTCTTATCTTCCGGCAAGAACCGCATCGGAAGTAAAACCTTCCGATGCTCTTCGAATGAAATAATTAAACGCTCACTTGATAGTCGCGAAGAGCGTCTGTCAAAGATGTCTTTAGGTCTGTACTTGGTTTTCTTTTTCCAATGATCAGCGCACAAGGTACGCCGTATTTTCCTGCTGCAAAATCTTTCATTTGTGTTCCAGGAATCACAACACAGTTGGCAGGCACGCGACCTTTGTATTCAACAGGAGAAGAGCCTGTAACATCGATAATTTTTGTACTGGCTGTGATAGTCACGCCTGCGCCAAGAACCGCCCCTTCTTCAATCACCGCTCCTTCAACAACGATGCAGCGACTGCCAATAAAGGCATTATCTTCAACGATGACAGGACTTGCTTGCACAGGTTCAAGAACGCCACCGATACCGACGCCGCCAGAAAGATGCACGTTTTTACCGATCTGTGCGCAAGAGCCGACTGTCGCCCAAGTGTCGACCATTGTGCCGGATCCGACGTAAGCACCGATGTTCACGTAAGAAGGCATCAGGATGGCACCTTTTTCAATAAACGAACCTTTACG
>NZ_CAMLDV010000071.1 GCF_946478835.1 uncultured Bdellovibrio sp. | reverse complement strand
GCGATTTCGCCGGAAGATATTGAGATATTAGCACAGAAGTTTTTTGCGCAGCCCACAGTGATCAGTCTTGTGGGCCCCACAGATGTGAAATAATTAACGAGCTAGGTGACCGGCCGCAACGGACTCTTCCAACATGCGTTCGGTCACTTTCCAAAGTTCTGGCAATCCTTCAGAAATCGGTGGCTGGCATTTTGCTACAACTTTATCCACAGTGACCTTGTGATTTTTCCAGGAATAACCTTCGTTTAAGTAATTTGAAAAAATCGGCATAAAGCGATCGATGGCAGAAACGAATTTTGCTTCTGGCGAAACGCCTTCTTCAAATTCATTCCACAAAGACTTAAATTCTTCAGCAACGGTGCTAGGCAGTAAACCCATGATTCTTTCAAGAGCCGCCGCTTCACTGGCTTTCTTATTAGAAAGATCTCCGTACACCATCGTATCACCAGCATCGATTTCCACGATGTCATGAAGAAGCGCCATTTTCACAGCTTTCGCAATATCAATTTTTTCCGAAGATGTTTTTTCTAAAACAAGAACCGCCATCGCCAAATGCCAAGAATGCTCCGCCGAATTTTCGCGACGACCCCCATTGTGAATGAGCGCTTGTCTCTCGATTTTTTTAAGACGATCAATTTCTTTAATAAAAGGAAGTAGGCTTTCAATAGTCATGAACGAATACTATGTTCAAGAACGCTCCCTGTCCAGATTCATGGAGTTTTTTCAAAGGTGGCCTCAAAGCCGCTTCGTCCATGATGATTATCCCCGAGTTTTAAGCTCGGCTCGCCCACGAACCGGAACTTATCGAATTATGTGCCTTAAGCCTGAAGTTAAGGTTGTTCCTAACTACATGAACTGATTAATAAAAATAAAATCAGCAGAAGTAGCTTTAGGAAATTCCAAAAACTGACGAAAAGAATACTGTCTGTGTATCTTTTCATAAGAATTCTCCTTGGCTAAGGGGAATTCTAGTCCTTAAGAAAGCGGTCTTTGAGGCCGCTTTTTTATTTCTGCAAATTTGAGATTCTGTTCAAAACTATTGAGAGCGAAGAAGTGAAACTCGGTCGTCTGAGTTCCGGATACTTTTTAAAGTTCGCGACGGAAGTCTTCGATGATTTGTTGATTCATCCTCTGCAAATCTTTAAACCCATTGCCAAGAGTCTGTGGATCTTTCGCAAAAGACTCAGAAAGATTTCTTTCTAAGATAGAAAAAACTTTGTAAGGCAGAGCTTTTCTATAATTGTCGCTCTTAATTTTATTCTTTGTGATTTTCCAAAGTTCCCAACGCGCGGGTAAGAAAGCATAATAAACATCACCGAAGAAGCCTGAAAACAAAACTTGTTCTTTTTCCCAGCGTTGTTCATTCAAATGATGTCTTCCATTCGTAAAATCACGCATGTTGATGTCGTTTGAAGAGTGCTTTTTCACCTGCGCCTCTTTTTCTCGCGAAGTAAGAAGGTCACTCACCGCTTTCGGATCACGAGTCATCACTAATGCAATTGTGTCGGCAAAAAGTTCGTGATGAGCACTGCGAATCAGCCAATAACGACGCATATTCTGAAGCTTCTCGGACATGGCCTTGGCTTCATAAGCTTTATCTATAGCAAGGTTTTCTAACTCCGCTTTCTTTTCTTTATTGTGAAAGGTCACCTGCGAGCGGTAAGCAAGCTGCTTTGCCTCTTCGACTTTTTCCTGAAGACGTTTTTCAAGAGTGAGAGCGTCTTCTTTGATGCCTTTGTAGCTCTCCAAATCTTTCAATAAATTGTGTTCAAAAATCGCATGACCATATTCATGCGCCAAAGTTGTTTGATTAATTTTAGGATGCACTTTTCCCATCGAATCTGGGCGCAGTCCTACATAAATTTCAAAATTCTCGGCATTAAAACTTGAAGCCTTAAACGCGGTTCCCACTCTGACAGTCGACTGCTTCGGAATTTCTAAAGGCGAAAGCAAAGACTCAATTTCAGAGAGAGTTTTCGCAAAGTCCTCTGCCTTGGGCCCCTGAAGGGCGGTACTTTCCACTTCAACACGACCTTGAAGTGCATACTCTGAAGAAAACAAAGATTCACATCGGCTTTGAGCAAAAGCAGAAGAGGCGCAAAAAACGCCGAAGCATGACAAAACAATAGCCAATCGCGAAGCCTTCATTTGAAGCTCTCCCTAATGCTGAAATACCAATTCAAAAGGCATACCTCGAAAAAGCGTCTCATTATGAGACTTAGGCCCAGGAACTAAAAAACATTAACCGAAAAACGTCTCAGATTTGTTAAACTTAAAGTATGAGGGAAAAGGCGTCGAACGGATCAGTAGAGCTTTTTGTAAGTCCCGAAGGTTTCTTTCAAGAGCTCGTTCAAAAAGGACTCTCCCAGAGGAAAATTCAAACCTATCCTTTGGTGGAAAATTATCTCGTCAATCTTCTTCAACATTACTTGGATGCGCGCAATCTTTTTGAGAGCGAGTATGCCAATGAAAGTGGACAAAAAAATCCCACAACACTCGCAGAGATGTATTTGACTGCTCAAAACGCAGAGCCCGCTGTTCGCACGGAACTTCTGCGCAAGCTCGGGGATCGCACACTTTACATTAGCGGCTTTTTCGGTGACTCCTTGTCGCGAAAAATTGTCGACATAGATTACTATGCGGAGATCGGCGGAGCCGCTTATGCCTCTTTGGCTCATTGCACACGCGAAGACACCATGGTCAAAGTCTATAACACGTTCTCCCGTCGCTTCTTAGACTTCGTGGATGTTTTGACTTATATCAGTCATCACTCGTTTATTAAAAGCGACGAGAGCATCCTTCGTCTCTACGACCGCTATATGAGAACCGGTTCAGAATTGGCTCGCGAAAAGCTGGTGGAGATGGGGGTTTTAACTCTCCCGCAAGACCAAGTAAAGCTTGGCAAGCAGGGCTGATTCCTCTATGCTGACGCCATGTTCGGCTTAGGCATGTCAGAAATTATTTTCCTCGGTATTTTAGCCCTGATCGTAATCGGGCCTAAAGAGCTTCCTGAATTGGCTCGAACACTCGGTCGTTTCATCAATGAACTTAAAAGAAGCACGAACGTTCTTGGCGAAGAGCTAAAACAACAAGCTCGTATCGACCGCATTGATTTTAATTCTCCACCGGAAAGAAATCACATTCCTCATCCGGAAGAAAAAACGTCGCAGTCAGAGCCACAACAAATGGAATTGACGGAAGTTGCAGCTGATAAAAAAGAAGAGCACAAGTCATCATGAGAAGTGAAGAACTCGATTCAAAAGCTCAGTCTTTGTATGACCATCTTGCTGAACTTCGTAAGCGTCTGATTAATTGCATTTACATTTTGGTTTTAGCAACGGGTGTTTGCTACGGATTTAGCGAAAAGATTTTTAGTTTCGTCAGAGCACCGATTGCACCGTATCTTCCGGGCGGCGGTTTGATCTACACGGGACCTCTGGATAAATTCATCGCGCATCTGAAGTTGGCTTTCGTGTGCGGTATTTTACTTTCTTGTCCATTCTGGCTTTATCAAGTTTGGAAATTTATTGCTCCAGGTCTTTATGCGAAAGAGCGTAAATACACGATGGGCTTTATTATTTCAGGAACTGTGCTTTTTCTTTTAGGCGCTGTGTTTTCTTACTACGTCGCTTTGCCAATGGCGTTTCAATTCTTGATGACGTTTGGTGGTGACATCGATAAACCGATGATCTCTATCGATCAGTACATGGGCTTTTTCACGCAAATGTGTCTGATGTTTGGCGTGGCCTTCGAACTTCCGTTAGTGATTGTTGTTTTAGGAATGCTTGGCATCGTTAGCCAGGGATTTTTAAAAAAGAACCGTCGTTACGCGGTAATGACAATTGCCGTGATTGCAGCGGTGATCACACCACCAGACCTTCTCAGCATGGTCATGATGTTGGTTCCAATGCTTTTGCTTTTTGAAGCCGGCGTTTTCATTGTCGGTATCTTTGAAAAGAAACGCGAAGAAAGTCTGCGCGTTAACGAACGCGAATAATAAGTCCAGGTAATACCTTCTAATATGAAGTCGTTAAGGAACACTGTTGACCGATTGTCGACAGTGCTGCCAAGCTTGTAAGCAGAGACTTTGGCTCAAGGAGGGGTTCATGTCTTTTCTAATTGGTCTATTGATGATGACCGGAGTGGCTCACGCTGTGGATTCAGCGAAATGCCCGGACATTGTTGAACGTCGTGACGGCACACAAATCCAACAAATCTGGTCAAGCAGTACGGAATCTTGCTTCTTTTCTGTGACTCCGCAAGATGCCTATGTAGAGCTAAACTATCGTGATCACCTTTTGACGACAGAAGGTCTTTTTATGGTGTTTAATTCTTTTGGACCTGGTGATGAATCGCAAACCACAGCGGCTCGCGAATTCTTTATGTTTCCACGCGTAAACGATTCTTTTTCATATAAATGGGATGACAATGCTCGCGAACTCGAAGTCACGCATGTGACGGGAGATAAGTTCGTCTTTGATACAAAGAAAGCCCGCCTAAAAAGTATTTCCAGAGCTAATATTACGGTTGCCGACTACGTCGAACCAGGAAATCGCGGCGGCATTGAAATTTCAAATTATCAAGGCCTCCTAATGGACGGCGGATTTAAGGTAGGTAATTCACCTACGAGCAATGCCAACGGAAAGTCGACGTTCAAAGATTCTTTAGGTAAGTCTTGTGCGGTCAGAAACTCCGAAGTGTTTAAATATTTCGGCAGTGGCGATGTGATGTTCAAGTTCGATGATAAAGGACTTGCGGCCTTTTTGAAAAATCGCTGCTCTCAGTTGAAATTTCCTTAATTCACTTTCTAAAGACAATAAAAAAGGCCAAGGAAAAAACCTTGGCCTTTTTATTTTTAAGGACAAAAAATCTTACGGCTCTTCAAACTTAATCAAAACAGCGCCGGACTCAACAGAGTCACCTTGCTTCACTTTGATCTCTTTGATTTTTACATCGCGAGAAGCACGCATTTCATTTTCCATTTTCATCGCTTCCATAATAAGCAATGGCTTATTGGCTTTCACGATTTCGCCTTCTTTTGCGAAGATCTCGATAATCTTACCAGGCATACCTGATTTCAATTCCTGATCGCCACCGAAGCCGCCACCTTTTTTCAAAGATTCATGCAAAAGCATTTCATCATTGAATACTTTGATCGCGCGGAAAGAGTTACGGGTGAAAACCGTGTACTCGGTATCTTGCCCGATCACGTCGACCAGATAAGATTTTCCTTCGAACAAGAAGCTGATGTACTGCTCGGCTTGTTTGTAATCGTTTTTAGAGATGTCGTAGTGAACCCAGTCTTTACCTTCTTCTTGCAAAGACACTTTCCAAGCGCTTTTTTGCTCGGTCACATCGACTTTAAATTTTTTACCTTTGAGTTCTGCTTCAAAGTACATGGTTACGTCCTTAACTGAAGTTTGCGGCCCACACGCTTCCAATTGGAAGTGAGATTGAGCTGGCGAACGTCTTTGGATTTACGATCATTGTAAGCCGTGATAGCGGCAGCAATGAGGAACACAGGATCTTCAACTTCTTTAAAGAGCTGAGGCTCGATAACTTCAAAGTTCTTCTCGATAAATTGAGTCGTGTAAGATCCGTCGCGGAATTTCGGATGATCCAAGATCGTTTTATGAAGAACGATATTGGTTTTAATTCCCGTTAATACGAACTCGGACAATGCACGTTGCATTCTATCAATGGCTTCCTCACGAGTTTCACCCCAAGTGATAAGCTTTGCGATCATTGGATCGTAATAGATAGGAACTTCGTAACCAGGGTAAGCGTAAGAGTCCACACGCATGAATGGTCCTTGCGGATGGCGGCAAGCGCGAATCACACCAGGATGTGGTTTGTACGTAACAGGATCTTCAGCGCAGATACGAGCTTCGATGGCATGACCTTTTTGTTTGATGTCTTCTTGTTTGAAAGACAAAGGTTTGCCTGCAGCCACGTAAATTTGCTCTTTCACCAAATCATAACCAGTTACGATTTCAGTGATAGGATGTTCTACTTGAAGACGCGTGTTCATCTCCATGAAGTAGAATTCTTTAGTCGCATTATCGAAGATAAATTCAATTGTTCCTGCGCCAACATAGTTGATTTGTTTTGCTGCGCGAACTGCCGCTTCACCCATGCGCAAACGAACTTCGTGAGGCACAGAAGGAGACGGACACTCTTCAATGATCTTTTGATGACGACGCTGCACTGAGCACTCACGCTCAAACAAGTGAACGTGATTACCGTGTTTATCGCCGAACACTTGAATTTCAATGTGTTTTGGATCGTTGACGAATTTTTCGATGTAAACAGTCGGGTCTGCGAAATAGTTCTGACCTTCAGAGCGGCAAGCGCGGAACGCACTTTCAAGCTCGTCCATCTTACGAACCACACGCATCCCTTTACCACCACCACCGGCAGAGGCTTTGATGATAACTGGAAGACCAATTTTTTCCGCAATCGCAAGAGCTTGTTCAACCGTATCAACGCCACCGTCAGAGCCAGGAACCGTTGGAACGCCAGCTTTTTTCATCAAAGCTTTTGCAGAAAGTTTGTCACCCATCGATTCAATGTTTGCAACCGTAGGGCCGATAAACGTGATGCCAGCTTCTTCAAGCGCTTTTGCAAATGTCGTGTTCTCAGAAAGAAAACCGTAACCAGGGTGAACAGCGTCGACACCTGCCTGCTTAGCGACTTCGATGATTTTTTTATAATTCAGATAGCTCTCTTTAGATGGAGAAGGCCCAATGTGATAGGCCTCGTCCGCCAAAAAGACGTGAAGACTGTCGCGATCCGCATCAGAGAAAACCGCCACAGACGCGATACCCAACTCACGGCAAGCACGAGTGACACGAATGGCGATTTCTCCACGGTTTGCGATCAGGATTTTTTTAAATAATGCCATAATCTTTCCTTATTCCAGTTCAGAGACACTTCCTAAAGAGGAATGTTTCCGTGTTTCTTCGCTGGAGTGATATCGCGTTTATGTTTAAGCATTTCCAAAGAATCAATGATGCGTTTGCGAGTCATCGCAGGATCGATCACTTCATCTGTGTAGCCAAGTTCAGCAGAAACGTATGGGTTGCTGAATTTCGCTTCGTACTCAGCCGTCAAACGAGCTTTTTCCGCCGCAGGATCTTTTGCTTTGCTGATCTCTTCGCGGCTGATGATGCTCACAGCACCTTCAGCACCCATCACGGCGATTTCCGCAGAAGGGTAGGCCAAGTTCACATCAGAGCGTAACAACTTAGAACCCATCACGATGTAAGCACCACCGTAAGCTTTACGAGTGATCACAGTGATCTTAGGAACTGTTGCTTCAGCGTAGGCATACAACAACTTAGCGCCATGAGTGATGATACCGTTCCACTCTTGATCTTTACCAGGCAAGAAGCCAGGAACGTCGACGAAAGAAACGATAGGAATGTTGAAAGCATCACAGAAGCGGATAAAGCGCGCTGCTTTACGAGAAGCTTCGATGTTTAGGCAGCCCGCCAAAACTTGTGGTTGGTTCGCAACGATACCCACAGGGCGGCCGTTAAAGCGTGCAAAACCAACGATCACGTTTTGCGCGAAGTGTTTGTGAACTTCCAAGAAGTAACCTTCATCCACGCACTCTGTGATCACAGAAAGCATGTCGTAAGGTTTCTTAGGATTTTCAGGAATCAATGTGTTCAACGCTTCGGTTACGCGATCTGGGCGATCGTTTGTTGGAAGAACAGGAGCATCGTCCAAATTGTTAGAAGGAAGAAAGTTCATCAACTCGCGAATTAAAAGCAAGCAGTGCTTGTCATCTTCAGCAGCGAAGTGAGCGACACCTGATTTTGCAGAGTGAGTTGTTGCTCCACCCAATTCTTCTTTTGTTACTTCTTCATGAGTCACTGTTTTAATAACATCAGGTCCCGTTACAAACATGTAGCTTGTGTTCTTAACCATGAATACAAAGTCAGTGATCGAAGGGGAGTAAACCGCGCCACCCGCACATGGGCCCATGATCGCTGTGATTTGTGGAACCAAGCCTGAAGCCATCGTGTTGCGAGTGAAAATATCAGCGTAACCTCCAAGAGACTCGATACCTTCTTGGATGCGCGCGCCACCAGAGTCGTTGATAGAAATAAACGGAGCCCCGTTCTTCATCGACAAATCCATGACTTTGCAAATTTTGTTAGCTTGCGTGCGAGACATAGATCCACCGATCACGGTGAAATCTTGTGAAGAGACATAGACAAGTTTGCCGTTGATACGACCGTAACCAGTGATAACACCGTCGCCAGGAACAACTGTTTTATCCATTCCGAAGTTTGTGCAACGGTGAGTGACAAAACGATCCATTTCCACAAAGCTGCCTGGATCAAGCAGGACATCAATGCGTTCGCGAGCTGTTAAGCGTCCGCCTTGTTTGTGTTTTGCAATACGGGCTGCGCCCCCGCCAGCCATAGCGGCTTCATTTCTTTTTTCAAGATCGTTAAGACGAGCTTGAATGCCAGATGAAATTTCTGTGCTCATATGATTCCTTTTTTGAGGGATAGACCCCTATAAAAAACAAGGGACCAATCTATCACGAGGATGTAAGGAATCATCTAAAATGAGAGACGCAGAGCATAGATATTATGCCCTGCGATAAATGACCTATCTTATTGAATTTATGGAACTAACTGCCTCAAGACTTGAAGAGCCCGATCGACGTTGAGTCGTCCTCGAGTATTTACTTTAAATTCGTGTCCTGCGGACACATCGACGGACTGCAAAATCGCCTGCTTAATTTGCGTGGCTGTTGCGTTCGGACGGGCACTCCAAAGAAGGGCCGCTGCACCTGTGACAAACGGAGCCGCCATACTCGTTCCATCCATGTAAGCCGTTGTGTTCCCAGGCACCGTACTCAAAATTCTTTCACCTGGAGCCGCAAGATGAACAAAGTTAAATCCACTGTTTGACCATGAAGTCATGAAGTCGGTCACAGAAGAAGCGGCCACTGTGATTTGATTTGAAAAATTAAACGAAGCAGGGAACTCAGGGTAGACATCGATATCTCTTCCATCATTTCCCGCAGCAACAACAACTAAGATTCCTTTGTTTTGCAACTCCTGAAATGTATTGCGAAGTGAAGCGACACAAGGTGCACCACCCCAGCTTGCATTGATGATTTTAGCGCCACGACTTGCAGAGTATTGAAGTGCAAGAACCGCATCACCTAACGAACCACCACCATCGTTGGCAATAAACTGCGCAGGAATAATTTGCGCCTGCGGAGCCATGCCTTCGACAGAACCATAGCGAGAGTCCGCCGCAATAATGCCGGCAACGTGAGTCCCGTGCGAGCTTGGAGTTTGATTGTTACTAGGAACAGAAACAAAACTTGCTCCATAGTAGTCATCAACAACACCATTGCCGTCGTCGTCTTTTCCATTGTTAGGAATTTCGCCAGTATTGATCGCAATTCGCGGAGCAATCTGAGGATGAGTGTAATCGACGTAAGCATCCACCACGGCGACTTTCACATTCTGTCCGTAAACACCTTGTGCCCACACATTGCGAACAGAAACTTTATCCTGCCCCCAGCTGTCGGTGAATCCCGTCGTGCGAACTTCATCTGTTTTTTCAACTTGCAGATGGCGATCGTATTCAACGTAACGAATGTTTTCTAAATTAGGCTCGATAAATTTTTTCGTAAATTCATCAGCGTCTTTTGCGGACTCCACAGTGAATTTTCCATCTTCCCACTGCACGATGAATTTGTTTTGAATCGCTTGACCCATGCAAGCGCTTGAATCCAGGGCTCCATTCTCAGGAAACACCGAACTGCTCGACTTTTTGTTGCCACAAGATGATAAAACTAAGACGCAAGCAACCGCCGAGAGAATCTTCTGAACATCCATGTTCACCTCTATGCGGGCCTAACAGGTCCCATCAATAGGACTCCGCGAAACGGCCCAACCGGTTAGCTCTTCGGTCATTATATGTCTTATTTTGAGGCTAGAAGGGTGAAACTGGACCTAAAATACTTTGAGAGGTCCAAGGTATTGGAGCTGAAGAATCTTCAGATCTGACCGATGAATTCTTTTAAGAAAGAAATGAACTGAGATTCCACTCTTTTAGCGGTTTCCGTAACCTCATCGTGCGAAAGTTTTTGAGAAGAAACACCTGCCGCCAAATTTGTAATGCAGCTTAAAGCCGCTACACGAAGGCCCAGATGATTGGCAGCAATGGTTTCTGGCACTGTACTCATACCGACAGCTTTTCCACCAATGAGTTTCAAATAACGAACTTCCGCAGGAGTTTCATAAGTCGGACCACTTACGCCACAGTAAACGCCTTTGTGAAAGCGAGTGCCTTGTTTTAAAAGCAATTCTTCCATCACTTCGATCAGGCGCTTGTCGTAAGCTTCCGTCATATCAGGAAAACGAGGGCCAAGTTCCTTGATGTTTGGTCCCATCAAAGGATTCGTGCCCATAAGATTAATATGATCTTCGATGATCATAAAATCTCCGGCTTGCATGTTTTCGCCGAAGCCGCCCGCAGAGTTAGTCAAAATCAAAGTCTCAATGCCCAACATCGCCAGTGTTCTTGTTGGGAACACGACAGACTCCATGCTGTGACCTTCATAGTAGTGATTGCGACCTTGAAGAATCACGATGGATTGATTGCCGACTTTTCCGAAAATCAAATTTCCGGAATGGCCTTCGACTGTTGGCGGAGAAAAATGCGGAATTTCTTTGTAGGGGAGTGTGCACTCCACCTCAACGTCCTTAACAAAAGCGCCAAGACCCGAGCCCAACACGACACCAATCTTCGGTTTTGCCGATGTCTTTGTGCGGATGTAGCTGACAGTTTCTTGAAGCTTATTAAGTACCAAAATACGTTCCTTTTTTTCTCGTGCGGACAAATCGAGCATTAGCTCAATGTCTTGAGTATCAAACTAGGCTTTGCAATTTTTGGCAAGGAAATAGTGATTGCTGATTTCAAGAGCGGAACTGCTGACATCAACAAATCTTTATCATCGCCATGCAGTGTGAAGACGGTGTCCCCGGCTTTCACTTCATCGCCCACTTTCACATGAAATTCAATGCCCGCAGTGGGAGCAATAATATCCGTCGTCTGAGCGCGTCCTGCTTTGATGATAATGCCAGCAACGCCAATACTTTCCGTATGAAACGCATGCACGAAACCAGGTTTATCCGTGGTTATATTCACGTTATATTTTGGTTTAGGAAGCGCTTTTAAATTTCCGCCGTGGATGGAGCAAAGTTCTTCAAACTTCGCCATGGCTTTTCCAGAAGTGAGCATCTCACTTGCAACTTTGTAAGACTCTTCTTCATTCTTACCAACGCCCGCTAATAACAACATGTGAGCAGAAAGTCGCAAACTCAGTTCACGCGTGTCTTCGTAAAGATCATAACCACCAGGTCCCATGAATTTTTCGTTCTTCATGATGGCAACACACTCTTCAACTTCCAGGGAGTTTCCTGCATAGCGGCCCAAAGGTTGATCCATATTTGTTAAAAGTGAAGTGACTTTTTTGCCGTAACCGCGAGCAATCGCCATGAGATTCAAAGCCAACTCTTCGGCCATCGCCGGAGTTTTCATAAAGGCACCTGAACCGTACTTCACATCAAGGACAAGTCCATCAACACCTTCTGCTAATTTTTTTGACATGATGGAAGCGCAAATCAAAGGCAGACTTTCAACTGTCGCCGTCACATCACGAAGGGCATAGATTTTTTTATCAGCAGGGCAGATCTCTTTTGTTTGTCCAATAAAACAAATTAAATGTTTGCGAACAAGGTCCACAAACTCTGTTAAAGATTTTTGCGTGTTAAATCCAGGAATGGATTCAAGCTTATCCAAAGTTCCACCGGTGTGACCAAGACCACGACCGGAAATCATCGGAACCGGAACACCTGCTGCGGCAACAATAGGACCCAAAATCAAACTTGTTTTATCACCAACGCCACCTGTGGAGTGTTTATCAACTTTAAATCCCGCCACAGAAGAAAAATCTACGACTTCGCCCGAGTGAAGCATCGCTTTTGTTAACGACAAAGTTTCTTCCGTCGTCATGCCGCGGAAATAAATCGCCATCAAAAGAGCCGACATCTGATAATCAGGAATCTGCCCACGAGCATAACCCAAAATAAATTCGTTGATCTCGTCATAGTTCAGAGATCCACCATTGCGTTTTGCCTTAATAATTTCTGCCGGAAGAAATGCCATTAGTAACCTCCTTGAACGGTGCCACCTTGAACAATCGTGACGCCTGAGCTTGTGCCAAGACGAGTGGCACCTGCTTCAATCATCGCGCGTGCTTGCGCGGCATCTTTTATCCCACCTGAAGCTTTCACTTCCATTTTGTCGCCGACAACGGACTTCATCAATTTTACATCTTCAATCGTCGCGCCACCACCGCCAAAACCCGTGGATGTTTTTACGAAATGCGCACCGGCTTCAAGAGCGGCTTTGCACGCCAAAGTTTTGTCTTCTTGATTTAACAAAGAAGTTTCGATGATCACTTTCACAGTGCGACCTTGAGCCGCTTTCACAACAGCCTTGATATCATCACGAACATAATCCAGACGACGATCTTTCAAAGCGCCGACTTGAATCACCATATCGATTTCATCAGCACCGTTTTTAATGGCAGTCTCAGTTTCAAAAGCCTTGCTGACTGTATCCATAGCTCCCAAAGGAAAGCCCACAACGCAGCAGACTTTCACAGAAGAATCCGCAAGAAGCTTCGCACACGTGGAAACGTAAGACGTATTCACGCAGACGCTAAAAAAGTTGTTCGCTTTCGCTTCCGCGCAGAGTTTTTCAATTTGCGCTAATTGCGCTTCAGGCTTCAAAAGAGTGTGATCAATATAACGACTTAGTTGCACAGGGCACCTCGGGGTGTTTAAATAAGAAAAGTTATCTTAGTTCATTGCAGGAGGCAATCATGACCCCACAGAAGTGGACCTCAGTTTTACTAGCAGCACTCATTATCTTCACTTCTCAAGCCTCTTTTTCACAGACCAACAGAACCGTTAAGCGCAACGTCGCGACGGTTCTTTTTGCAAGCTTAGGCGGCGCAATCCTAGGCCTGAGCACGCTTTCCTTCTATGGAGAGCCTCAAGAACATACAAACAATATCACATTAGGGGCTCTGCTCGGCTTTGTCGGGGGAGTCGGATATGTTCTTTATGACTCTTCGCAGCCTGCGCCACCGACTCACGATTATTCACAAGTGCTTGAGCAAGATCTAAAAAGTCGAAGGGCCTCAGCATCCTATGCTAAAGCCCCTCCATTGATTCAACTTACATACAGCTTTTAAATTTTTATCCCACTTTCGTTCTTGGGCCCGCTGAACTTCCAGCAAGAGTTCCGCCTTGAACGGTTGTATCTCCACCGCCGGCCTGGCCGAGGAAAGTTTTCGCATCGGCTGCAGAAACTTTTCCTTTGCGAACCAAGTCTTCGATGTATTTTTCGAAGAGCACCATCCCTTGGCTTGAGCCTGTTTGCATCGCCGAAGGAATTTGGTGGACTTTACCTTCACGAATCAAGTTCGAGATGGCTTTTGTATTTCTCATAATTTCGTAAGCAGCCACACGACCTTGTCCATCCGCGCGAGAGAAAAGTGTTTGCGCGACAACTCCGCGCAAACTTTCTGCCAGCATCGTACGGATTTGTTGTTGTTGTCCCGCCGGGAAAACGTCAATGATACGGTCAATAGTTTTTGCAGCACTGTTCGTATGAAGAGTACCAAACACGATGTGACCCGTTTCTGCGGCGGTCAGTGCCAAAGAAATCGTTTCCAAGTCACGCAACTCACCCACGAGCAAGATATCCGGGTCTTCACGCAGAGCCGCTTTCAAAGCGTTCGCAAAACTTTTTGTATGACTTCCCACTTCACGTTGGTTCACCAAAGCTTTTAAGTTTGGATGAACGAACTCGATAGGATCTTCAACCGTGATGATGTGCGCTTCGCGAGTCATGTTGATTTGATGGATCATCGCAGCCAAGGTCGTCGATTTACCAGAACCTGTTGGACCTGTTACAAGAATCAAACCGCGATCGCAATCGATCAAATCCATCACTGATGGTGGCACGCCCAATTCTTGCGCAGTTTTAATTTTTTCAGGGATGATACGCATAACGGCGCCAAGCCCTTTTCTTTGCATAAAGATATTGCAACGAAAACGACCAATGCCTGACAAAGTGTAAGCGAAATCCAATTCCCATTTTTCAACGAAGGCTTTCTTTTGCTTTTCAGAAAGAATTTCGAAGAGCAGACCTTGCACGTCTTGATTGGTGAGTTCGCGATAGTTCAATGGAACCATGTTTCCATGAAGGCGAAGATACGGAGGCGCACCGCTTGTGATATGCAAGTCGGATGCTCCTTGTTCCACCATGAGTTTAAACAGTTCATCAATTGTTGCCATCGTTACTCTCCGTAAAGGCTCTATTTCCATGATCTTTTCGGTCAGATATGCTTCAATATTAAATAATATTTGCTATCGGTCTTGTTTCTGGACTAATGAAGTAGATGTAGTGTGTGTTCCTTAGTGTTTTCAGGAGGATCTTGTGTCTGCAGAAATTCTCATCAACGTTCGCCCTCAAGAGACTCGTGTTGCCTATGTCGATACCGGAATTCTTTCGGACCTCAAAATTGAACGAAAAACTTCTCCGACCTTGGTCGGGTCTATTCACCGCGGCACTGTCATTCGCGTCTTGCCGGGCATGCAAGCCGCCTTCGTAGACATTGGTCTAGAAAAGGCCGCATTTTTATACGTCGGCGATATACGCGAGGATGTTGACGATAATTTTCTTTCGGATGTAGATCGTGAGGAACCCTTGGATGAGGGTGATGACGATAAAATTCCCACACATCACAACAAGACACCGATTCAAGATCTTCTCAAAGAGGGTCAGTCAATTTTAGTTCAGGTGGCCAAAGATCCCCTCGGCACAAAAGGAGCAAGGCTCACAACACACTTGTCTTTGCCGGGTCGTTTCGTAGTCTTTCTTCCTACTGTTCGCCACTTGGGAATTTCTCGTCGTATTGAAGATGAAGGTGAAAGAGAGCGTCTTCGTCAGCTTGTTCAAAAAATCAATCCTTCCGGCGGTGTGATCGTGCGTACTGCGGGGGAGGGTGCTTCAGAAGAAATGTTGAAGGCCGATATCGAGTATCTTGATCGCCTCAGCAAAGATATCTTCAAAAACTACGAAAAGAAAAAAACACCAGGAAATGTTCACACAGAATTAGACGTGGAGCTTCGCGCTTTGCGTGACCTTATGAGTGAAGATGTCACAAGCGTATGGGTGGATAACGTCGAGATTCACAAAAAAGTTGTGAAATTCGTTTCCCAGTTCATGCCGAAGTACAAGCAAAACATCGTGCTTTATGAAGAGCAAAAACCGTTGTTTGATTTGTACGACATCGATATTGAAATTTCTCGCTCGATGGAGAGAAAAATCTGGCTCAAGTCCGGAGGTTACATCGTGATCGACGAAGCGGAAGCTTTGGTGGTCATTGATGTCAACACAGGGAAGTTCGTCGGCAAAAAAGATTTAGAAGACACGATCTTAAAAACCAATCTGGAAGCGGTTCGCGAGATCGCGCATCAGCTGCGCATCAGAAATTGCGGCGGGATTATTATCATCGATTTCATTGATATGGAAAAAGAATCTCATCGCGAAAAAGTTTTAGAAACTTTGGCCGAAGAACTGCAACGAGATCGCGCGCGCACGAACATCGTTTCAATGTCACAGTTGGGGCTTGTTGAGATGACCCGTAAGCGCATTCGTCCAAGCTTGATTAAGACACTGTGTGAACCGTGCTCGTACTGTGATGGAAAAGGCTACATCAAACGCAAGTCTACGGTTGCAAATGAAATCTTCCGTGAGCTAGAGCGTGATGCCGATATGCTGATCAATAAAAAAACCAACGTTGTCATTCACTGTCACAGCGAAGTTGTTGACTGGATTTACGAAGTTGAAGGTGAAAGTTTAGAAGGTATCGAGAAAAAACTCGGCCGCTCTGTCGCTTTCAAAATTGAACCGAACTACCATTTGGAACAATACGAGATTTTCTTTGTTTAAATTTTTTTGGCCCAGTTCTTTAAAATAATCCCCGGAATTAGATGTATTTCTAGACTTATTTCTGGGGATCTCTTTGTTTTTAAAATCATCAACTCTTTAGAACAGCAAATTGATTTCCGATTAGAAAATCATGCGGAACAGTTTGCTCATCCTTATTATTAGTTTTTTTCTTCCAATGCTGTCGTGGTCGCAGAGTTTGCCGATGGCGTGCTCGCAACTTCTTGGAAAGTGCGACAAGGTTCCCCAGCCTTTGCAGTTGGCTTCCGAGGCTTGTAAGTGGGAACAAAAAGCCGTGGGCTGCGAAGATCTTGCGAAAGCGGATGCAGACGCCGCAAAACACATTCGTTCGTGTGATCCAAAAGCTTTGTGTGATGGTGCGATTGCAACTCCGATTGATCAATTGCGCGGATGTTTTTCTGGCGCGGTGGATGTAGGTAAAGAATTCTGGGATGCCATTGCGTCTGTTCCTGAACTCGCAGGCAAAGGTGCTGAAGCGATCAAAGCATGTTGGACGAATGTTGAATGTCGCAATAATGCACTTAAGACGTCTCTTCAAAACGCACCTCGCAACATGATGCTCTCAAATCCGATTTTGGCTCCTTTGGCGTATGCGTATATGTATATGAAGGGCGACCTGACCAAAGCGGATCTTGATAAAGCGGTGCAGGTTTCTAAAAGCCTTCTTGAAAAAGGAAAAGACTATCTTAAAAAACAAGGTGTGAAGCTTGCGTGCTTTGATACAAAAACTCAGGCTGAGATGATCTGTTATGGAGTTTTCTCTGTCGTAAATCCTGCAGGAGCCGCAGGCCTTCTTGCAAAAGCCCCGAAGCTTGGAAAATTATTAAAAGCCGCCGGCATGGCTGCAAAAGAAGCTAATGTCGCTACAAAAACGACTGAGGCAGCTGTGGATCTAGCGCGCATGGCGAAGCTTTCAAATCCGCAGCGAGTGGCTGAGGCCGAAAAATTATTAGGCCGGAGTCTCTCTGAACAGCAACGCCAAGCTTTGATCAAAGCACACGAAGTCGGCGCTGAAACTGGTCGCGGTTACGGAACTTACTCTGCAACGGACCTAAAACAAAAAGCGGATATCTTAAAAGCGGCAGGGTTTTCGGATGCAGAGCGAAGCACTCTGATGCGCCAAGGGGTTGCCGGTCTTTATAGTGACACACAAAAAGCGCGCAACTTTGCCAACGAAGCTCGTCTTGAAGCAGACAAGCTGCGTGTGGCGGGCAACGTGAAAGATGCAACAGCTCGCTATCGCAACTCAGCCGACTCTTATGAAGTCTTTATGAAAGACGCCAAAGCACCGAAGTCTGAGCGGGATTATTTGGTGGGCGCGGAACTCAATGCCCGGGCAGAAAGATATGAGCAGGCAGCTGACTACTATATTAAGAGTAAGGCCTCTTTGCGTTCGAACGAAAAAGCCGAGGTGATTTTTGAAACCCTTCGCCGCGAAAGGGACGAGCTGCGTGTCATCGCCGCCAAGAACCGCGATAAGCCGGGTGTGCAAAAAGCATATGAGGACCATAGAAAGTTGATTGAAGCGGTCGTCAATAATAAGAACTTCCAGCTGGGTGATGCCTGGAAACGTGAACTTTTGAAGCCTTGATTTTAAGCTAAGATGCTGAAAAGTAAGGCTTTTATTTAAACCCTGGACCTTCCTAAAATTTAGCAAATTTGTTTGCTTTTGGGGGGTCTTCCGTTTAACCTCTTTTTCTC
>NZ_CAMLDV010000070.1 GCF_946478835.1 uncultured Bdellovibrio sp. | reverse complement strand
GCGCATCTGGTTTGGGACCAGAGGGTCGTAGGTTCGAATCCTATCTCCCCGACCAATTTTTTTAAAAAATAAAAAACCTAGTATCGCTACTAGGTTTTTTTATTCAAAAAATTTATCACTTCTCTCTAGTATTCCTCCGTAAATTGCAATCAATTCTAATAATTACCATCAAAAAAAACTTTTGGTTATTCCCACAAGGAAACAAACTTTGATGTTATATAAATATCTAAAAGACAGTTCTAAAAAACTGAGGTACTTAAATTGAAAATTGCGAGAGCAAGAGAAATAAAAAAGGGTCTCAAAATGAGACCCTTTTTTAAAATATCAATATCAAAATTAATTTTACGTAAGCGCTGTATTGCGAGCAGCTTGACCGTCAGTACTTCGAATAAAGCTCTTCACGACGTCATATTTAGTTTCAACGGAAACCTTTTTTGCGGGCTCATCTGAAGACACAACACCCTTAACTTCGCTCGTGCGAACCAAACCCACACTGACGAGACTAAGAACAAAAGCTACTTTTTCTTTTACTTTATCCATATCTCTTCCTATCGGCAGTTCCTTAAAAAATTTAATCACCCAAGAGCTCTTATTTCAATATAGCAAATTGCATACCATGACTAGGAGTGTATATACTTCATTATTAGAAATCTAATCTAGTCTATAGTCTTGAGTAACTGTGTTTAGGTATTCTTCATATAAAGCACTGTCAACAATTTTTACAGTTGCCCCCTCCTTGTACAATATAAGCTTCAAAGCCTTATCATTGTTATCAAATAGAGCCAAAGAATCCACCTCATCCTTTAAGAGATGTACGCTCTTATGAACCTTCTGGTAAGTATCAGCGATAATACCAGGATCAATAAAACGGCCTCCTTGCTTGTATCTGAGTACTGCACGTTCTTGACCAATCGACACTTTTACGTGAGCTGCTATTAACACGATAAGATAACCTTTTTTTCTCAGTTTCTTAATTTCTTCTTGGGTCTGTGCAGTTTCAGCTAGAGTTTTCTCGAAGATAATATTCATCTTCTCTGCAAGAGCTTTTTTAAATAGCTTCCCGGCCATCTTTGCTGATTCAACATGAACGAAAGATGCTGCCTCTTTAATACCTAAATCTACCATATGAGAATATTCAGGTAAACATCGCTTTAAAGCATCATAATCAATTCGAATGTACTTCAAGTGGTCATTCTTATTATCCAAGTATTTTTGAACGGCAGATGTCTTTCCAGACGCAGTTCCTCCACAAGTAATAAAACAAATTGGCTGTTCACTCTTGCTTTCTCGATGAGTACTTAGCATCTCTTCCAGTATTTGATCTGTGAATTTACATCTGTACTCCGAATCTGGATGACCTGCCACCCGTAAATCACAAGTATCTTTAATAGGAGGCTTCCTATAATTGATCCATTTAGGATGCCCTTTGGTTAATCGTTTGTGGGGACGAATTCTTCCAATTGCGTCTTTTACCCATGAGTTGTTTCCCCACGTAACGCGAAGCTTCGTTCTCATTATGTAAACTCCGATGTATTTAAACAGATTTACATTGGAGCGATCGTTCTTTCAATTTATTTTTTACATAGTCCACTTGTAGATTTTGAAAATTGCGTGATCCGCATATGCCTTTGACCAAGCCCAAGACAAAGCATCTTCAAATTATAACATAGGGACACGAACTCTTTCGAACTCGAAATTTTTTTCAATGCTCGCGAACTCAAGTTTGATCCACGAGTTGTGAGTATACCAGTTCTTATAGAACTACCAATTTCGCAACGACCAAAAAAACTACGTGCGCCACGACAACTTATTGGTAATAGCCTGGGAACTGGCTTCAAACAGTGCCCTTTACAGGAATACTTAAAATTTGAATGAAACCTACGTCAGCATTGCTTTAAACGCTTATTTGATAAATTTCCAACTCACGTTCGAAAACTTCGTTCAACTGTGACTGGGGCGAATCTCTTCACTCCCTTTTCGCTTCGAAGCCACTGACTCACTCGCTTCTTCTTCACAATGCAACTCCACCCATTCAGCAAACGCCTTCATAAACTTCTCCAAAAATTCCCGCGTTTCATTCTGAGTTAATGATCCGTCGGCGCTGAAAAGTTTTGCCGCATTAGAGATATAAGCTTCCGGCTGTTGCATCGCTGGCATATTTAAAAACACCATGCACTGGCGCAGATGATGATTGGCACCGAAGCCTCCAATCGCTCCCGGAGACACACTCACCACCGCGGCAGGTTTTCCTTCCCAAACGCTTTTTCCATAAGGGCGAGATCCCACGTCGATGGCGTTTTTCAAAACACCGGGAATGGAGCGATTGTATTCGGGAGTGACGAAAAGAACTCCATCGTATCCTTTGATCTGCGTTCTGAACTTCTGCCAAACTTCGGGAGGTCGGTTTTCGTCGTCGAGGTCTTGGTTATAAAGCGGCAGGTCTCCGATTTCGACAATCTCAAGTTTTAGCGAAGAAGGCGCAAGACCAAGAAGTACCTTCGCCATCTTACGATTGAATGATTCTTTACGAAGACTTCCCACGAGCACCGCTATTTTTCTGACAGACATTTTCTCCTCCGGGTTTATAAACATACCAATTTTAAAACTTCAAAGAAGCTTAGGATATTTGCCTTCACGAGAGCTGCGATAATACAGACTCTCCTCCATTCGTGTCTTGCGACACTGCGTGCAAAGAGTTTTGAACGCTTCAGTGCTAAAGTTAAATCACAAACTTCAAAGCCATTGGCAGAGTTATGATTGAAATAGTTGTCGGAATTTGGGCCGTCTGTCTTGTCCTCTCACTTATGGTGAGCGGTTTTAATATCTACATGGTTCGCAGACGTCTTAATTCGGTGAAACTAAAAACTTTGAATGCCAATCTGGAAAAATTAAATCTCTATTGGTCTTACACAAATTCAAACTTTCAACCCTTATCTCCCGACATTGTTGCCCACGATAAAAACAGATCTTTAAGACAAGCTTATGCGATCACTCTGCTGGGACTTTTAAGCATTCCAGGTCTTTTGATTTTAATGGCTGTAGTGCTGAGTATTCACTTTCTTGCTAAGACACGAAAAGAAATGGCTGTGATGGGAAGCGATCTTGCCAAAGTGGATTCCCTTTCCCAAGAGCAGGTTTCGTCTT
This sequence comes from uncultured Bdellovibrio sp., assembly GCF_946478835.1. Next base: position 14,860 of record NZ_CAMLDV010000070.1, on the reverse strand, counting down.
TAGTACAAGAACTCGATGCGATTGTGTGATCCGGAATCTTCCGGATCTAATTTGTGTTGATTCATTACATCTTGCGCGAACCTCTCTCGATCCGAAAAACTAATGCGAAATTATTTTTTCAAGGAGGATCTATGAAAAGAGTGTTTGTGTTCTTAATGCTAATCCTTAGTTTCAAAGCTTACGCCGCGGAAGATTCACCGAAGGTTGCACAGCCTTCTTCTTCACAGATAATCATGTCTTTATTGTCAACGAGCCATGATGAATCAGCGTCGACATCTCACTACTGCTGCATCACTAAAAAGGAAGGCACCTACTGTGATATGGGTTACTACGATAATTTTGGTCAGCCTTGCAAATGCACATTGGGTAACAACGTGTCTTATGGTCACGTTTGCCGAAACTAGAAAGATAGGTTTTAAGATTTTATTTCTTTATTGTTAATTTCATGCGCTAGTTCTGCGCTGAAATAAATAATGGCGGAAGAATAGTAGACCCACATTAACAAAACAACGAAAGAGCCGGCGGCTCCATATAAAGAAGCCGCTGCGCTCTGGCCAAGGTAAAGACCTATCAATGTTTTTCCGATGGAAAACAAGATCGCCGTAATAAACCCCGATGTCGCCGCGACTTTTTTACTGACGTCCCGTTGCGGGATAAAAAAATAAAGTGTTGAAAACAAAAGCCAAAAAATAAAGAGCGAGACGACAAAATTAATTATTTGTCCAAAGACCTGGTCACTGCCTTTTAGATAAAGAGACAAAACCGACGAGACCATCAAAGAAACAATGGAAATAAAAACGAAGGTTAAAACCATTCCCATACTAAAAAGTTTTTCTTTCAAAAACCCCCACACTCCCGTCAAAAACGATCCCCCCTTTTCTGCCTTTTGCTCTGGAGTCACCTGGAAAATTCTATTTAAAGAATGTCGGAGATCTCCGAAAATGGCGCCGGCGGATATTAGTAAAGTGACGAGACCGAGAACTCCGGCCAGATCTCGAACCTTTGGTTGCTTATCCACATTCTTTGCAATTTCTCGAATGAGTTTACTAGCCTCGCTTCCAATCAGACCTTGGATCTGTAAGAGAAGCTGTTCTTGAAAGCTTTCGTTAATCAGCGAAATAAACGTCAGAAGAAGAACCAAGAGCGGCGCAAGAGACAAGGCTGTGTAAAACGCCAAGGAAGCTGACATCTCTAAAATGTCATCCTCGCCAATCTTCGAAGACAGACGTTTGTAGTTTATGGACTTAAGACGTTGGGAAAACCAGTTCATAACCTATTTTTTATTCAAATCGAAAAACGAAACACGTTAAAAAACCGCCTTCGCTAAAACACAGAGGAATATTTGACAAATATCCTTCTTCTTTCCTTCGGACTAAGATGAGTTATCCATTCTGATAAGGAGAACTTGCATGGCCAGCTCAGCAAAAAAAATATTAACAGCCTTCGGAGTTGGATTTTCCTCTGCCATTGTCGCATCAAAAATACGTGATGAGTTTCGCGCTCGAACTTTTAAAGGAGCTGTTGTTGTCATCTCCGGCGGCTCCCGCGGCTTGGGGTTGGTTCTTGCAGAAAAGTTTGCGAAAGCGGGAGCGAGTCTTGCTCTTCTTGCTCGGGATGAGGCAGAACTGCGCCGTGCTCAAAATATTATTCAGCACCGTTATCCAGAGACCTTGGTGCATTGTTTTGTTTGTGACTGCACCAAAACAGACGATATCAATTACACCGTGTCAGATATTTTAGATGAGTTTGGCAAAATCGATGTCCTTGTGAACAACGCGGGAATTATTTCGTCTGCTCCCATTCAGAATGCCACCGAAGAAGATTTCGAAGATTCTTTGGAGATTCATTTCTGGGCGCCCTACCACCTTATTGAAGCATGTCGTCCTTATTTAAAGGCCGGAAGTCGTATTATCAACATCGCTTCTATTGGCGGTCTGGTTCCAGTTCCTCATAGAGCCGCTTATTGTGCCGGAAAGCACGCATTGGTCGGCTACTCTCGCACTTTGCGAGCAGAACTTCTTCGTGACAAGATTTATGTTACAACAGTCTCACCAAGTGTTATGCGCACGGGTTCTATCGACCATGCAACCTTTAAGGGCCAAGTGGAAAAAGAATATGCATGGTTCTCTCTTTTAGCGTCGCTTCCAGGATTAAGCACCAACGCGGAAAAAGCCGCGCAGAAAATTGTCGATGCCAGTAAATATGGAAAAGCGGAGTTGATGATTTCAGCTTCTACGAAAATAGCGACAGTCCTCCAAGCGCGTTTTCCTAACTTCTTTTCTGACATTGTTCATTTGGCTAACGTGGTTATGCCAGGGCCGACCGATGATTCGGATTTGGTTGTCGAAGGTAAGGATGCCCATTCCGCAATCTCACCCTCGGTATTGACCGCTCTAAGTGAGAAGGCCGCCCTCCGCAATAACGAAGGATCTATTCGGGGTGAAGATCACTAGACCATGACACCTAGACCTATTGATTTTTAACGGGAAACTTCATCAAATAAGGCATGCAAAAAAAAGAAGTCGATATCTTGGTGGTGGGCGCTGGCATTATAGGCACAGCGGTGGGTGCGGAACTTTCTCGTCGTGGCGCTAAAATTTGTGTGATTGATAAAGGACAAGTTGGGAAAGGCTGCTCTTACGGAAACGCTGGATGGATGACACCTTGTTTTGCAATGCCTTTGCCAATGCCGGGTATGTTGATCAAATCTATGAAGTGGCTTTTAGATCCAGAAAGTCCGCTTTATATTAAACCTTCTTTTTCTTTGGATCTCGCTTCTTGGCTTTTTCAATTCATGAAAGCCATGAATGAAACTCAAGCAAAACGCGCCGTTGATGCTTTGGTTGTTCTTTCGCAAAAAAGTCTCACAGAGTATGAAAAGCTAGGTCAAAAGTATCCTGAAATTCATTTTCAACAAAAAGGTCTTTTGATGGTAAGCCAAACAAAGGCTGGCGTCGCTGCGGCTGTTGAGGAATTGAATTACGTTAAAAATCTGGGCGTTCCCGGAAAAGTTTTAAATTCCGACGACATTCAAGAAATGGAACCGGCTTTGAAGTTTCCTCTTTTAGGTGGAGTCTATTTTTCTCACGAAGCCATGGCGGAACCCTATTTGGTTGTGCAAGCTTTCGCAAAAGAAATCCGTGCTCATGGTGGCGAGATTCTTGAGCAGTGTGAGTTGAAAGATCTTGTGATCTCCGGAGACAAAGTCGAAAAGGTTCTGACTTCGCAAGGCGAGATTCATGCAAAACAAGTAGTTATGGCGACGGGAAGCTGGTCGAAGTCTTTAGCACGCTTGATGCGCCTTCGTGTTCCTGTTTTGGGTGGAAAAGGTTACGCGATGATCGTTCCGCCTTTAGAAAAACAACCGCAATATCCAATGATGTTGGTTGAAAAGAAAATCGCCATCACTCCCCGTCAGAACTCTTTGCGTATTGCTGGAACTCTGGAATTGGTCGATCAAGATTTTTCTATCACTCCACAAAGAGTGGAAAACATCAAAAAAGGCGCAAGAGAGTTTTTGCATCTTCCGCAAGAACTTCAAGTTCAAGAGTTATGGGCGGGACTTCGCCCTTGTACTCCGGACGGGGTTCCTTTGATTGGTTATCACAAAAACATTTCAAACTTGATGCTCGCTTTAGGACATCAAATGTTGGGTCTGCAAAGTGGTGCTGGAACAGGCCTTCTTGTTTCCGATCTTCTTGAAGGCAAGTCACCGTTTGTGGATCTTAAAGTTTTGGATGTAAATCGTTTTTAATGAGACGAAAATGGCACAAAAAAAGGGGACTTTGTCCCCTTACTCAATAACATAACAAACTCTTTTTAGGTTGTCAAAGAAACCACCCCGTTTTCAAACTATATTTTTAGTTTCAAATTTTTCACTTTCTTTTTCCTACAGCCTCCCCACAACATGCAATTGGAGGCGCTCATGACAAAGTCCATTGCTCAAAGACCCAATTCACAGAACCTGCTTACACAACTGATCACTAACAACCAACTTATTCACGATGTGCAATCGTTAGATGCTTCAATTTTGAAAAGGATCATTCACCACATTGGCTTAGAGGACTCCGGCGAGCTTCTGATGCTCGTTACCTCTGAACAGCTGCAAGAAGTGATTGATCAAGACACATGGTTTAGCCCAGGTGTCGGTAAAGACGAACGCTTTAACGCCACTCGTTTTTGTCAATGGCTCGAAATCCTTTTAGAAGTCGGAAGTGACTTTGCTGCAGAAAAAGTTTCAGAAATGGATGAAGACCTTCTCACTCTCGCTTTGGCAAATTTAATCATGGCAATGGATAGTGATGAGCTTGCCCATCTCACGCGAACAGCTGAAGACGATCGCTATTCTGAAAATAAATATTTAGAAAAAGCACTGGAAAGTACCTTTAACATGGAAGTGGAAGGATATTTGATTATGTCGAAGGCAACATTTCAATGGGACACTGTCTCTTCGTTATTGCTCAGCTTGCAAAAAGATCACCGCAATCTTATCGAACGTATTTTGTCTCGGATTCGTTTCATCACACTTGAACAGATTGATGAGCACGATGGCCTCTACAATCTTTTAAAGGAAAGCCAATCCTTGGAAGAAGACGTAAGCTCGGAACGCGAGCAAAGAAAGGAACAAGAGGGTTACGTGGGGCCTTCTTCGGCAGCTGCATTCTTAAAACTGATAGATCAAACGTCTCTTGAACATCTTATGTCTCAAGAAGCAGACCCCATCAGCACAATGTACTTTCGTTCTTTCAAGCCAGGTCGCGTTCGTCCATTTACTCCTTTGTCGCCGGAGCTTGCAAAGCTTTTACGAACTCATGGAGTAAAAACCGAAGCCCCCGTGCTAAAGATTCAAAGCTCAAAGAAACTTCCATCCACCATGCGTTCTTACTTATATGAACTGCGAGAAAACAATACAGAACTTTTCAAACGGAAAATTCTTGAGCTCAATTTTCTTGCCAACGTTTTAGTGAGCGGCTACAGCCCGAATCAAAAACAACATCTTCGCCCCGTAGAAGCTATGGATCTTGCCATGCGAGTTTGTGATGAAGGATTTGGATATGTAAAAGATCTTCCTCGTGAAGACCTTGTAAAAGCTTTTAAGATTGGATGGAAAAGAAGAAATCACCGCTAGCAATTTTATTCATCCGTGTGGCGTTTCTCAAGTTCCAAAAGAAATTCTTTGGCTTTTAATCCGCCTGCGTATCCTGTCAGGTGCCCCGACTTTGCGATGACTCTGTGACAAGGCAAGATAATGGAGATCGGATTAAGACCGTTGGTACGACCTACGGCGCGAACCGCCAGGGGCTTGCGCAACTTTGTCGCTTGTTCTTGGTAACTCACTGTTTTGCCGTAGGGAATTTTTGAAAGGGCTTTCCATGTTTGACATTGGAAGTCTGTGCCCTTCAATGTTACAGGAATATCAAAGTCATGGCGTTTTCCGGAAAAATATTCTTTGAGCTGCTTACGCACGAGCGCGATGACTTCATTTTCTTTTTTCATCACCTCAGGAAATTTTTCTTTAAGAGCTTTGATATTCGTATCGTGACCAAGAACCCAAAGGCTCTGCTCATCCGCAATAGCATGAAGGTTGCCAATAGGACTTTCGATAATTTGATAATAGAAACTCATAAGGATTTTCCTTTCTTTGTAGCGGCAACGGAGTCCCGCCAAAGACAGTGAACAAGGTAGGCGCGAAAAGACGCCCACTCTTCCACTTGAATAGTTTTATTTTTAATAGCTCGTTCCACAATAAGATCATTTGCCGGGAACGCATCGGAATCGCCAAGACAGCGCATCGCTATCATCTCTACCGTCCAGGGACCAATGCCTTTAATAGCTAGAAGTTTTTTTCTGACAGATTCTGAATCCGCTGTCGGAGATAACACAATCTCCCCACTTAAAACACTTTGGCTCAGACTGCGAATGGCCGCGGCTTTGACCTTAGTCACTCCCAATTCTTCAATCTTAGCTTTGCTTAAAGCCTGCGGAGTCGGAAAGGAGTAAATTTCTTCAGAGCCCTCAATCTTTTTTCCGAAACGTAAAACCATCTCTTTGGTTTTCTTTTTCGCATGCTCTGTTGAAACAAGCTGCCCTAAAATAATTGACACAGCCACTTCAAATCCATCAAAGCATCCCGGAATGCGCACGCCTTGAGGTTTCATTTTTTTGGATTGAGGCAAGTGCACCGGATTATGTTCAGTATCAAAAAGATGCTTTAAGAGCGCAATGCTTGAGCGCATTTTTGACAAAGGAAGATTCGTTACTTCTACTTTCAAAGCATTTTCTTTTTCTTTGTAGCTTACACAAATTTTCGCCACGCCATTTTCAGTCGCGATAAAACGCGTGTAACTATCTAAGCTCACTTGCTCAATGCCATAAGTCTCATGACGGGCGAGGTAAGCCAAAATATTCTGCCAATCAAACGGCGTTCTCACGGAAATAGAAAGAGTCAGTTCAGATTTATTTTCAGCAGATGACTCTTTTCTGACTTGAGACGGTGTTACTTTATAAAGGGCTTTAAATGCTTCATTAAAACGACGAATGGATTTAAACCCCACAGCTAAAGCAATATCCGTGATGGGGCTTGATGTCTGAAGAATCAACTGCTTGGCCAAATGAAGACGTTTCGTCACAAGAATTTCTATAGGCGAGGCTCCCAGGTGTTCATCAAAAAGTCTGCGTAGATGACGATCCGTCATTCCGACTTTGTCAGCCAAGGTTGCGACATCCAACGAGTCTTCCGTCGCTTCATCAATAATTCGCAGAGCTCTTGAAACACTGTTGACGGTCCCCTGCAAAATCTTACTTCCCGGAGCCACATCGGGACGGCAACGCAAGCACGGACGGTAGCCTTCTTTTTCCGCTTCACTGGCACTTTTAAAGATCAAAATATTTTCAGGCTTCGGCTTTGCCGGGCACACAGGACGACAATAAATACCTGTGGTTTTCACACCAAAATAAAATCGCCCGTCATAGCGAGGGTCTTTTCTATTGATGATCTTCTTAAGATCTTCTGAGGATAGCTCTTTCATGCCCTTGATCATAGCTCCTCAACCCTACCACAACTGGCGGTTTTCGGACATGATCAATTTTAGAAATGCTCACCATTTTCGTAGTAAGACGACTTTTCTAGGACTTGAAAGACCACGACAACGTCTTCCGCTCCAGTTAAAGCTTTGACCTTGGCCGTAATAATCCGCGCGGAGGCATCTTGGACTTCTTGCGAGCGCGCAAACCAGAGGACTTCTACAAATGGATAGGAAGCTGAGGGCTGACCTTGAGAGAAAAATTCAGTCGCAATAAATTCAAAAGTAAAATTATCTTCCGCCGTGTTCATGACCTGAGCCAACTCAGGAGCTAAGCTTTGACTGAGTTGACAAACATGATCTTTTTTAACAGCTCGTATACGAATATGTGGCATGTGCGAAAATCTAACAAGAAGTGCTTAGTCCTTCAAGGATTTCAATGCACATTCAATAAAGGCCTGAACTTTGGGAGCCACAAAGCGCTGGGCTGGATACACGAAAGATAAATTCAACGATCCCCACGTCCATTGGGGAAGAACCGGAATCAGTTTTCCCTGTCTTTCTTCCTCTTCACACAAGAACTGCGGAATAAGGCCAATACCATCTCCTTGCATCACAAAAGCTTTTGTCGATTCCATATCATCAACAACAATGCGACTCGGGAAGGCCACTGTTTGTATTTCACCCTGACGACTGAGCCTAATGGTGTTATTTTTCTCGGCTGAAAAACTGATGCACTGATGCTTTTCCAAATCACGAGGATGTTTGGGAAGTCCATTCTTTTTAACGTAGGCCGCATTGGCCCACAGTGAGGCTTGCGATTCCAAAAATCTTCGAGCGACCATTGTGGAGTCTTTCAAAGATCCGATGCGAATCGCCAAATCCACACCCTCTGAAATCAAATCCACCAACCGATTGGTCGCCACAAGCTCGACACGCATTTTAGGATAACGCTTAAGATATTCTTTCGTGATGGGAGGCAAAATGATATGGCCGACATCAATGGTAGAAGTAATGCGCAAGGTTCCTTCAGGCTCACTGCGCTTTGTAGTGAGTTCCTTTTCTGCCGCCTCCACTTCATCTAAGACTCGCAGACAACGGCGAAAATAGGCTTCCCCAGCTTCTGTAAGGTTTAATTTTCGAGTGGTTCGGTGAAGCAGAGTGACTCCAAGACGTTTTTCTAAAAGTGCGACCTTTCCGCTCACCGTCGTGAGTGGCATCCCTAAGAGTTTCGCCGCCTTGGTAAAGCTCCCTGCCTGTACAACCTTTACAAAGATATCGATTCCATCTAGTTGCATTTTCTCATTATACGGATATCCGGATAATATTTCCACATTTTACTATCTAATCAGAAGAATTCCTTCGCGCTATGATAAGCCCATCAAGGAGAAACACAATGAACACAGAAACACTCTTAGTCACAGGCGCTTCAGGACATTTAGGCAAACTGGTCTTAGATATTCTCTTAAAAGGCCCAAAAAGAAACATCATTGCGACCACCCGCAATCCCGAAAAACTAGCCGACTACGCCAAACGCGGAGTCACCGTCCGTGCCGCTGACTTCAACGACGCCTCTTCCCTTGTGGAAGCCTTTAAAGGAGCTGACCGTCTTTTGCTCATCAGTACGGATGCAATTGGTTCGCGCATCGCTCAACATAAAAACGCAGTTGAAGCCGCGAAAAAGGCCGGAGTGAAACACATTATCTATACGTCCTATCCTCATCCTGATAAAGCTCCTGCGGCCGTCGCGCCCGAGCATTTTGAAACGGAAAAAATGATTCAAGCCAGCGGTCTCAGCTATACATTTTTAAGAAATAATCTTTATGCAGATAATTTACTCCCTGCCATCGCCACAGCCTTAAGCATGGGAGCTTTCGCAGGCACTGCTGGAAAAGGAAAAACAGCTTATGTGACAAGAGAAGACTGTGCGTATGCAGCAGCCGGTGCCCTTTCTGCCTCTTACACGCAAAATACGGTGACTGATGTCACAGGGCCTCGCGCTGTCAGTTACGAAGACATCGCAGGTATTGTCAGTGAACTCGCAGGTCGATCTCTTCCTTATATCGATATGCCAGAAACAGAGTTCAAACAAGCCTTGATGAAGTCAGGCCTTCCTGAGGCATGGGCCGATCTTTTTGTATCCTTCGATGTGACGGCCAAACAAGGATATGCGGACCATGTCACTAACGCTGTCCTAGAACTTTCAGGACATGCCCCCAAAGATATTAAAGATTTCCTAAGAGAAAATCGTCAGAGCATTTTAAAATAAAAAAAGCCCGGTGCAGACCGGGCTTTTTTCGTTTCAATTAAAATTTGAAAACTATTTGAACTTCGTCGTAACAACTTCACAGATCGAACCTTGCAACAAAGAAGCACCACGGTAGATTGTAGCGTCTAACACGTCTTTGTCTTGAAGAGCTTCATCACGAGCGGCTTCACACTCACTTAGGTAGTGAGCACAGATTCCAGCGCTGTCTTTTGATTCACAAACCCAGAAAAATTTCTTGATAATTCTAGAGTCAAATTTAACTTCAGGCACTTCAGAATGAAGCTCTACGCTGCAAATGATCTTTGCGCGGCCGTCTTCTTGGATGTCCTGAGAGTAACCGTAAGTGAAGTTCTTATACTTCAACTCAACTCGTTGAGATTTGGCGATTTCATTTTTACGAGCTTCGATATTGTTGATGAACTTTTCACAACGCTCACCCAACTCTTGAACCGTGCCTTTTTTACTCCAGTTCAAAACACGGCCTGAGGGTTTGCCGAAAGTACAACGCGTACCTTCTTCGTTACAGCCCACACCTGTATAATAAGGAGCTGCCGAAGCCATACTGCTCAGAGACAACAAAGAAAAAAGAGCCGCTAGAGTCTTCTTCATAAAATTACCTTCCAATTTAGGAGTTGTTAAATCACTCGCATTCCTAGCGAAAAACGAGCCATCTGGAAAGTTCTCCTAGAGCGCATTGGAAGCACGGAGCCTGACGAAAGATTAGACAGGGAACAAAAAAAGGCTCCCGGAGGAGCCTTATATTACTATTCAGAAAGTTCAGCGGATTTAGCTTTTTTCTTTTGCGCCGCCAGTTCTAACTGGCACATTTTTACTTTTGTTTCATACTCATCCTGACGCTTTTCCAGGATGTTTCTGTAACCTCTAAAGCGCGCCAATCGATCTTTTAGGAATTCTTCAGAAACTCCGACGATGCGTTTTTTATCCTCGATACCCATAGATGAAAAATCATCGTCCGGCGTGACATATTCACGTGCCTCAGTCCAACGAACTTTGCCATCGCCACTGTTATTGACATCGCCCAGCTGAACACGACAGTCACGTAACACACCATAAAGGCCGCGGTTGTCTAAATAACGAGGTCCGCCCATCACTTTCGCTTCAAGATCATAGACATCTAATTCTAAACGACGCAATTCTTCATTCATTGCCACTTTACGTTGATAAACCATGTCACCGTCTTTAACGCCAACAACAGAATCAGACCGCACTGGTGCTGACATATCCACATTTGTATCGATGTCTTTTGCTTTGTGTTTTGAAGCACAAGACACAATAAAAAGCCCCATCAATACAACTAAAACCTTACGCATAAAATGCCTCCACAATGTCATTTAAAACTCTAGAAGGAGGACTGAGTAAGGTCAAATTGTATGCACCGAGTTTAGCGTCTCTTGTTTCAAATCTGAAAACAGACGTTGGCAAGTCTCGGTTTGACATGCCACATCTTTTTAAGTGGACAAATTTCTTTGCAGTAATGTGCAAACTATTTATCTCAACAAAGCTCCATTCTTTAGGCTCGCAAAAATTTGACCCTCTCTATACAAGGTCGATACTGAAGATGTTAAAAAAGGAGATGGCTATGAAAACACTCATCCTCGTCGCTTTAATCAGTGTTGGGTCCTTAGCTAGCGCAAATCAACAAACACCGACGACAAGTGCTCTTGAATTTTCTCGCGAAGAAGCTGAACGTGCTCCAGAAGGCCTTGTTCCGTTCATCGCACTTGGAGGTGGTTATACAGGATATGAAAATGTCAGCTCAGCGGAAGGCACCCCTGCTACATTAAAACTCTTAGGATCTTACTACTTCCCCGCATCCCATTTTGTTATGGATCTAGGTTATGGTGTGAACAACCAACAATTCACACAAAGTCGGGATACCACACTAGATACTTCTAGAACAGGTGGAGCATTGGAATTGGCGGCTCGCTACCGTTGGGACAGCAAATGGCAAGCGGGTATCGTCGCCAACCAATTCTACGAACAGGGTAAAGCTCTTTCTGCAGATCAGGGAGATGCACACTTTGTCGGTTTGCAAGTGCTTCGTGAATTCAACATGACACCAAGCTGGCTGGCTCGTCTGGGCGTGCGTGCAATGTCACTCACAAACAACACGGATGGACTAGTCCCCATGTATCTTGTTGATTTGCAGATCGGTTGGAACCCAGGAGCTTACAGAACTTCGGTCCGTCAAACAGCAGCGAACGAAAATCCTGTTCAACGTGAACCACAAAACGTAACGAATGTAGATGAAGAGTCTGCTACGTCTGAAGAAATGGCCAACGAAGAAGTCTCAACACCACCTTCTCGTCCTGTCGCTGAAGTTCAGCCACAGTCCGCCCTTCGTGATGTCGCACTTTCCAGCGTTTTAGGTTCAGGCAGTGAAATTCAGTTTAATACAGCAAAAGCCTCTGTTTCCACTGAGGATCAGGAAAAACTATCTAAAGTGGCAAAAGCTTTAGCTGACAATAGAGATCTCTTTGAAAAAGTCGAGATCCACGGGTATGCCGATGCCTCCGGAAGCCCTGCTATCAATCAAAGAATTTCACAACAAAGAGCTGACTCCGTTCGCAATATCATGCGCCAAAACGGACTTCGCTCTTCGGATGTTATAGCTAAAGGCATGGGCTCTGAAGATTCGACAGGAGTTCAAGCCTCAGATCGTCGCGCAGAACTTGTTTTCACGGGAGTTAAAGACGAAGCAAAACTTCGTGAAGTACTTTCGCAAATTGAATAACAAGGAAGCGGACAAACAAAGCGTCGCCTAAAAAACGACGCTTTGTTATATTTCAAAGACCGAAACAAATTCCTGGTCAACATCTGTATCGACGTCGCTCACCATTTCACTCCATTCCTGGTAAAGATACGCTTCCTCCTCACCCATGACAGGCGCGGGCTTTTCTAAACGCATAACAATGGCTAGCAAACAGCTCGTTGCCATCACCGGAAGCACGATCCACCACATACGCTTGCGTTCCGACTTGTCATTGATCTTACGCCAGATACGCGAAGACTCCCCCAGCGGAGCTGACGGAACTTCTGAGGTATTTTCTTTTAAGAATTTTTTTAAAAGGTCGTCACTCATAACTTCACTCCTTTCTTTGTTAAGACCTCGCTCATTTTATTACGTGCATGATTCAATCTTGACTTCACCGTTCCTTCGGGAAGATCTAATGTCAAAGCGATATCCTTGATAGGTTGATCTTCAATATAAAATAAAATAGCAACGGCCCTGTGCTCGATATCAAGACTTTCTAAAGCCAGATTTGCGACCTCTTTGTCAGAAAGATTTTTTTCCAATGTGTCTGTAACCAGATCTATCTGTAAATTCTCACGTGCTTTTCCCGAACGGCGTAAGAAATCAACGGCACAGTTATAGGCAATTCGATACAGCCATGTAGAGGCTTCGCTTTCACCCCGAAAGCGTTCTCGGTACTCCCAGGCTTTCATAAAGGTTTCCTGCGTAAGATCACTCAAAGAAGCTTCACCGACCAAACGGAAAAGCAGGCCCCGCACTTTGGAAGCGTGGGCCTCGTAGAACAGTTTAAAAGCTTCTTCGGAGTTTAAACTCACTTTATCTGCCTTATTGTCCTTTGTTGAAAAGCTTCGCGCGTTGCTCATCTGTTAACACGTCTCTTGCCGCCAATAGGTTTTCAAGTCGGACTTTGCCAAGTTGAATCTTTTTATCCATCATTGCTTGATAAGCTTGCGAAATAGCATCCTTGGAAGCATTGGTTCTTACGGCCTCTTTAAAAGCCATCTTTGCCTGTTTCATTTCCTCACGAAGTTTTTTAACGTCTTCTTTTTTAGCTTCACGCAAAGCTTTGAGTTTAGAAATCTGTTCTGAGCTCAGCCCCAGGTCTTTCATCTTCTCAGGGCTGAATTGACGCTCCATAGGAGCAAATTCATCCTTATGATGATCCCGCTCTCCGCGAGCCATGGCGATTCCAGAAAGCATCGTGATTGCTAAAATCGTTACAAGAGACTTAGAGAACTTCATAGTTCCTCCTATTTACAGCTTTAGACGCTGTTCCCAGGGGTCAGGTTCAAAAATATTTTTTCTCAATTTAAGGCGATTTGAAGAATTTCTTCCAGGACTTTCTTCATGGTTTCTAAATCCATGGAAGGCATATCAGGCTTATCTAAAACTTGCTCTGGCAGAAAAGGCACATGAATAAAGCAAGTTTGGCTTTTTATTTTATTTTCCTGAAGCCACAAAAGGGTTTTGTAATAAACGTAATTGCAGACGTACCCGCCCGCACTGAGGGAGACCGCAATAGGGAGCTGCTTTTGTTGCAACTGATCTTTAAAGTTAGATACATTCAATGTAGAAAACAAAGCACTTTCTTTTCCAGAGATAATAGGCCCCTGCAAAGGAGTCACACCATCTTCATCTGGCTTTTCGGTTTCGATCCAATTGAGAGCCACACGTTCAAGATTGATTTTTGAGCGTCCTCCGGCTTGTCCCAACATGAAAATATAATCATAGGAAGTCTGAGCAATGCACGACTCCAACAGAGACGCAGCAGCGGCAAAAGAAACTGGCAAAAGCAATGTTTCGACTTTGCTTTGAAAGGCAAAATCCCTCTTGAGCCATTCAAGAAGGATTTCACTTGGATTGATTTTCTCTCCAAGAAAAGGAGAAAATCCAGTAACAAGAATTCGAGGCGCCTTCATCATTCGAAGTGACTTCTCCACGTCATATAGAATTCATTACTATTTGTACCATTAAGCGGATGACCTTTGATACGGAATTCCACTTTCGTGTTAAATTCCCGAGTCAATGCCTGAGCTTCCGACTCAGTACGAGGAATGCGCGCGCCCAATGCTGTCAAAGAAGACACCGGCACCCAAACCTCTTTCGTGGTTGTGCACGAACGATTCGCCAACCATGGACCTTTGTCAGCACACTCTCTGCCGCCGTTCCAATTAAAGATGCGGAAAGAAACTTTCACCTGGTCTGACTGAGAAGAAAAGTTCCAGCTTTGACCGATATGCTCATATTGAGGACCCAGTTTTTTGAAACCAAACGTCCAAGGCATTTCTTGTTTCTTATTGTATTCGTCTACGAACTCGGGACTGTGAGTTAAAACGAAAGTTCTCAATACTGCCGCAGAAGCTTGCGCACCGTACACCGAAGAGAAACCGCAGTGATTTCCATATTTCAGATTAAGCACGCCTACGTTCGCAGACTTTTCATAAAAATCGTCATGCTCGACAACTTGCGCGTTGATTTCATTATTCACAACCATATCATCTTTAGAAGCCCATACCATCAACGGTGTTTTCACTTCTTCTTTCCAATTCCAGAAGTTGTTGGATTTGAAATAGGACTGCGGAGTGCTTGCAATTCCACGTCTTTGCAAAGAAGTCGATGCCAACTCACCGATATAATCCGCCATACCTAAACGACTTGATGGAATTTTTGCATCTGTGATTATATCAGGAACGTCCGTGATATACTGACGAGCTTCTCTAAAATGATCATACGACAATTAAGCAAAGATACGACCGACAAATTGACCACCGAATAGATGATCCAACGTCGGAC
>NZ_CAMLDV010000069.1 GCF_946478835.1 uncultured Bdellovibrio sp. | reverse complement strand
TGGGAACCGTCTTCTTTTATGACTAAAAACAACTGGCGCATTTTTAAAAAGAAAAACAATTTCACCGCACTTAATATCAATTGCGACGGCATGTAATAGATCTTTTTCTCCCTTTGAGATCGTAAAAGCCCGAAAGTCTTTAAATCTCAAAGTATCCGACTTTGAACTAAGATTCTTCCAGAACAGTATTAAGGCAAAGGCTTTCGTGACTAATCCTATCGAAGAACCGATTTTCGCGAGCACTGTCATAACTTCCATCGCCAAAGCCGATCCAAATCTTTTCCGACTGGCAAAAACAATCAAACGCCCTGGCGACAAAGGGCTTCATCTCTTTGCATTTTCTGTTCAAAGTAATGTTAATATTGAGCCTCTCCTAGAGAGCCTCAAAGACGAAGACTTTACAGATCTATTTCATTGGGAAGAAATTCAGGCAACGTCAAGTATACCGTCATTCGGAGCCTTATTACTTATACTAAATAAGTACAACATATTCCCCTCTGAAGAATGCACACGAGAAATTTTAGATGGGATTAAAAAAAGTCGATCCCCACAACATGGCAGCTTATCTAATAACACAAACACATTAAACTTATATAAGTTTTTGAGTTCAACTACTTCCACTGGCTATTTCAGAATTAGCTCCGAAATGAACCTAGAGGATAATGAGTTGCAACTTCTAGTCTCGAAACAAACTGATGATCCCTCTGTCTTTGAGTTTGTTGCTCATCAAAAAATTAACGACGCTACATTCAATGTAAATATTGGCGCATCTGGCACACTGTTCATCTCTCAAAAAGACGCCGGGACAGGTTTCGATGGCCTATTTATAGATGGTGATATACTTTTGCAGTTGGTGAAACATGATTTAATACCTTCTCAAGACGCCAATTTAATTTTCTATCGCTTAAGTTCTGGAGAAAAACTTTTTGTATCTGTCAAAGACTTTACTGAAGCTCTTCAAAAAGATTCTGACCTAGATTCAATTCAAATCCAATGTCGTTCAGGGAAGATGATCAACTCATGCACAGAACTTCTTGAGAAAAATAAAGAACTTATGAAGGCAGCCGTGAAGGCTCTCGCTATGCACTTTTTAAAGAAATAAGAGTGACAAAACCAGTTGGTTGCCACCCTTACTGTTTAAGCTCCCGCAAAACTCTGCGGTTTTACCAAAACATCAGGACAGATCATCGAACTGCCTGGTTTTCCATATTGATTACTTAGATCCTCGATATCACGCAAAAGATCCAAGACATTACCTGACATCACAAACTGATCAACAGGCCCCACACGTTTGCCGTTTTCATATAAAAAACCTTCAGCAGGCATTGAGAAGTCACCTGTGGACTCTTTAAATCCCGCATGCAAACCTGCAGAGAACTCTGTCAAGAACACAACCTTGTCATAGGAAGCCAAAAGTTCTTCCACTGACTTCGTTCCTTTTTTCACAACCAAATTCGTCGAAGAGATTCCCTGCTGAGAAGCCGGACTACGACGAGCGTGCGCCGTGTGCGGAAGATTCATTTTCTTCGCGTACTCTAAATTTGTAAGGAAATTCTTAAGAACGCCATTTTCAAAAAGAACCGTCTTCTGTGAAGCCGCCCCTTCATCGTCAAATGGACGAACCGCCGTTCCTGTTGGTTCAAAAGGATCATCAATCAATTGGAACTTTTCGCTCGCAATTTTTTGCCCCAATTTTCCGCCAAACAAAGACTTTCCTTCGTGAACTTCTTTGGCAGAGAAATAACTTTCAATCATTTGCAGAATCATCGGGAACTGTGTGCGATCAATCACCACAGCGTATTTTCCCGTCGCAAGCTTCTGGGCTCCCAAACGCGAAATCGCGCGTGTCACACCTTCATCAGCCACTTCTTGAATATTAATGTCTTTAAAAGATCTAGCAAAGAAACCATCGCCATCCATCTTGGTCGACTCACCTTCTTTAGCCAAAGGATACGCATAACCAGAAAAATAGTTTTGCTTAAACTCTTGATCCAAACCTTCCGAATTCAAGATTCTTCTAAAACTCACCGTTTCATTAAATCCTGAATAGGGAACAGATTGGATACGAGCATCTTTATCTAAGCATTTTTCTTCCAAAAGACGAGCGACTTCCAATTTTTTATCCATCGCAATTTCTTCAGGATGGAAAAGGTTCATCGCTTGCACAGTTTGTGGTTTTAAAAGGGGAACTTCTTGAGTTTCCCCTTTTTGTACCGTCTTCGCGTTATTCAGTGCCTCACCATATGTGCGAAGCAAAGATTCATCAGAAAGATTTTCTGTGTATGCATATCCTTGATTCGCACCAAGGATCACACGAAGCCCCGCCATTTGAGATTGTGTCGACTCAAAAGACTCCAATTTCTTTTTTGAATAGCCGATCTTAAGATTCTCGCCACCAGAAACCAGCATTTCCACTTTGGCGCCATCTTTCTTAGCTTGATCTGCGATTTTTTGAAAATTCTGTTTAATTGTATCCATTATTTTGCTCTCCCGCCGACCATAAGGCTTGAAACCAAGATCTGTGGCTGACCAACCGCTGCTGGAATACTGCCGCTCACAGAACCGCACATTCCGCGCGCCAATTGCAAATCATCAGAAACTTTCGTGATCTTTCCAAGAGTGTCGATACCACGACCGATCAAACAAGCACCTTTAACGGCTTCATCAATGCGACCATTGCGGATGATGTACGCTTCACGCACTTGGAAGTTGTAATCACCCGTTCCTGGATTCACAGATCCTCCGCCAAGTTTCTTAGCATAAAGACCGTAATCCACGTCACGAATCATATCTTCAAATTTATCTTTTCCTGCCGCGATGTATGTGTTTCTCATCCGAGAGGCTGGAGCGTATTTGTAAGACTGACGACGTCCACTTCCTGTCGCTTCAAAACCTGTTTGACGAGAACCCATTTCATCGACGATGTAAGATTTCAAAACACCATTTTCAATCAATGTTGTTTTTTTAGTTTTATTTCCTTCATCATCCAAATTCAAAGAGCCCCAACCATTTTCAATCGTTCCATCATCAATAGCCGTCACACTTTCGTGAGCGATCTTTTGACCCATCTTACCGCAGAAGACAGAAGCATCTTTAGCAACACTTGTTGTTTCAAGACCATGACCACAAGCCTCGTGGAAAATAACTCCACCAAAAGCATTATCGATCACCACAGGCATTTCACCAGCCGGAGCATAGTTGGCTGTCGTTAACATCACAGCACAGTCCACTGCTTTTTCAGCAAGAGATTTCAAATTAATTTGATCGTAGATTTCCGAAGTTCCCATGTGGCCTTCGTCTTCTGTCGAACTTTCTTTCACGCCATCTTTTTCAACAAACGTTTCTAAACGAATGCGTGAATAAGCGCGCTCATCGTAAGCCATCACACCACGAGAGTTCGCAATTTGCACACGTTGGAATTTTTCATTCAAACCTGCTTCAACTTGTGTCACCGCAGAATGGCGTGCACGCGCATGTTGATCCATCGAGTTCAACCATTGAAACTTACGATCACGATTCATCTCCCACGGCTTTTCACCGTAAGTGTGAATCGAATCAAACGGCACTTGCATCAACGGCAAAGTCTTCTTCGCCGTCCCTGTGCCACGGCTTTGTGCCGCATTCAAAGCAGCCTTCACCAGACCCGCTTCCGAAAGATCGTTCGTCGTCACGTAAACGATTTCATGTCCAAAGAACAAACGAATTCCCGCGCCATAAAGTTGACCGACAATCGCCTGCTCCGGTTTAGAATTTAAAACTGAAAGTTGAGATGAATATGTGTCTTCGACAAAGATATCTGCAAAATCCGCCCCTGTGCTCAAAGCCGCATCCAGAGCTTTTGTCAGAATATGAGGTTGAATAATCATGAAGACCTCCTGAGTTGATTGAGAATATCGCGAAAGAGATTCCCACTAAAGAGAAAACCAGAAGACTCAAAGCGAAACCGGTGAAGTATCATCCCGTAGCACCTCTCCCAAAAGTATCCTAACTGGACTCATGTCCAAGATGTAAATTTTTAAACAAATTGATGTTAGTTTATAAATCTAGACTTCAAAGTGCTTCCACAATCACCGATCTCAAATCGCATGAAGCCAATAAACAAAATTCTAATTGCAGCATTCATGATCGCAGGTTTTAACGTCGGTTGCTCTGAGGAACCTGAAGCAGTTCTTGAACAACCTTCTACTGACGACACCAATATAGTTGATGGCGTTCCAGAAAGCAGTCCTCTCTACTTAAAGTTGGGCGTGCAATGGGAGTCTGCAGACGAAAAAGCGGGGTTTGAACGAATGGGCAATTGTGCTTTCGAAGCAGATTCTCCGCTTGAAAGCACCCTGAATTGCAACATTAGTGTGCCTGAAGGACAACTCTACTACAGCAATGTTAATTTCGACGTCGGCACGCTCAGTACCGAAAAGTGTCCGATTATTTCTTTCAGACCCTATTATTATCTACGCTCGAACACAGCTGGATTCACTCCTCCTGGAGATACGACAGTGGTCGATTGCAGCCTCCAGTCTGATCCTAAATGTTACGGTGGCGCCGCTCCTACTTTAATTCCTGACTTTCCCAAAAACACAGGGCTCTATTTTCTGACGTTTGTATCTCAAAATTATTCTTTTAAGCTGCCGTCCGAAAATAAAACCAGATGGTACGGATCAGACGAGCGCGTGAATTATCTAGTCGCCAATAATCTCACCGCTTTCAACACACCTGTCGGCGCCGGCCCACGACAACGGGTCGGCAGACCGGACCTCGTCAATGATCCACAAACCTGGTTCGGATACGAAATTAAATGCACGACTCATTGGGGTCGTGAGCTCTACACAATTAACCTTACAATCCGAGACGAAAACGAGGAAAACAACGATCCATTGGGAGGCGACGAGTTCACGGATTGGTTTTAGAAAATTAGACCACCTAAAAAACAAAAAACCCACACCGTTGAAGTGTGGGTTTTCTATTTTCACTTTCAGATTTCTCTTACTTGCGGATTTTCGCTCTGTACATACGCTTTTTCTTAGCGATTCTTTTCATTCTGTGACGGATACCTTTTTTAGATTTTCCTTTTACTGCCATGTTAATTCTCCTTATTTTTTATTCGTTGGAACATTCATCAAAGCCGCAAACGGATTGTTAAACGGATTTGCCGGTTTCGCCGGAGGACCACCTGCTGGTCTTTGTCCTGCGCCACCCGTCGGTCTTTGACCGCCGCCGCCTGGCTTGTAACCACCTTGACGTGGTTGATCCGCGCGCTTCTCACGAGGCATAGAAGCCTCAGGAGCGTCATCCATTTTCATCGTCAAAGAGATTTGGTTTTTCACCACATCTACTTTGAGAACTTTCACAGTCACATGATCGCCCGGATTAACCACTTTACGAGGATCATCCACGAATTTGTGAGAAAGAGCCGAAATGTGCACAAGACCATCTTGGTGAACACCGATATCAACGAACGCACCGAAGTTCGTTACGTTTGTCACGATACCTGGGCAGATCATGCCCTCTTTCAAGTCTTTCACTTCCATGATGTCATCGCGGAATTGGAAAACTTTGAACGGATCACGAGGGTCACGTCCCGGTTTTTCAAGCTCTTTCACGATGTCATCAAATGTAAACTCACCGACAAGCTGAGCCCACTTTGTTCTTTGTGCGACAAGTTTCTTAGCGCCTTCACCGATCACTTCAGACAAAGAAACCCCAAGGTCCTTCGCCATGTCCGTAACCGCTTGATAGCGCTCTGGATGGATCCCTGTAGAATCCAAAACTTGTTTTCCGCCTGGAATTCTTAAGAAACCCGCAGCTTGTTCGAAAACTTTTGCAGAGAACTTAGGAACTTTTAAAAGCTCCGCGCGATCCGTGAACAAAGCTTTCTTACGAGCTTCCACGATACCCTTCGCAAGAGCAGGACCGATACCCGCAACATGCGACAACAACGCAGCAGAAGCTGTATTCACGTCGACACCCACGTTATTCACGCAAGATTCAACGACTGCTTCCAATGATTTTTTCAATTGAGATTGGTTCACGTCATGTTGGTACTGACCCACGCCAATAGATTTAGGATCGACCTTCACAAGCTCCGCCAAAGGATCTTGCAAACGACGCGCAATCGAGATCGCACCTTTTACAGTGACATCAAGATCCGGGAACTCTTCACGAGCCACTTCAGAAGCTGAGTACACAGAGGCACCAGATTCAGAAACCATCACAACAGGAATATTCTTACCAAGATCTTTCAAAACTTTACGCAAGAAAGACTCTGTCTCACGACCCGCAGTACCGTTACCGACAGCGATCGCTTCGATTTGGATTTGTTTTAGAACGTCACCGAAAAGAGCTTTCGCTTTTTTCTCGGCATCATCACCCAAAGTGTAAAGAACTGTGTGAGAAATGAAAGCGCCTGACTTATCAATCAAAGCCACTTTGCAACCCGTTCTTAAACCAGGGTCGACACCCAAAACGCATTTAGGTCCATAAGGAGAAGCCAACAAAAGTTTACGAACGTTTTCAGCGAAAACTGTGATCGCATCTTGATCGGCTTTTTCTTTCAACACACGGTGAACTTCGTTCACGATGGAAGGAAGAACGTAAACGTTCAACGCCAAACGAGCCGATTGCTTCAAGAAGTCGCCAATCGCATTGTCTGGAGTTGAAGTCGCAAACTTTTCATAAGCTTTTAAATTTTCCTCGTCGTCTGCTTTTACATCCACAGACAACTCTTCCTCTTGCCATCCACGTCTCATCGCCAAATAGCGGTGATTATTTTTAGCATCCATGAGGTTTTTAACGGGCTCTTCAAATTCCTTGTACATTTCGTACTTCGAATTTGGTTTGTAGCCTTTAGCCGCTTTTGCAATCACGCGACCTTTGTCATTGTAGTTTTTTGCAACCATGGCACGAAGATCTGCATCATTGGCGATTTTCTCAACCAAGATGTCTTGAGCACCCTTAAGCGCCTCTTCGTAAGTCACAATCTTCGCAGTCGGATTGAGGAAGTTCTTTGCCTTCATCTCCATAGTCGCATCGTCTTTGAGCAAACCATGGCCCATATCCCAAATCCATTGCGCCAAAGGTTCCAATCCCGCTTCGCGCGCGATCGTGGCTTTGGTTTTTTTCTTTTTCTTGAACGGCTTGTAGATTTCCTCTAGCTCGCCCAAATCCCAAGAAAGCTCGATACGCTTTTGGATTTCTGCCGTAAGATTGTTCTGCTCCCCGATTTCTTTAATCAAGAAAGCCTTACGCTTTACTATTTCGTTGTAAGTTTCGTGACCTTCGATCACTGCACGAATTTGTACTTCGTCTAGGTTACCTGTTTTTTCCTTACGGTAACGAGCGATGAAAGGAACTGTTGCGCCTTCCGCTGCAAGCTCAATAACAGCTTGAGCTGATTTTGCAGGGACTGTAGGTGCAATACGCGCCAAATAACTCTGAAGAGCCTGATCCATAGAACCTCTAGATTTAATTGGAAGAAGTTTTGAGTGTTTAAATCAATTATTTATGACGGAACATGATCAGGCCATGACTAGGATCGTAAGGAGAAACCCCTACGCTCACACGGTCACCCACAACCACGCGAATGTTAAAACGTCTCATTTTTCCGCAAAGTTTTGCGTTAATGATCGCTTTATTATCAAGTTCAATTTTGTAAAGGCCACCCGCAAGGGCGTCGATTACTTTTCCGTCTATTTGTACTAAATCGTCTTTTGCCATGCAGGTAAATTAGTAGGTCAGATTGCAGCGCCTTGCAATATTTTTCTGCCCTATGACAACTTCCTATTGCTGATCAGCATTCGTTTGCCGTCTTCAAAAAGCACTTCTAGACGATCGTATTCATTGGAAAGAACAAAACCCCAACCAAAAATTTTGTGTTGCAGCGGAGTTTTAGCCTCAAATTGACCCGAAATACTGTATGCAGGAGCTTTCATAGCCTTGTACTTCTCATGAAGTTCATGCCACTTCACTTGATCTTCAGACAGGCCGGTCTTATCAATTTTGACCTTTTTTTCTTTTTTAGGAGTTTCAGCAACCTCAACTGGAGCAGGAGCTGCTTCGATTTTTGATTTCTTCTCAACTTTTTCAGGAGCTGGAGCAGATTTCGCCGCCGCTTTAGAAGGCTTTTCAGCTTTAACTGCTTTCGCAGGAGGAGGAGGCGCCGCTTTTGCTTTTGCCGCTGCTGGTTTCGCAGGAGGGGCCTTCGCCTTTGCAGGTGCTTTCGCAGCCGGTTTTGCCGCCGCTTTTTTTGCTTTTGCCGCAGGTGCTTCCTTTTTCGCAGCCTTCTTAGCCATCTCAGTTCCTCTCTAAAATTAAAGGTGAGAAAAGATCGAAAGTGTTTAATAAGCACATCTATACTATCACCCAGTGTCTTGACATCAAAAAAATAATAGGAAAGTGTTAGCGCGAGGCATCACTATGATTACAGCAGAAGTTATCAAAGATCTTAAGTCGTCCGATCTCACCTTCGTTTCTGGCCGTGCAGAGGCCATTGCAACCAAGGTTCTTCCACCTGAAAAAAGTGACTCTGAGAGTTTGGTTTTCGTTTCAAAACCAGAACAACTCAGTCAGGCTTTGCAAGCCAATGCTGCGATCATCGTCGCTCACAAATCACTTCCTTTACCAACAGACACGAAGAGCACCTTCTTTCAAACAGGATCCATTCAACTTGGAATGGCTGCGATTCTTCCGCTGTTTGACGGAAAGATGAATCGCTTCAATCAAGAAACTAAAATTCATCCGACAGCAGTGATTCATCCTTCCGCACATCTTGGCAAAAACGTGAGTGTGGGGCCTTACGCTGTGATTGGTGAACAAGCAAAAATCGGTGATGGCTGCACAATTGGCGCACAAACGACCATTGAATGTTATGCTGAAATCGGAGACCACTCTTTGATTCACCCACAGGTCTTCATCGGTGCGCATTGTACATTGGGTTCTCACTGCGAAATCCACCCGCACACCACAATCGGTGCTGATGGATTTTCCTTTGCGATGACAAAAGAAGGAACTCACAAAAAAATTCCACAAATCGGTCGTGTTGTGATCGGAAACAACGTGGAATTAGGAGCAAACTGCGCCATTGATCGCGCGGCTCTTACGGAAACAAAAATCGGTAACGGCACAAAGATGGATAACTTCTGTCACATCGCTCACAACGTTGTCGTTGGAGACAACTGCGTGATGGCGGCAGGTTTCAAAATCGCCGGCTCAAGCACGATCGGCAACAACTGCATGTTCGGTGGCGAAGCTGCGGTGTCTGACCATATCACGATCTGTGACCGCGTTGTGATCGCCGGCCGCGGAGCCGTCACATTTAACATCACAGAACCTGGCCAATACGGAGGTTATCCTTTAGAGCCTCTGCGTGATGCTCTAAAAACATTGGCCAACAAAACCCATATTACAAGAATGAGAAAAGACCTGGCTCGCGTCCTAAAACACTTGGGCCTTAATGCAGAATAAGGAGACACATCATGTCCTATCAGTTTTATAAAGTCCTTCACCTATTAGGCCTAATGCTTTTGTTCTTTGGCTTCGGCGGACTTCTTATTGCGGCTTACGCAAAAGTTGAACTTAAAAAACCAGCTCGCATCATGGGCTTTGTCACTCACGGTATTGGTCTTTTGTTGATCTTGGTGAGTGGTTTCGGAATGGCCGCTCGCTTAGGACTTGTTTCAGGTTTGCCTGCATGGGTTCAAGCAAAGATCGGTATCTGGGTTCTTTTGGGAATCGGTATCTCTTTAGTTAAGAGAAAAGGTTATATCGGTTGGCCTGTTGCAATTCTCCTTTGGGGCCTTGGAACTTCAGCGGCATTTATCGCTGTGAATAAGCCGTTCTAGTTTTTTCGAAGTTAAAAACTTAAAAAGGTCTTTGGTAATTCCAAAGACCTTTTTTATTTTCTAACAGCGTTTCTAATTCGTTCCACTTTTTTAAGAAGCTTTTCAAAATGCGATCCCTCCCAATAAATGTGATGGCACGTGGGACACTCATAAAAAACATCATAAATCGCAAAGGTCTTCGCATCGACACGATCCCGCACGGATTCTTTCGGCACCTCTTCAATGAGAGTATTGCATTCAAAACAACGCGCTAAAGCTTCATCGCTTTCTCCAATAGAAAAATGCTTTAAAACTTCAAGGAGTTGCTCTTCGGGAGGTTCACTTTGAACAAGATAACCGCGACCTTCGGGAATTCTGTGAAACAGGCGGCGGTCTTTAGTAAGAAGAATACGATTTTCTTTTTCGGAGACCTTCAGCAACTCATCGTCACTGAAAGATTTATAAGAGGCCGCATCCACACCCATCATGCGGAGCTGCCTCACCAGGCCCAATAAGTTTTCGTCGACTAAAAATTGAATTTCATCATTCATGGTTTCAGAGAGCAGGACACACTGTGTGTGCCTTGTGCAATCCGAACCCAGGTTACATCTTTCGCTGAAAACTCAGAAGAACTTTCTAGAGTGTCGATCATCAGGTTTTGCAGAACAAGAACAGCCCCATCTGTTGAAGCCAAAGAAAGTCCTGATTCACTTGTCGCAGGCGCATTCTCAATCAAAAGTTGATATTGGATTTTCTTTTGTTCATCACCAAACTGGATTTGCGCAAAACGTCCCAAGCTGTCTTCAATGATCAAAGTCATCAAAGGTTGAGACTGCGTTTTCACAAGTTTTCCATCAACACGAAGTTGGCACTCCACATTTTTGTAATTCAATACGGGCAAAGCCGCCCAAGAAAATGATGGAAGAGCTAAAAGAAGTAGTGCGATCAATTTCATAAATTTTCCTCTAAGACATCCTCGACATCCGCCGACTAGAACATACTGTACTTCAAGAAACGGCACTCAATATTTCCGTTGAACACGAAGTGCTTGCGAGTTGATTTCAATTTCAAATCTTGAATTAATTCTTTGTTTCCAGAAAGAACCCAAGCATCCCAACCTTTGAATCTGTGCTTCAATGTGAAGCTCAAATCACGATACACGTCGCGAAGATTGTCTTCGTCACCGATACGCGCACCATAAGGAGGGTTCACGATGATCAAACCTTTTTCTACTGGAGGTTCTACCGTCGCTACAGATTCTTTTTTGAATTCGATCACTTGATCAACGCCCGCACGTTTTGCATTGTCTTTGGCATTTTTCAAAACGCGGTTGTCGATGTCATAGCCATAGAACTTAAATGGAAGTTCTTCTTTTTCAGCATCCATCGCTTCTTGAACAACTTTTTCCCAAGTTTCTTTTTCGTAGTTCAACCAGTTTTGGAAACCAAATCTTGTACGATTGATGCCCGGAGCGATGTTTAAAGCCATCATCGCCGCTTCAATCAAGAAAGTTCCAGAACCGCACATAAAGTCGATAATAGGACTTTGACCATCCCACTCAGAAACCTTGATCAGACCTGCCGCCAAGTTCTCTTTCAACGGAGCTTCGCCCACTTCTTTACGGTAACCACGCTTAAACAAGCTGTCGCCAGAAGTATCGATCGCGACATTGAATTGATTTTTGATCGCGCGCACGTGAATGCGCAAAGAAGGATTTTCGTTATCAACGTCAGGACGTACACCGAATTTTTCGCGGAACTGATCGACGATAGCGTCTTTCACCTTCATCGCAACGAAACGTTGATCGCGCATCTTAGAATCCGAAATGCTCGCATCAATAGAAATTGTTTGCGTTGGTTTGATGTACTTTGTGAAATCGTGACGAAGAATTTGGTTATAAAGTTCTTCGGGTTGGTAAGCCGTGAAATCCAAAACAGGCTTCAAGATACGGCTTGCTAAACGAGAATGAAGATTGGCTTTGTAGCAGCCTTCCCAGTTGCTCTCAAAGAACACACCACCGATATAACGGTCTGTGACTTTAAGTCCGAGTTCTTTCAGTTCTTTTTCTAGAGGTTCAACAAGGCCACGGGCTGTGGAGGCAAAAAATTGAGGCATGGGCTGGTCCTTTCTTTTGTTAAGAAGAACCAGTCCCTATGCGCCGGCTCTTCTATGTTTCGCGATACTGTGGTCCACCGCCCCCTTCAGGAACGGTCCACTCGATGTTTTCGAATGGGCACTTAATATCACAAGTCTTACAGTGAATACAGTTAGTATAATTGATTTGTAAGTCCTTCTTACCTGCTTCGACCTTAGACGGTACCATCTCATATACGCTAGCTGGGCAGAAATGATTACAAGGTGATTTGTAATTAGGCTCACATACCGTACGGCAGATGTCTCCATCCTTCAGGATCAAGTGATTTGGAGAGTCCTCATCGTGCATTGTGCCCGTCAAATAAACACTCGAAAGCTTATCAAAGAAAAGCTCCCCATCCGGCTTCGGAAGCTGGTTTTCTTCATGGTCTAAGCCATAAGGACCCCAGATATCGACCACTTTTTCCGTCGTATCAGCGTCGATATGCTCAATCTTCATATGATCGTGAAGACCACGGCCGCCTGTCGCCTCTTGCAAAGCGATCAAAGGCATTGAAGCAAACATTCCTTTGCTCAACGTTTGATGGAAGTTACGAACACGGTACAACTCGTCTTTCACGTAGCTGCTTTCAATGCGTTTTTCATAAGCTTGAGTCGTCGCTTCAGAGAAATCGCCGCCTTTTGCAAGGCCTTCAACAATCGTCTCTGCCGCTTGCATACCGGATTTCATTGCCAAGTGAATACCCTTAAGTTTTTGCACGTCCACCATGCTGGCAGAGTCACCGCAAACCAAGAAGCCATCACCGTAAAGTTTCGGCATTGAGTACCAACCGCCCGCAGGCAATGTCTTACCACCGTAAGCCACCACTTTACCGCCCTTAAGCATGTTTTTCAGGAACGGATGAGTTTTCAATTTTTGCAGTTCACGGTGTGGATCAAGCAAAGGATCTTGCGTGTCCAAGTAAGCCACAAGACCTACGATGATTTTATCACCTGGAATCGTGTAGATGAAAGTACCACCGATAGATTTAGAAAGAGGGAATCCAAGAGTATGGATCACCTTTCCCGCTTCCACCGTGCCCGGAGGCATTTGGATCACTTCTTTCACACCTTCTTCGAACACTTCCGGATTTTTTCCGGCGCGAAGATCTAATTTTTTCTCAACTTGCTTGAAAAGAGAACCACGAGTTCCCTCTGCAAAAATCACGACTTTGGATTTCAAAATCAAACCAGGCTCAAAGTTCGCCTTTGGTTTTCCGTTTTTATCGCGACCCTTATCGCCCGTGCGAACGCCCACGATCTTGTTACCTTCATACAAAGCTTCAACAGCAGCGAAACCTGGGAAGATATTGATACCCTTCTCTTCACACTTTGTTCCCAACCAACGGTTAAACTTGCTTAAAGAGATGATGTAGTTGCCTTCGTTATGAAATGGCGGAGGTGTGATCGGAAGTTTGAAAGAGAAATCAGATCCAAGATAGTAAACCGCATCTTTTTTCACTTCAGAATCAAGAGGGCAACCTTCTTCTTTAAAATTCGGAACAAGCTCGCGCAAAGCTTTTGGATTTAAAACCGCGCCAGAGAAACTATGTGCACCGATCTCAGAAGCTTTTTCGAGGACAACGATCATTTGCTCAGGAATTTGTTCGCCTTGTTTACGACCTGCTGAAACATCTTCGTTGTGTTGTTGAATTTGGTTTTGCAAATGAAGCGCGCAAGAAAGTCCCGCCGCACCACCGCCGACGATCAAGACATCGACATCCATGGTTTCGCGAGTTACGCATTCTGGTAGATCATTATACGTTGACATAGGTTCTCCAAAAAATTCTATTCTTCAACAGACTCTTCTTTAATTTCAGCCTGTGGTGCCACTTTTCTAACGGGTGTAGAAACTTGGCTTTGGACTTTTAAATCCTCTTCGTCCCTTCCGCCGGGATAAAGGCGCTTCTTCGCTTTTTGCGCGATTTCGGCTTCGTGAGCTTCGTCGTATTGCGGAGCTTCAGTGGCCTCTTCCTGCGCGTGAGCTTTAAAAATCACCCCTGAGGATAGCAGAAACAAAACTAAGAAAACTCGGATCATCATCCAGCTCCTTGGCTTAGCGCTTCGAGCGCATATTAAAAGCTAATTGAGAAAATTGTCATTGAAATAGTGCAGGATTTCTAGACTTTAGGCAACTGAAGACGACGATGGAATTTCATCGGGATCTGTTGGCGGACCTTGTCGATACGCTCACGAGAAAGCTTCGCGACTGTGGCTCCTTGAGCACGCTCTGCCACTTGCCCCACCACTGTGCCCCACGGATCGATAATCAAACTATGGCCGTAAGTTTCCCGAGTCGCCCCGGTCTTCGTACTTTGATGAGTGCCGCCTTGAGCCGCCGCCATCACATAAGATTGACTCTCAATTGCACGAGCGCGGAGCAAAATCTCCCAGTGAGCTTCCCCTGTTTTCACAAGGAATGCCGCAGGCAACAAAATCAAGTCGACCTCTTGGCGCGCGTATTGAGAAAACAATTCAGCAAAACGCACGTCGTAGCAAATCGCCTCACCGATGCGCCAGCCATCGACTTCGATGATATTCGGTTTTTGTCCATGACGGAAAACATCAGATTCACGAATCGGTTTTTGACCTTCAAGCTGAATATCAAAAAGGTGCAGCTTTTGGTACGTCGGCAGAGTTTCCCCTGACGGAGTCACAAGCACTGAAGAATTATAAAGATGCCCCTCGACATAGAGAGGAACGGAGCCCAGATGCAAATGCGTATTGTATTTTTTTGCTAATTCAGAAAGTTTAGAAAATGCGGAGTGAGACAACGTCAGTCCTTCGATTTTTTCGCCTTCAGCGACACGAAGATAAAGACAGTTTTCCGGAAAACTCACAAAGCGCGGTTGAGAATTTTTAAAAATCTCTGCGAGTTGCGTTTCGATTTGTTTCAAGTTGGTCTCAACATCATCAACGGATGTCATTTGCACTGCTGCGACGACCAACTCTGAACTCATAAACTTTACTCCGCGCCAGGGATGACTGTGGATGTGCGCGCTTCTTTAACTTCGCGACAATTCCACTTTGCTTCCTCTAGATTTTTTCGGACGTTTGAAACAAACTCAACACAAGAATTCGGATTCTGCCCTGAGCCGATTGTTTCATCGACGCCTTGCTTTGTATAAATGGCTTTGCATTTTTGATCTTCACCCATTTCAACACGCAATGTGCGAACGGTTTTGTTGTGCTTGCACAGCACTAAAGAATCACCTAGATCAGCGGACGCCAACGACGAAAAAAAAAGCACCGTCATCGTCGCCGAGAACAGTGCTTTTGTGCTTTTTAATGCTGAGATTTGATCCCTTTTCAAGCTGCCTCTCCTCTTTAACAAGTTAGGTCAAAGTAATCTTTGTAAACCCAACTTAGATTTTACGCAGCTATATTAGAGACTTAAATGGAGAGATCGCCTTAAGGACCAAATTTAGACTTTGTCTTAGGCAAACTTTGCCGACGGACCCGAAGATCCGTCTGACTTAAAACTACGCGTTTTTAGACTTAGTAGCTTTTTTAGAAGTCTTCTTAGCAGCAGCTTCAACCAACTTCACATTTGAGTAGTTGATGAAACCTTCTTTTTTCAAAAGACCGTCTTTTTTGTCGTAGTGTGTTTGTACTTTCACACCTTGAACTTGAACTTTCATATTTTTAGCATCAACAGCCAAAACTGAACCCTTCTTACCTTTGTCAGAGCCAGTAATAACTTGTACAGTCGCGCCTTTTTTAATTTTCAATTTCATTTACGGCCTCAATTACTTAGAAGAAATTTTCTTTTTGATTCTCAATTTAACGGCCATAGCTCTTTTTGAAAGCTTTGAATCGTCTGCATTAAGAAGGTAGTTATCGAAACCGCCAACGTGTTCCATATCACGGATCGCGCTAGTAGCGATTTGCAATCTCACCATTTGGTTCAAAACGCGGCTAAAGATGCGTTTTTTCTGAACATTTGGTTGAGCTGTCGATTTAGTTTTAATGTTGGAGTGAGACACCAAGTTCTTAACAACAGGGCCTTTTCCAGTAATTTCACATCTGCTCATTCTAAGCTCCTCTGGCTCATCTAAAGTCTGGGTCAACGCCATCCTTCAAACTTAATAGGGGCGCTGCAAACAAGAAGTAACCATATAAAGTAAAAAGACACTTGATGGCAACTCTTTTTTCTTGTACACACATTAACTCGCTAACCAAAAGGAAATCGAAAGAGGATAGTAATGAAAAAGACAACTCGTAGCAAATACCGTCAGGAATTCTCAGGCGATCACGTATTCGATTACAAAGATCCAGCTTCTTTGACACGTTTTATCGGTGACGGTGGTAAAATCACTCCATCTAGAATCTCTAAACTTAGCGTAGCTCAACAAAAGAAAGTTGCTGCTGCAGTTAAGAAAGCTCGTAACCTAGGCCTATTGCCTTCTGGTTCTGATTCTTACGACAATTTCCACAGAGCTGAAGCTATCTCTCCAGTTCCTTTCGAGATCTAATAGCTCTCTGTCGAAATTAATGATTTCCTGATGGGAAGAAAAAAAGCCGGTTTATAGCCGGCTTTTTTATTTTCAACCTACTGTTCTGAAGGCTTTCGAGAGAGCTTAAACCATGTCCAAGCGGTGAAGATCACCATCACCATGTAACTTTTACTGGACCATTGATGCAGCACAGGTCCGGGAATTCCAATAAACGAGAGTTGCTCAAAGGGAACTCCCCAATTCAAAAGCCGGATTCCTAAAATCGGCAAAGCAAACAAAGTCCAAAACTGAAGAACCGCCACAAACCAGAAAAACTGGCTGAGCTGGGCTCTTTTGTATTCCCGCGCCATCAGAACCACCGGAAGCCCTACAAAGAGGACTCCCGCCACGGTCGCTGCTATTTGACGATCGGAAATAGTTTTAAAAACAACCGTCACTAGAATAATGACGATGACTTGCGCGATTAAATATCCAAGGAAAGCATTGCGTCTCATATCCAAGAACGTAGACCACCGCCCCAGACAACTCAAGGGCTTAAGAGCGCCCAGCAACGTTTAATTGCAGCTCATCAGGATCACCGTCCGGCTTTCGCCTTGCACAAGGGACATGGCGAACGAAACACAAACCTTAAAAGGACGGTTCCTATGAAATCTTACGAAATGACTCTTTTGAAACTTCAGGCGCAACTTAAAAACTTCGGTTTGAATCCGGCAGAGTGGAGTTTGCAACGCATTCAATCTCTGACTTACGTGATTCAAAACCGCAATGACGAAAATTTCGCTCTGTACGGTCGGCTGGAGTATCGCAATCACCAGCCGCAGTGGAAATCTTTGGAGGTGGTATCTCTCTAGAAAGATTCACAGCGCACAGAGAACAAACTGCGGTTCCAAATATCTTGTTCCGCTAACATCTCTGTCGCTTTTTTGGGTTCTACAGTTACCTGCGCAGGGTCCGTTGAAAAAGGCACTTCCTCTCCAGGAAGTTTCGCAGCGACCTTCTTACGAAGCGCAGTCCACGCCTCCTCCCCATTCGCGCGGAGGTACACACTCTTCAGACGGCAGAACACGGCAATCTCTGCCTCTTGCATCCAGCCAAATCTTTCAAGCCCTGGCTCTGGTGGTTTTACTCCCCAAGCCAGGCGCACCATCAACTCAATACCGTCATTCAATGCGGATTTTACTTCAGTGATATTAAAGAGCTGATTCGTACACTCGCTCGATGCTTTACCTACATCATCTGCAACTTTTTTAAGCACCATAAAATATTCGTAGCAAGAGCCCGCACTGTTTCCAAGTTGGCAGGCCTCTTTCGCGCGAACAATCGCCGGAGGAATTTTATTTTTCTTAACTACGGTCGGAAAGATGTTCCCGGCCTGAGTTTCTTTGAAAGTGGAAGCTTGTGTGTCACACACCGTGTGCGGTGGATTGATCAACATAAAGACAAAAATGCCTATTATTATAGCTAAAATGGCAAGAACGGGCTTCGGAAGCGAGTTGATGAAGTTTTCCATGAAAAAAAGAATAGCTTATGTCGTGCGTTAGTATCTAGTGATTTGACAACAGGCCCCTAATTTTTTATGTTCCTGTCCTCGTCGGGGAGTAGCGCAGTCTGGTAGCGCATCTGGTTTGGGACCAGAGGGTCGTAGGTTCGAATCCTATCTCCCCGACCA
>NZ_CAMLDV010000068.1 GCF_946478835.1 uncultured Bdellovibrio sp. | reverse complement strand
TGAAAAATACTCACGACATCCAAATAGGCTTCACGAACTTTCACATCGAAACGATCCGCCGAAGAGGTCTTTTCTTCGGAGCCTTCAAAAGACAGCACCATCAGATTGTCGTCTTTCAGAGGCGCATTCAAATTCAAAAACAAAGAAGGCACACCGAAAGCAGAGTTGCCTCTTTGCCCTGTCGGAAGGTTCCAAACCGAGGCAGTGGCATCCAACTCTCCCGTCAATTCAATTTCAGACAAGGCCCATGAATGCGAAGAGGCAAAAAGCAAAAATAAAGAGCATAGAATGTTTTTTTTCATGTCTCTGATGCTCTCATTTTTATATACTAAAGCCAAAGAAAAGGAAGTTTACTGTGTCACGTCGTGTTTCAGCTATTGATATCGGGTCCAACGCCATCCGCATGATGATCGCCGACGTTTCCGATCAATCCCCGACGATACAGCTTATCAAACGCTTCCGCGCCGCCGTTCGGTTAGGTCACGATGTTTTCACCGAAGGCATTATCACTCCGGCGTCTATGGAAATCGCCAAGGCCACCTTTCATCACTACTCACAAACCAACCGGGAACTGCAAGTCGTAAGCTGCCGAGCCGTAGCCACAAGTGCCTGCCGAGAAGCGAAAAACCGCCAACAGTTTGTAGACGAAATTTATAAAAGCTCTGGAATAAAAATCGAGGTCATCGACGGCACGGAAGAAGGCCGCTTGATTCATTTGGCCGTCCGCAAGGAACTAGACCTCGATAATAAAAAGACCATGCTCATCGATATCGGCGGAGGCAGTGTCGAGGTGACTTTCTCTAAAGGCGATAAAATGATCGCAACAAAGTCCTTCCCAATGGGCACCGTGCGCGTTCTTGAAAACTTAAGCAAACGCCGTCTCAATGAAAGTCATCTCAATATCATCATGGGTGAATTCTTAGGTGAACTCGGTGAGCATCTTTATAAAAACTGCGAACATGAGCAAGTCGACTTCGCGATCGGCACTGGTGGAAATTTAGAGTGCCTCGGAAAACTCAAAGTGCAATTGCTAAATAAAACTCCGCACACATTTTTAACTTTGGCAGAGCTTGATACTATTATTGAAAAACTGCGTTCATTAAAAGTGAAAGAACGCATTGAAAAACTCGCTCTGCGTCCCGATCGAGCCGACGTGATTGTGCCGGCGGCGATGCTAGTGCAGACTATTATGAGACAAGCGGAAGCTCATAAGATTCTTATCCCCAGTGTCGGCCTTCGCGACGGACTCGTTTGGTCCATGACATCTTCTTGACATAGATTGAACTAAAACGTCACCGTTCTCACCATGAGACAGTTTCCTCTTAAAGCCCCTTATTATCTCGAATAAGATTCGTTTCGCCCTGCGAACCTTGGCACCGCTCTTGCCTCTATTCAAGTTGATACACAATTTTTAAGGGGTCACTATGAAACGTCTGAACGCTTATAAAAATGTTCTCACTGCAGGTTTGATCGCCGGTTCTTTAACCGTTGGAATGCCAGCAAAAGCATTTGAGCTTCCTTGGAAAAAGGCTCAAGCAGCCGCTCCAGCCCAAAAGGTTCAAACGATTGTGATCGGTGCGGACGGTCTAAGTTACTTCGCCTTCCAAGCGGCACAAAGACAAGGCCTCTTTAAAGAGTTCTCGCAAGTCGGCGCTCACGTCGCTCCTTTCCCTTCAATGACAGATCTTTCTTGGTCGACAGTGACTCACACCGCA
Organism: uncultured Bdellovibrio sp.; assembly: GCF_946478835.1. Next base: position 16,509 of record NZ_CAMLDV010000068.1, on the reverse strand, counting down.
GATCTTTTCGGAGCTGCCGGTCGTATTAAATCAGTTGAAGCAACATACTTTGATGAATCCACTCAATCAATTCAAGGTGATCCACGCGACTACTATCGTCGTTTGGCTTTCCCTAAATACTACATGGGAGCTTTTGACTCTTTCTTCAACCCTTACGTTGAAGCTTTGATGTACTTCCCAACAGAAGAAGTTCCTAAACTGGAAGTGAAATCTGTTGTTGATGATTTGATTGCGGCAAAACCAAAACAATTCCTTACGGGTTATGTTGGTGCGGTGGATTCCACAGCGCACACGCAATTAAACCGCCTTTTCCCAGTCATGAAAGTTTTAGATGCCGAGATCAAACGTCTTATTAAATCATATAAAGACAAAGGCCAAGACGTTGAAGTCGTCTTGATGTCAGACCACGGTAACATCGGTCGCTTCCAAGAAGGTCAACCTGAAAACGAACTAACGGGGGTTGATATCGGTAAAGTGATTGAGCGCGCCGGCTTCAATAACGTTCAACAACTTAAAAACCAAAAAGACGTGGCTGTTCCATTGATGGCTTTGGGCACTTGGGGTCCGGTTTATCTTAAAGACCGCAAACTCATGGGCACATTGATCAATGAATTCAAAAAAGAAGCTTGGTTTGACCTTGCCGTTTACGTGAACCGCAATAACGCCTCTGAAACTTTGATGACTGTTGTTTCATCTGCGGGTGAAGCAAAAGTTCAGTTCGATAAAAAGAACAACCTTTACTACTACTATCCAGAAACAGCGAACGTATTGCAGCTAGGTACTGCTTATCAATCAACAAAAGCCGCTCCAAAAGCCATGACAGCAACACAAGCTTTTGAAGCAGCCCAAAATTCAAAATATCCAGATTCAGTGTATCGTTTGATTGAATCTGCTTCTGAAAGAAACTTCGACTTCCCAGACTTTATCCTTACTTTGAAAGATGGATACAACATCACATCTTCACTTGGTGCTTTCACAAAAATGTACCGTACACACGGTTCACTGACAGCGGCATCATCTTACGGACTTTTTGCTTCGACAAAAAGAAAAGTACCTGGACAAATTCGTTCTAAAGACATTCTTCCGTTCCTTGGTATCAATCCAAAAGATCTTTTCGGTAATACAGCGAAAAGAGCCGGCCTTTCTGGCCAGGAATCATTGGCTGAAGTTTTGAAATCACGCCAAGGTATCGAAACTCAAGCCAAAGACCTTTCACAAAAGCGCATCTTCCAACACATCACGCGCTTCGTGTCTGATACGCGTCCTTACTTCCTAGTTACTGAAATGAAAAGCTTCATGGAGGCCTTCAAGTTTGATCCATTCAAACAACCTGGCTCTCAAACTCTTTCGCCAATGAACTTCGATATGGCGAAGTTTGATATCAACTCTATGATCAGTCCTGAAGATATCGGTGCGGTGACGGACGCTGTTCTTCAAAATTCCGGTGACGTTGAAAAATTGATGAATGACCCACGTATCGCCAAAGTAAAAGACAAAATGGGTCTTTTGAAAGACACTAAAACGGCTTCTGTCGACCTTAAAGAAGACATTGCAAGCAAAGACGGAATTATTGGCAGCATCGCGCAGTACGTTCTTCCTGCAAAACGCGCTGTTATGAAGATGTACCAAATGCCCGCTCTTCTTGAGAAATCCATCGTGGTTCAGGAAAAGCCTTACCTTCCAGAAACTCGCGACATGCTTTTCGCAAGACAATGGATCGGCGGCAAAGACAAGTATGTTGATAGCTTCAAAGGTTTGAACGAAAAATACACGAATCCAAACAGTGGTGCGAAATACGCGGACTCTACGATTGCAAAAACTCTTCTTCAGGAAGCGATCAAAGAAGCGGATCTTGAAGACCGTATTTACCCAACGCCAATGACAAAACTTTATAACAAGTCTTTAGATGATCTTACAATTGTCTACGTGCCAGGTATCTATAACAGCATCTTTGACAAAGAGATCTTCAGCCTTGGCTTGAACTCTTTAATGGATGAAATGGGTCTTCGTGTGATCCAACCTCCGGTAGAAAGCACATGCGGAAGCGAAGTGAATGCTGACATCATCTTGAACTACTTGCGTGAAGATATTAAGACACGTCAACAACGTGGCCACGCTTCACCTCGTTACTTGATCTTGGGTTACTCTAAAGGCGCGGTTGATACATTGACGGCCTTCACAAAAAATCCAAGCTTGATCTCGAACTACGTTAAAGGTTTTGTAGCGATTGCTGCTCCTTTGCACGGTTCAAGCATCTTAAATACAACAGATGTTCCGTTTGCCTTGGTATCAGCCCTTTCTGAACACCAAGGACCTGAAATCTGCAAAGAAGAAAAAACAGCTTCTAAATCTATCACGCCAACAGCGATGGATGCTTTCTGGAGAAGAAATGAGCGCGGCTTGATTGGTCTGACTCGCTATTTCTCTGTGACATTTGCAAGCGACCCTGAAGATTCTCATATCTTCATGAAAGCGACAAAGATCATCGGTCAATTCGACGAAGACAATGACGGCGTAGTGACTGTGTCTTCTTCAAAATTCCCGGCAAAATTGGCCGCCGTTGATATGGGAACGATCAAAGCCGATCACTTAGCAGGTATCTTGTCATCACGCTTTAACCAAAAAGCGTTCATGAAAGGTCTTGTGAACTCCATGGCCGAACTTGAAATCAACAACAACAAGAAAAACTTGGCTTGGAATTCTAAAGTGATTTTGGCGGCAGCGAATGCTTCTCCGATCAAATCACAAACTTACTACCGCTTAAGCCAAGACGGTCTTGCGAAACAGTACTCTTTGAAAGGCGAGCACTTTGTTGAATTCCTTCCTTACGGCAACACTTGGGAATTGAACATGAATTTGCTTCCAAAAATCAATGACCCTGCTGACAGCTATGAGCCGAAAGTGAAATTGCCACAATCACAACTTCGCTATGAGCCATATGCAAGCCTCGATGTCCAAAAACTTCCAGACATCATGGCCGGCGTAAAAGTAGCTCCAGCGACTAAAACAAATATGCCAGAAGGTATCCGCATCGATTACAACCACACGAACATGGTTCACTTCCGCATGGATCACCAGTTCAATTATGAATCTCGTTCACCAGGTGGTTTGGATGATAACAAAGACTTCGGTTACGTGACGGCAGATCATGACGGCGAAAAATGGGCCCTGATGAAGAGTAAAAACAACTCTATCCGTATGACGACATTGGCTTACAGATTCTCTCCAGTAGAATTCTCGAAGATGATGTTGAAATTGGATGTGACTAAAGGTGTTCCAGGTGCCGATCCAGTAAAAGGTAAAACCGGTAAAGACGACTCTGCTTTCCAAGTTTGGTTCACGATCCGTGATGGTAAAGCCAACGGCGACAGAGCGACAGTAGATCCGAAGAACGACAAAGTCTTCTTGTTCGGTTACTATTGGGGCGATGCTGTAAACGGCGAAACCCGTCAAGCGGGTCAGATCTTTGAAAACTGGTACTCGAATAAGAACATCGTGGTTGCGACTTTGCCTGAAGCAAAACAATTGCTCTTGAACAATCAAGACATGCTGGGCAAACCACAAACGTACCAAAGAAATTTGGCGGAAGATTTGAAACGCGCCTTCCCAGATAAAAATGTGGAAGACATGGATATCGTAGCGATCACAATTCAACACGATTCCAACGACGTCGGTGATGCTTCAGAGGCTTACTTCAAAGCTTTGGATTTCTTGCCGAACTAATCGACCAGGAATTTTGGAGGAATGTAATACAGAAGCTGGGCTCCCCCAGCTTCTGCGTGCGTAAAGGACTCCATCTCAAGACCAATCACGCCGCTCTTTTTAAGATCAATAAAACTTTCCGTTTTTCCTGAAAGCATATAGCTCGCAAAAGAACTCAAATGCGGTTCATGACCGATGATTGCAATACGACGATAGTTTTTGGCTTGCGTGCGCAGCCATTTCACAAAAGCTTGCGGAGGACTGTGCGGCACCAATTCAGGCGCTTCGACCACTTTTGTTTCAAAATAAATTTGAGAGACGATTTCAGCAGTTTGCCGGGCGCGAGTCAGAGGACTTGAAACGATCAAATCAATTTCCTTTACGTAATCACGCATCTTCACGCAGACCTTTTGCATCTTTTTACGTCCCTTTAAAGTCAATGGACGTAAATGATCCTCAAGGCCTTTCTTTTTAAAGTCCTCGCGCTCTTCCGCGACGGCATGACGAATGATGATCAGCTCCACTTTTGTTGCCCTTTACTCTGCTGCAGAATGGTTTTCTTCAACCAATGTAACCCGAGCTTTCGCAATTTGCATCAAAGTTTGATGAATTCCCATATCTGCAGAGTTGCGGCGTGTGTATGTGCCATCCCCATTCATTTGCCATGCCTGGCGCTGCTCCTTCACACAGAGCTGCAAAATCTCCCAGCACTTTTCTTTGAGCCCTCGATCTAAGATCGGAACGATCGCTTCAACACGCGCATGCAGGTTGCGATACATCCAATCGGCAGAACCAATGTAGAACTCTCCATCGACAGGATCTTTAGCGCCATTTCTAAAGTAAAATAAACGCGAGTGTTCAAGGAAACGACCGATGATAGAAATCACACGGATCTTGTCGCTCATGCCGGGAACCCCTGGACGAAGGCAACAGAAACCTCTGACAATCATGTCGATGTCGACACCTTTTTGCGAAGCTGCATAGAGAGCCACAGCAATGTCGTTTTCTTCAAAGTTATTAAACTTTGCAATAATCTGCGCAGGTCTTCCCGCTTTGGCATGATCGGCTTCACGCTCGATCATAGATTTAAAACGAGAGAACATGTTCACGGGCGCGATCAAAAGATTTTGATAATTGCTCTTCAAAGAACGGCCCGTCAGGTAGTGAAAGAACTCAACAACGTCACTGGTGATTTCCTCTTTGGCCGTCAAAAGCCCCAAGTCCGTGTAAAAGCGTGAGGTCGCAACGTTGTAATTTCCCGTTCCGATATGACAATAGCATTTCAAACCCTCTTGTTCTTGACGAACAACGAGGGCCGTCTTCGCGTGAGTTTTAAGACCGACGACGCCATACACGACGTGCACGCCGGCATTTTCCAGTTCGGTAGCCCAATAAATATTTCTTTCTTCATCAAAGCGCGCTTTAAGCTCTACCAAACAAACGACTTGCTTTCCCTGTTCAGCGGCACGAATCAATGAACGAATGAAGGGACTATTGTCACCCGTGCGATACAAGGTCATCTTGATCGCTAAAACTTTTGGATCATCACAAGCCACGCGAATGAATTTTTCAACGGAAGCCGAAAAACTTTCGTAAGGATTGTGCACAAGTTGATCGCTCATCTTGATGGCATTAAAAATCCCTACACCTTCTTCAGCAAAAGCCGGAGTGACAACCGGTGTGTAAGGTTCAAATTTTAACTTCGGAAGATTCAAATCTGAAATCACGCTTAAATCCGTGAAATCTAGCATCGCAGGAAGTTCATAAATGTCTTCTTCTGTGATTTCTAATTCTTCCATCAAAAATTTCAGCATCCAAGGATCTGGTTTCGGTCCATGTTCTAAACGAACCACTTCGGCGAAACGACGCTGGCGCAATTCTTCTTCGATCGCCTCCAACAAATCTTCCGCATCTTCCTGATCTTGATCCGAGTCCGCATTTCTCGTGAGCCTGAAGGGCATTACATTCAAAACCTGCATTGACGGAAATAAATCTGCAAGATTTTCTTTGATCATTTCTAGAAGACTTACAAAACGCAACGCGGAGGATTCAGGATCAATACGAATCCACTGAGGAAGCACTTTCGGAATTTTCACGCGAGCAAAAAGTTTATCGTCGTTGCTTGGATGTTTCAAAGTCACACCAAGCGAGATAGACAAGTTTGAAATAAACGGAAATGGATGCCCCGGATCCACAGACAGTGGCGTTAGAACAGGGAATACATTTTTATTGTAGTATTTTTTAACAAGTTCTTTTTCTTTATCCGTCAGCTCTTTCCAAGACAGAAGATACACACCTTCTTTTTCAAGAGCGGGCTTTAAAACTTTGTCATAACAGATCGCTTGATCTTGCAGCATGGGATTGACGAACTGACGAATCTCCTGCAATTGCAAGAGCGGCGTTTTTCCGTCGGAAGATTTTGGTGAAATCCCATAAGCCATGTGGCGCTTCAAACCGCCGACACGCTTCATGAAAAATTCATCCAAGTTCGAAGTCGAAATACTTAAAAACTTCACGCGCTCTAACAAAGGATTGCGAGCGTCTTCAGCTTCTGTCAAAACGCGACGATTAAAATTCAGCCATCCGATCTCACGACTGCTGAAAAGACTTTCAGATGACAGAGGATGCTCAACGACTTTGGGCTTTCTGGTAGATTTCTTTTTTGATGTTCTTTTAGGCGAAGCCACTTTTGGCGTATTCAAAGAATCCTCCTTGACTCTTTCTTCAGATATTTCACAATAAAGCCACTTGTTTAGCAACGTCTTCTCAAGGAACAACGACATGCAAAATACCCCCAAGGAATGGACTCTTATTCAAAAGATTCGTTACCGGGTCCAGCGTCACAACGATCATACTATCGTACCGCTGGGGGACGATGCGTTTGTATTTAAAAACTTCCCTGGATATTCAGTCATTTGCCAAGACATGATGGTCGAAGATGTGCACTTCAAGCTGGACTATTTCAGTGCTTTCGATCTTGGAGCAAAAGCTTTGGCGGTGAATTTAAGCGACATCGCTGCGATAGGAGCCCACCCTCATTTTGCCCAGGTCTCTATCGCCTTCCCTGAAAAAATAAACGAATCTTGGCTTGACGAGTTCTATCTGGGCATGAGCCAACTTGCTGATAAATATTCTTGCGAAATCGTCGGTGGAGATCTCTCTGCAAGCCCCGACAAACTTGTGATTGATGTCAGTGTTCATGGCTCTTGTGAATATCCTCTCACTCGCAAAGGTGCGATGAAAGGCGACTTGCTTTTAAGCAGCGGTCCTTTGGGACTTTCACACACGGGCCTTATGGCTTTGCAAAAAAAGATATCAGGCTACGACGAGGCCAAGAAAAAGCACCTGCATCCCCGTCCCCGTTTGGATTTAGTCGGCGCTCTTGTGAAAAAGAAAGATAAAGTGCATGCGCTGATGGATTGCAGTGACGGACTTATCAATGACGCCCTTCAACTTTGTCCTGAAGGAGCAGGCTTGCATATTTTTGCGGAAAATCTTCCGATTCATGAGGATACTGCAAAAATGGCCTTGGAGTTTAGCATTCCCGCCCACGAATTTTCACTTTGGGGCGGCGAAGATTACGAACTTCTTATGGCTATTTCTCCCGACGACTATGACCTGTTTGGTGGATGGCATCTTGTAGGACAGTTCACAGAGTCTCCAGGAGTTTTCCTCACACACGCCGACGGAAAAGAAGAAATAAAAGAATTCAAAGGCTGGCGGCATTTCTAGGGGTACGCCGTACCTTTTTGAAACGCTTTTCGTCATATTTTTTTAGATCTCAATATGAAATTCCATCGCAAAGCAATGCAAAAAGGTACGACGTACCTTCAGAGGGTCCTCGTTTTCGCCGACAAGAAATGCATGACCAGTCTTGCTCGCTATCACGGCCGATCTCCACGTTACATTCTCAACACTGAGGATGATAGTTTGGTGCGCGTCGCGGGCCCTAAGCAAGTTCCGTGGGAAGAAGGCACTGAAATCAAAAATGTTTCACTGACTGGTTTGGCCTTCACCGCTCCTGATGATCTTTGTCCGCTCTTGGGCGAGGTTATCAAAATTCAATTCACTCCTCCCGGTTCAAAACAGATGGCGTGCTACGGCATCGTCACGCGTCTGGAAAACATTTCTGAGTCTCGCACTTTGGTGGGCGTGCATTTTTATAAATTGGAAATGTCTCAACGAATTGTGCTCGCGCAAGGCCTTGCGAGAAAGTTCAAGGAAACCCAAGAACGGGGGCAGATTGATGATTTGCTCAATCGCCCACGCAGTCAGTTCAATCTTGCCAATCTTCCGCAGCTCGTGATGATGGGTCTTCTGGGACTGCTTTGGTGTGGCGCCATTTGGTGCCTTCTCCGTTTTGAATACGTGGGACTTTACAAAGCCCTTTTAAAACTATTCTAACTTCCTAAAATTTCCTTCATTCTTTTTGCCATAAATTCTGAAAATTTTTTTACTTTGAGCGGCGTTTCTTTTTGCTCTGGAGTCACGATGCTGATCGGGGTTTCTTGACCGCGCAACGTTTTATGAATGTGCACAAGTCTTCCTGTGCGCACGTGCTCTGCACATAAAAACTCAGGCACAAAAGCCAAACCTTTGCCAAGTAGCGCTAATTCTACAAGCATCGCAGGATTGTTCGAGGTGTAAGTGTATGTGGGTTTCAGATTGAATTTCTTTCCTTCATTTCCGCGAATCATTTCAATCTTTGATAAAAACGTAAAACCAACAAAAGGGATGTTACTTAGCTGATTGATATCTTCCCAATTACGATAGCGCTCCAGAAGTCCCGGAGTCGCCACAAGAATGTTCTTCACCGTTCCCACTCTACGAACACGCAAAGAACTGTCGCGCAGGTGCCCAATACGAATGGCAACATCAATGGATTCTTTCACAAGATCCACATAGGCTTGAGTCAGAAAAATTTCGAAGCGCACTTGGGGATACTGCTTTGAAAATTCATCGAGCAATCCCGGCAAAATATTTACGCCCATGTCGTCGGAAGCCGTGATCTTGATAAGGCCCGCCACTTCTGTGGTTGTATCGCTGACCTCGGTCGATAGACTTTCTAATCCCTCCACCAATCCGCGAGCCCGTTCATAATAAGCCCGTCCCATTTCGGTCAGTTGAAATTGACGAGTCGTTCTATAAATCAACTGCACGCCCAGCTCTTTTTCCAGTGCGGACAGGCGGCGACTGACTCTGGACTTAGGTTGACGCAGAACCTCTGCGGCCTTTGTAAAGCTTCCCGCCTGCACAAGTCTCACGAAGATACGAATTTGGTTGAGATCAAATTGTTCCATATATGAAACAGTGTATCTCATTTATGTCACCTTTCGCAATAATGTAAATAAGACGATACTAATTCCGTTGAAGTCGCGGACGCGGGCAGAACCCAGCTGAAGCAGCAAAATTAAACTAAAAGGAGAACTACTAATGAAAAAATTAATCCTCAGCACTTTGGTGACACTTGCAAGCGTAACAGCATTTGCCGGCAAAACAATTCCTGCGGGAACTTATGCTATTGACACTGCTCACTCAAAAATCGGTTTTGAAATTCCTCACTTGGTGATTGCTACCGTTGAGGGTCGTTTTAATAAATTTGATGGCAGCATTACGATTGATCCAAAGTTGGAAAAATCTAAAGCGAACTTAAATGTCGATGTTGCAACGATCAATACGGATAATAAAGACCGTGACGATCACTTGAAGAGCCCTGACTTTTTTGACGTAGCAAAAAATCCAAAAATGACTTTTGTCACAAAGAAGATCGTTGGCACAGCAGATAACTTGAAACTCGTTGGCGATTTGACTTTAAAGGGTAAAACTAAAGAAGTGACTCTTGACGTGAAATACTTGGGTGATGTGAATGACCCATTTGGTAATCACAAAGTGGCTTTCTCTGCGACTGGAAAAATCAACCGTAAAGACTTCGGTTTGACTTGGAGCAAAGCTGTTGAAGCGGGTCCTGTTGTCGGTGATGAAGTGACTTTGATCATCAAGATCGAAGCCAACAAACCGATCGAAAAGAAAGGTTAATTTTATGTCTCTCATGCCTGTGCTCTTTGTGGGTCATGGCTCACCGATGAATGCTCTCGACACAAATCCCTTCACGGTGGGACTGAACACTCTTGGAAAAACACTTCCAAAACCACAGGCGATTCTCTGTGTCTCCGCTCACTGGGAGACACAGGGAACTCAAGTTCTTTACAACTCCGCTCCTGCGACCATTCATGATTTTTATGGTTTTCCAAAAGCTCTTTTTGATGTGCAATATCCTGCGCGAGGCCCCCTCAGTGTCGCTCACGAAACACAAAAACTTTTGCCAAATTCAACCTTGAACGAAAAATGGGGATTGGATCACGGCGCTTGGTCTGTCCTAGTTCATATGTTTCCGCATGCAGACATTCCTGTATTTCAGGTAAGCCTTGATGTGACGAAAACTCCAGAGCAGCACTTAGAGATGGGAAAACTTTTGCGTCCCCTTCGCGAAAAAGGTGTTTTGATTTTAGGAAGCGGCAATATCGTGCACAACTTGCGTGTGTTAAATTGGCGTGAGCCGACAGCCGTTTATCCTTGGAATCAAGAGTTTGATCTTGCAATTAAAAAATCTTTGGAAGAACGAGACACGGCTACTTTGACGGGTTTTGAAAAGAAACTGGGCGAAGCTGCGGCCCTTTCAGTTCCAACACCGGAACACTATCTTCCTCTGCTTTACTGTTACGGTGCTTCGACAGAGCAAGACAAAATCTCCTACCCTTACGAGGGATATGAGATGGGAAGTCTTTCCATGCGCTCTGTTTTGTGGAGCTAATCTTTAAAGCTTCCAAATTAAGACATTTAAGATAGGGCCTTGGCCACTGGTAAAACCCAGAAGAAACTTGCCAGGTTTTGCGAACTCAAAACGCAAGGCTTTGCTGACGGTTCCGCAATCACGGATCTTTCCAAAGTCGGTAGGGTTTAAACTCTCACTCGTTGTTAGCTCCGTGATATCCATGTGAGGATAAGCGTCGGTTACAATCACATAAGAGCCCGCTTCAGGAATTTCGAAATTCACGAATCCCTTGAATTCGCCTTGCTTAGCATGCAGTTGCAATTCGATTTTTTTATTCACAGGAATGTTCGCACTCTGGCTCGCTTCTTCACTTGCCGTCTGCTTTGTTTCTTTTGAGATCCATACTTTGTAAGCATACGCAGAAAAATTTCTGGATGCCGTACAGCCTGCAGGAATAGGTTCACCGGCAAATGCAGTGAAAGACGTCACTAAGAAAAAGAAAAAAGGAATCATGCGATAAAATGATTTCATTTATTAGATCAACACCAAATGACGTTCAACTTCCAAAACCGGCGAAGTCAAAGGTTCAATCTCGACTTTCAAATCTTTAAACTTCTTTCGGGCCAAAGTGATTTCTTCGTCGATTTTTTCCCTGCGAGCTTTCAACAAAAAATACTTTCCGTTTTTCTTGTAGTAATCGCGGCTGACTTCCAAGATCACATCGATCGGCTTAAACCCGCGAGCCGTGACAAGCTCCACGCCTTTGAGTTCCTTGGGAATCTCCCCATGAATTTCTAAATTCGGAGCAATTGTCTTACAACGAGTTAAGAATTCCTGTTTCTTGGGACTCTTCTCATAAAGATGATATTTCACTTCAGGAAACTGAATCGCGTAAATCACTCCCGGAAGGCCCCCACCCGCCCCAAAATCCGCTGCGGATTTGATATTTTTTGGAAATCTTTTAAGCGCTAATAAACAATCAATCACATGGTTGTCGATCAACTCTTCAAAAGTCATTTTGCGACTGACCAAGTTGAGATCCTCGTTGGCCGTCCATAAAAGATCCACGTAGGCCTTTAGCTGAGGCAAGGCTTCTTCGCGAAAGCCCAACTGCAAAAATAAGGGGGTTCTTTGTTCAAAATACATATATCGAAGATAATCGAAATTTTAGGCCTAGGCTAATGATTCATTAAAAAGTTAAGCCGCCTTCAGGTTTTTGGGGTAAAATAAACTCTAAGGAGCCATCTATGACGAGATCGATACGATTTCAACCGGATCCGTTGGATCATGCCCTCATAGATTTTCATGATGAAACAGGCTTTGCGGCCACGGCCGTCGCTTTGATTCTCAATGAATCTTATACGGGCTGCGCCCTTCTTATCAAAACCATGGAAACCGTCGAAAAAGACCAAGTTATCAAAGTGAAGGTCGGACGCCTTTCTCCGATGCGCGCCAAAGTCATCTGGGTCAAAGCCGTCGATGACAATGTGGTGAAAGCCGGAATTCAGTTTTTAGATTAGAATCAGAAATAAAAAAGCTCCCTTAAGGGAGCTTTTTTCGTCTTAAGCGTCAAGAGCTTCAGAGCCCACAGCCGCAAAGGCTTGTTTTGTTTTCTCTCGAACCTCATCGCGTTTTTTGAATTTATCCATCAATGAATAAACGCAAGGAACTACGAACAATGTCAAGGCTGTGGAGACAACCACACCACCGATCAAACAAATCGCCATCGGGCGCATTGTTTCAGAACCAGCTCCTGTCGCTGTCGCCGAAGGAATCGCGGCAGCGATCGTGGCAATCGAAGTCATCAAGATCGGACGAAGACGAATCGGACACGCCTCGATCAGTGCGGCTTTCGCGTCACGAGTTCCGCGATCACGAACGGTGTTTGTAAACTCAATCAACAAGATCGAGTTCTTTTTCACGATACCCATCAAAAGCAACAAACCGATCATTGAGAACATATTCAATGATTGACCCGTGATCAGCAACGCAAAGAAGGCACCGCTGAAACTAAACGGCAAGGCCATCAAAATCGTCACAGGATCAATAAACGAATTGAACTGACTCGCCAAAACCATGTACGCGATCACAAGACCTAGCACCAAGGCAAAGATCAAACTTTGGAATGACTCTTTAAACGTCTTCGAGCTTCCGCCTTGATCGATCATGTAACCAGGGCCGAGCATTTTCTTCGCCGTGGCTTCCACATAGTTCATCGCCGTTTGCTGTGAAACGCCCGGCTTTAAGTTCGCCGTCACCGTGATCGCACGTTGACGGTTGGAACGAGAGATCGATTGCAGACTTGAACCCATTTCTTCCTTCGTCACACGAGGAAGCGGAATCAAATTTCCACGACTGTTTCCGACGAACAAAGTTTTAATCTCATCCATCGGATTTCCCTGATCGACAAGTTTCACTTTGATATCGTAACGGTGTCCACCCTCTGGATATTCACCGACTTTCACTCCACCGATCAACGCATTCACTGTTGAACCGATAGACTTAATGCTCACGCCATGTTGAGCCGCCGACACACGATCCGGCTTCACTTGGATTTCTGGCATACCTAAAAGGTAGTTGGAATCGACGTCGACCATCAGGCCGCTTTTTTCCATCTCTTTCATCATGTCTTGCGTGTACTTCGCAAGTTTATCCCAGTCAGAACCCAAGATTGTAAATTCAATCGGATAACCGCGACCGCAAGAGAAACCTTGCTGTGACAAGTCCATCAAAACCGGACGCACATCTTGAATTTTCGCAAGCTCTTTACGAGCGACTTGCATAAACTCTTGTTGCGAAAGTGGCTTTCCCTTTTCTGGGTCTTTGCCACGGTCTTTCACATCTTTCAAAGTCACAAACATCATCGTCGTATTGGCATCAGAAGCACCGCCGCCGAAACCACCGATAGCCGCATACACTTGCTGAACTTCAGGGCGAGAAAGCAACCATTGTTCAGCCTTCTTGGTCTGTTGATCGGTGTACGGCAAAGATGTTCCCACCGGAAGCATCAAACGCGCGATAAAAATACTTTGGTCCTGCGCGGGACTCATCTCTTTGTTCAAGAATTTAATTGAAACAAAAGACACCGCCACGAAAACGATAGAACCAAGAACGACTTTCCAACGATGCTCTAAAGATTTACGTAACCATACGTCGTAAGAAACTTTGAGGTTCTCCATGAAAGTTTCAAATGCACGACCAATCTTCGTTGTTCTTTCACCGTGATGGACGAAACCCGCACAACGCATGGGTGTGATCGTTAAAGACTCTACCAATGACAAAAAGACCGCGATAGAGATCGTCACACCGAATTGCATGAAGAACTTACCGATGATCCCCTTCATGAAGGCGACCGGTAAGAAGATCGCAATAACGGCGGCTGTTGCGGCCATCGCAGCAAACGAAATCTCGCGCGCTCCCAAGATCGCAGACTCAATACGACCTCTTCCGTTTTCGTTATAGCGGAAGATATTTTCTAGAACCATGATGGCGTCATCCACGACGATACCAATCGCGAGTGTCAGACCCAACAAGGTGAATGTATTCAGGGTGTAACCCAGGAAATAAAGACCAATGAAGGCGCCCAACAACGAGGTCGGAATAGACAGCAAAACGTTGAACGTCGCGGACCAACTTCCCAAAAACAACCAACACACCAAAGATGTCAAGATCACCGCAAGCATCAAGTGTTTGTTCAACTCATGCACGGATTGCTCGATGAACTTTGTACTGTCAAAGTTCACTTGGATTTTCATACCTTCAGGAAGCTGTGTTTGAATTTCGTTGATTTTTTCTTTCACGGCTTTCGCAACAGCCACGGCATTAGTTCCACGCTGCTTACGAATACCTAACCCCAACGCTGTCTTTCCGTTAAAGCGCGACATGCGAGAGATCTTATCAAGGCCCATGCTCGCATCGGCCACTTGAGAGATCTTCACCATATTCGTTGGATCAGCGACCGTGGCACCGGCACGGCGGCTGATCACGATAGAGCGGAATTCCTCTTCCGTTTTTGCCTCACCCATCGTGCGGACGTTGAAAGTTTTTTTATCCGTTTCGATATAACCACCAGGAAGTTCGGAGTGTTCACTGGCAATCGCATCCATCACGTCGCTCACCGCAATGTTATAGCGAATCAAATCTTTCGGACGAACACGCACACGCATCACAGGATCCGTGTAACCGCCAAGGAAGATGTCACCGACACCTTCCACAGTTGTGAAACGGTCTTTCAAATAATCGCGCGCATAACGCATTAAGAATTCAGGATCTTCTTTTTCGTAAGTCAATGCCAACCAAATGATCGGTTGGTCATCGGGATTTGTTTTTGAAAGCGTTGGAGCATCCACGTCGTCCGGCAAAAGACGTTGAGCTGCAGCCACCTTGGCTTGCACGTCTTGCAAAGCCACATCGATATTGCGATCAAGATCGAACTCCACAGTGATCGTTGCAGAGCCCGTTTTACTGCTCGACTTGATGGATTGAATCCCCTCCACCGACATCAATGAACTTTCAATCGGGTCGACAACCTGCGTTTCCATCACCTCAGGCGCGGCCCCCTGCAAAGTCACGCTGACGTTCACTGTGGGAAAGTCGACGTCTGGCATCTGACTCACACCCATACGAGAGAAGGAGATCAGACCGAAAATCATCAATCCAAACATCAACATCCACGCAAATACGGGATTCTTAATCGAAATATCCGAGAGCTTCATTTAACACTCCTCATAAGACTCGCCACTGTAGGCAATCCCTGTAAAATAGTCATTACGATTTTCTTTCAACACATCGCTCTCAAGGCCTTGAAATCCTTATGTTTGTTAGCCCCCCTTAGGAGGCTAAACTTCGGTTGACAGGCCCCTTTCATCGGACTATTCCTGACGCCGCATTTAAATACAGTCTTCGAGGTGGGAATTATGAAATTGTCGCTCCTTCTTGTCGTTACTCTTTTCACCGTGGTTTGCGGAGCAGCTCCTGTTGCAAAAAAATCTTCTGCACCTGCTACTCCCGCACCAGAACTTTCTTTAAAAGAAAAAGCTCTTGCTGAATCTAAAATCGACGAACGCCAAGAAAAAGCGGCGGCTTCAGATGCTCAAGTTTCTGGAATGCTGACTTTGAAAGATCCTCGCCCTGAAGTCGTGACTCGCCCTTGGAAATACTTTGCCGCTTTCTCTGGACAAATGTTTCAAGCTGAAGGAACGGCGACAAAGCAAGGTTCAGGAACTTTTGATTTAAGCAAACATGATAGCACTGTCATGCCAAGCCTTGAGTTGGGTGTGATGAGTGTTCCATTCCAAACAAAATCCGTTCTTTGGAAATTCGGCGTTCGCGGTAAAGCCGGATTTGCCTCTCAAAGTGTTGAGGCTACTTTAGCCTCTGGTTACAAAATTGACGACGCTCGTTTGAATACAACAATGTTCAGCGTAGGTCCTATGATGGCCGTTTCTTGGGAGCGTCTTGCTTGGTTGTCTTTCACTTTGTCTCCACAGTATGGAACTTTAAGCTACACACAAACAAGTTCTGACGATTTTGCGGCATTCTCAAAGTCAGCAGGTTTCCACGCTATGGGATACGGTCTTGATTTTGCGATCTCTAACAAATGGTCTCTTTTCACTGAATGGTCGCAAAGAAATCTCAACGACAGCAGCGAGATCGCTCTGCAAAAAGACAACTTTGAATTAGGAACAAAAGTAACATGGTAAAACTATTTCTGACTCTTCTTAGTACGACAGCAATGCAAGGAGCCTGGGCGCAAAAAGCCCCTGCTCCAAAAGAAATTACTTTGAATCAAAAATCCGTTGCGGAACTTGTTTTGAAACAGGGACCTAAAACAATGGAAGTGAATTTGAAGTACCAACAGTTCCGTTTGGAGCCGGTGAAAACTTTGTCGGCTTACGACTGGCAACTTTTAGTCGAAACCGGCTTTGAATACGACAAAACCGTGGGTCTTCTTTCCAACTCCAATCAAGCAGCGGACGTAAAATACGAACGCTATAAAACGACAGCGAGCCTAAAAAAGCCTTTCACAACGGGAA
>NZ_CAMLDV010000067.1 GCF_946478835.1 uncultured Bdellovibrio sp. | reverse complement strand
TATTCAAGACCAACACCAACGATGAATTCTCCACCAATAGCAATGGCCGTGGGATAGGTTTCTCCGGTGATCACATCCAGCATTTGGACATTGGTGATAAGCATATCAAGTTCTGCGTCACCACGGGCTTGAGCCAGGCGCTCTGGCAATTCTTGAGAAGAAATTTTTTGAGTTTTCTTTTTTGCCAAAGAAGTGGCCATGGATATTCCTTTATGTTGAAGCTTCGTTGCTTCTACCAAAGATCTGATCTTTTGTTCTTAAAATTTGCGCAATGATGCTAAAGGCGATTTCAACTGGAGAGTTGCCACCAAAGTCTTCACCCATCGGGCAATAAAACTTTTCAATCACGTCTTCAGGGATGCCGGCTTGTTTCAGATCGTTGCGCAGACGTAAATACTTTTGATGACTTCCGACGTTCCCAACATAGCTGAAACGATCACGGTGTTTCATCGTTTCAATTAGAACTGGTAAATCCGTGCCGTGTCCCATCGTCATCAGTGTGACAAAAGATCTCTCAGGAAGTTTTGTTACTTCGCCTGCCATATCCTCTGTGCAAAGAGTCGTGAGCTTGGAAGACGTTGGAAGTTTGTCCAGCCATTCGCGGCGCGGATCAAAACAAGAGACCTTGCAGTCGAGCTTTAAAAGTAGGCGAACGAACTCTTGGGCAATGTGGCCTGCGCCAAACACGGCGACGTGAAAGGGGTGCTCCTGTTCAAAGAGTTCAAAAAAGAAACTCACCACTCCACCGCAAGTCATACCGATGTCTTTTTGTAAGTTCCAATCGGTAAATAAGTAATGCGTTTTTTCTGTGATCATTTTTTTGGCTTCTTGAATGGCGCGGTTTTCAACCTTGCCGCCGCCGACGGTTCCGTATTCAAGGCCGTCAGCGCTGATGATCGCGCGGGCTCCAACCTCTTGTGGGGAAGAACCGATTTGTTTTACCAAAGTGACAACAACAAAAGTTTTTCCCTTTTTCTGAAGGGCCGACATGGCGCCTAGAAAATCTTCGAAATTTCCTTTACTCATAGCGAGCTAGCTCCATTAAAAGTTCTTCAGGTGTTGCCGGAGATTTAATATTTGGAATTTTTGACGTCTTGTATTTCAAAGCATCTTTCAAGGCCGTCCATACACTGATTCCCAATAAGAACGGTGGTTCACCGACGGCTTTCGAGCGGTGGACATTCTGACGGTTTTCGTGATTCTCAATAAATTCGATATTGAAAACGCGAGGGGTGTCTTGAATGTTGGGGATTTTGTAAGTCGTTGGAGAGTGACTTAAAAGTCTTCCGTCTTTGTTATAGAAAAGTTTTTCGGATGTCACCCAACCCATGCCTTGTACGAAGGCACCGGTGACCTGGCCGCGATCAATGCCAGGATTTAATGGACGTCCCAGATCCATGAGAATATCTGTTCTTAAAACTTTGTATTCTCCGGTCCATGTATCAAGTTGCACTTCGCTTAAGGCCACACCGTTTGTGAAATAGCTAAAAGGCGTTCCCATGCTGCGCGCTTTGTCGAAACCAAGACCTTCCGTTTTAAAGTGAGCGTATTCTCCTAAGGACATGCGATTTAAATAAGCCTTCTTTACAAGATCTGCCCACGGCAGTGTTTGGCCTGATGGCAAGTGTTTGACTTGGCCGTGATTGAAATCAAAATCTTCAAGGCGAAGAAGTTTTTCGTCAACAGGTGGACACTCGGCAATATCGTTCATCGGTGTGCCCGCGATAATATTTTGAAACAACCACGCCAGGCGTTTTTTAATTTCTAGGCTGGCTTTCAAAGCCGCTGAACCGTTGATATCAGAACCGCTCGACGCCGCTGTGGGCGAAGTGTTGTGATTTTTCTCCGTGGAGGTCGCCATCACTTTGACATCGGGAGCTGGAATCCCGAAAGCGTGAGCCACGATTTGTTGAATCTTGGTGTTTACCCCCTGACCCATCTCCGTTGCACCCGTTGAAACTTGCACAGTTCCATCTTTATGCACATTCACCAAAGAATTTCCCTGATTTAAGAAACGAGCTGTGAAGGCGATACCAAACTTTGTCGCCGTCATCGAAAGACCGCGAACCTTGCCGTTATTAAGCGAATTGAATTTTTCGATCTCTTCACGGCGTTTAAGATAGTCGCTGTCGTTTTTCAAACGAGTGAAAAGCTCTGGCAAGGGATTGTGATCTAATTTTTGACCGTAGTGAGTGACATTGTTTTTCTCTTGGCCATAGCAGTTGCGCTCACGCACTGTCAGGGCATCTATTTTTAAATGTTTTGCGATGTCTTCAATAAGACTTTCAATGGTCATTGTGCCTTGAGGGCCGCCGAAGCCGCGGAATGCGGTGTTCGAGTGCATATTTGTGCGAACGACAAATCCTTCAATGTGAGCATTGGGAAGATAATAGGCGCCATCAATATGAAACATCGCTCGATCTAGAATAGAACTTGAAAGATCGGCATAAGCACCACCATCAGCATAGAGCTGGGCTTTGAGACCCAAGATGCGACCTTCATTATCGAAACCGATTTCATAGAAATTCTTAAACGGATGGCGTTTTCCTGTCATCACCATGTCGTCGTCTTTTGAAAGGCAAAGGCGAGCAGGGCGTTGCATTTTTTGTGCAACTAAAGCTGCCATTGCTGCAAACGGAGCCGCCTGACTTTCTTTGCCGCCGAAACCTCCACCCATGCGTTTGACGATGCAAACGACTTCGTGCAGTTGCAGACCCAAGGCCTCTGCAACCACGTGTTGAGTTTCACTGGGATGTTGAGAGCTTGAGTGAATTTCCACTTGGCCATCTTCAAGCGGGTAGGCAATACAGGCTTGTGACTCCATGTAGAAGTGTTCTTGGCCACCACACTCGAAAAATCCTTGAAGACGGTGCGGAGATTTTTTAAGAGCGTCGTCAACATTACCGCATACGAAAGCATTGGCTTTGTAAATAAACCGCTGCTTTTCGATGGCCTCATCAATAGTCAAAATCGCAGGCGATTTTTCGATTTCAAACTTCACTAAAGGTTTTGCGCGCAGCAAAGCATCCATGGATGTTCCGACTAAAATCACAGCGGGCTCATCATAGTAACCGATTTTTTGATCTACCAGGATGGGCTGCTCCGGAACAATGGTTCCCCACATGTTGTGATGCAAGTCTTTGGCTGTGAAAGCCGCTAAAACTCCGGGAGCTTTGATAGCGGCTTCCGTATCGACTTTCTTTAAAGTTCCGGCTGCGGCGGGAACACCGATGGGTAAAACGAAAACTTCTTTTTGTGTCAAAGTGCGATCGTCAATAAAAACACTGCCGCCAGTCACGTGGCCGCGAGATGAATCATGGGGAATATTTTGACCTATGGACATGCAGCGGCCTCTTCACGAAGTTCAACAAAACATTTATGGAAAAGATTTTCGGCGACTTGCAGACGATAGTCTTCTGTCGCACGCAGATCAGAAATCGGTTTGATATGTTGACGAGCTTCCATTCCCGCGTTTTTGAAAACTTGTTCGCTGAACTGAGCCCCTTGCAAAGTTTTTTCAATCTGCGGTAAACGCACCACCGTGGGGCCCACGCCGCCTAAAGCAATGCGCGCTTCTTGAATGCTGTTGTTTTCAATTTTTAAAGCTGCTGCAAAAGTCACTGCCGAAATATCGAGGTCTTTACGAAGGGAAACTTTATAAAATTTCGTGCGCCAAGTTTTTGGCAGATGAGGAATCAAAATTCCAATGGCCATTTCTTCCGGCAAAAGATCAAAAGACTTATATCCTTTATAGAACGCTGTCAGAGGAACAACTCTGTGACCCTTGGCTGATTGGAGGTGAACTTCTGCATTCAAAGCCAAAAGGCCCGGAATGCTGTCACCAATGGGAGAACCGTTAAGCACATTGCCGATCAACGTCCCCTGGTTTTTGATTTGCGGGGAAGCAAAGACACGCATCAAGCGACTGAGTTCAGGATGAGATTCTTCGGCGAAGTTTTCAAATTCCGTCAAAGAAATTTTTGCGCCAACCCAAAGGCCTTTGTCCGTTGTTTCAAGCTTTGCCAGTTCGGGAATGCGATTGACGACTAAGACCTGATCTAAAAAGGATTTTCCTTTGTTGTGAAGGACTCCTAAGTCTGTGGCACCTGAAACCAAACGCACTTGCGGAGTTTGCTCCTTAATACGCAAAGCCTCATTTAAATTTTTTGGAGCGGAGACTTTCTTTTGAGTTCCTTGAATTTCGATCGCATCGTCTGCGATTTTTTGAAATGAACTTTTAGAGGCGCTTGTGTTGTATCTGTCGCTTAGCGGCTGCCATTTTTTTAAATCCATGTGCAATGCAGAATTAAGAATCGGCTCATAACCCGTGCAGCGGCAAAGATTTCCAGTCAGATGATTGCGCGCTTTTTTCTCTGTGATCGGAGTTTTTTTCTGGACGCAATTTTCTGCAAGTCCTGAAAGGGCGCAAACCATTCCCGGCGTGCAGTAACCGCATTGGCCTCCATGAAATTCGCGCATCTTGCTTTGCACTTCACTGAGCTCTTCCTCCATGGCGAGGCCTTCCACCGTGACAACTGAAGCCAGGTCGAAAAGATAAACGGGGGCGATGCAGGAGTTCAAAGTTTGAAAGGCGGACCAAGATCCCTCATTCCAACGCGCCACAAGAGACGTGCAGGCTCCGCAGTCACCTTCAGCGCAGACGACTTTTGTCCCCGGAAGAAGAGCATGATAGCGAAGATATTGCGCCAAAGGCAGAAAAGCTTCGTCGCCGCCAATGGTGTGTTCGACACCGTTGATAAGAAGATGGATTTGATTACGAATTGTTGATTGCGCCATTTAAAATTGCTCTCACAAAATGACAGTCAATACAAGATTTATTCAGTGTGAGGCGGCAAAAGCGCGGTGGGTTCTTACCAACTCTCGTCGGAAAAGGAACGCAGCCGGAACGTCTTTGATATGTCTTTCATCCGTTGGCTTGCTTCTCTTAGAGGGTTGGCTCTTCATAGAGGGCAAGAACAACTTACAACAAGGAGAAAGTGATGAAAAAGTTAGCTGTGATTTTGGCGTTAAGTCTAGCGGGCGTCTTTGCCCATGCAGAGTCCGCAGATTCTCAAACTCAAGGAGATGCATCCATCAATGGCCGCGCCTGGGCGTGCGGACTTGCTTTTAAAGGTACTTCCAAAGGACTTAAAGTTATCGTGGGCCATTTTTCAACCGTGGCTTACGGAACTTTGACGTGCAAAGGCCTTGTGAATAAGCATTACAGTCAAAACGTTAAGATCACCATTGGTCATCACTGGTTGGGTCCCACAGTGGGAGCTGGTTACTTCAAACTTGCCGGTGTGTCTTCAGAAATCAGTTTATTTAATTCATCACCTAGCGTGATTCTTGGTAAGTACAAAGTAGCTCAAGGTGAAGCGGCTATTATTGGCGGTGTCGGAGCATTCACGGCAGTGAAAGTTGGATTGCCCCAGTTGGCGTTTAACATTTCGCTACAACTGCTTAAAGGTGTTGGTGTTCAAGTGGGCATTGATAAATTAAGAATTGAAGCCGTAGATTAGTGGAGTCTGCTAAGTTGAGAGGAAAGCCCTTCAGCATTTGAAGGGCTTTTTTATTTTCTATTGTTTCTTCACGTAAGCGTTGATACGTCGGCCTGGAGCTAAAGAGCTCGTCACGGTCACGCTCGTACCTTGAGAAAGATCATCCGTCGTTTTATTTTCAAAATCGATATTGAAGTTGATGCTGCGAGAGCGATTACTTGGGCAGCTAAAGACACCTTGGAAGGTTTTGCCGCTAGCAAGAATGATATCTTCCCAGAAAAGGCTTGGGCTGAGCGAGTAGGTGCCGTTGCAGACTTCATCGCCGTGGCCGTCAGGATAAGTTCTTTGCAGTTCAAATTCTTTGGTATTTACAACGCGAAAGTTTAAATAAACGCGTTGGAATCCCGCTTTCGCTTCCACTTTGTAGCGTCCTACCAGATTGCCTGGCGTGATCTCCGCAGCAAAAGCTTGAGTGCAGGTGAATAGTATTAGGGCTGTTGATAATAGATATTTCATTTTTCCTCCGTATTAGTGGAGGAAGTTTTATACAGGAATAAAGACCAGACAAAATAAAACCCAAAACTGTGGGGTTTTACATAGTCGCAGTTCACTTGCATTGAGGGAGCAAGTTCCTTGCAATTGCATTAGGAAAGACGAGGAACTTTTGTGACAATAAATCTCAGACTGAGAGATATTGTTATTTCTCGGTAAAGAACTTGTAATGGGAAGCTTATTTAGCATATATTTCTGGTGTGAACAGAGTGTTTCGATCTTTTATTTTTCTAACGCTTGTTGTATCCCTGGCTTCGGTTCTGGTCGGAAGTGCACTCTCCTTTCATCTTCACCAAGAAAAAACTTCGGTCGAAGTTTCATTACAAACTGAGTGGCATGATTCGGCGACAAATTGCGAACACCAAGATGTGGACCCTTGCGCAACGGGGCATTGTCACTTAGGACATTGTGCAATTTTATTGTCATCAGAAGACACGGGTTTAGCGTCGCCTTTGATTTTAGGCTCCCTTTATACTCAAAAAAATAAGAATCTTTTAGACCGCTCGATCGACGGTCCATTTCAGCCTCCCAAGCACACCGCTTAGTTTTCCGCGAATCTCTTTAATTTAAATAAAAATTTAAAAGGTGTGACCTATGTCTTATTTAAGATTAGTTCCACTGGCTCTTTTTGTTTCGTCCATGGCATGGGCGAAAACAGAGGCCTGTGGCAATGTAACGACTTATCAACAAATTATCGCGTGCGCCGAATCGCGTTCTCCTGAAGTTTTGCGTGCAGAATCCATGGTGAATGCGAAAAGAGCCGCTACTGGCGCCGCAACTCAGCTTTTGAATCCTGAACTTAGTGTCGAAAGTGTAAAAGATGAAACGGATGTCTCTTTGGCATTTCCGATTGAGCTTGGCGGGAAACGCAAAGGGCGTAAGGAAGTGGCAGAGGGTGAAGCTGGCCGGGCGGAGCAAGAGTTGTTCTTAGCCAAAGCTCAAGTGCGTAAACAGACTCTTTTAAAGCTTTTGCGTCTTCGTCAGTTTTATTCCGAACAAGGTTTAATGGAAGAATCGCTAGAAACATTCACGAAACTAGTGAAGCAGTATGAGTCCCGACCGCTGCGATCTCCAGAGCAAGAGGTGACTTTGACGGTTTTTAGAGTCGCTAAAGGAGATTATGGATTTAAGAAAATGGAATACGATGAAGAGCTGGCGAGCTTAGAATCGTATTTCCAAATCAACACCGGATTAAGCCTTGAGGTGATTAAAAAAACTCTTCCAACGACAAGCGCAAAATGGCCGGTTCTTGAGAATCACAATGCTGATCTGAAATCGTCGCCGCTTTTAGCTCTTTATGATTCGGAAATTCGTATTGCTCAGGGTGAATTGACGAAAGCGCGCGGAGATGCTTGGCCCACAATGAGCATCGGTCCGTCAGCGAAGTTTACAAAAGAAGATGGGAAAAATACGGAACATTATGGTGTGAATTTAAGCATGCCTTTGCCGGTTTTAAGCCTGAATGGTGGGAACAAGGCGACGGCCAATGCTCTTTTACAGTCAGCAGAGACTCGCAAGAACTTAGCTCTTCAGGAACTGCAGGCGGAAAAAGATCGACTTCTAAAAATCTATCGGCGCTCGGTGAAAGCTTTAGAAGAAACACCGACGGGAAAAGTGCTCGATAAAAATCACCAGCGTATGGAAAGTCTTTTTGCTCGTGGAGTGGTGCCAAGCTCCCTTGTGATTGAGGCGCATCGTTCCTTGGTGGATTTTGAAAAGACCCGCAGTGAAAGAGAAACAAAAGCCGCGAAAGCTTATTTAGATTTGCGCATTCTTCAGGGCGAATCGGTGGAGTTAAATTTATGAAAAAAATCTTAATTGTTGTATTTTGCGTAGCTATTTATGGATGGACCGCCGTTGCTAGTGAAGGTCACGATCACGAAGAGAGTCATGAGCATGGTGGTGACGAGTCCGAAGAAAATGCCAGCGTAGGACCTGATAAAGGAATTACGTCTTTTGACGAGCATGACGGATTTAAACTTTCTCCGGAAGCTCTTAAGAACTTTGAACTTAAAACGGTGGCTTTAAAAGGGGCGGTCTCTTGGGAAGTTCCTGCCAGTGCCGTTTTATATTCCGGCGAAGAAGTGAATCTCTATCGAGTGCGCGAAGGCTTTTACAAGCGCATTGATTTTGACACGATTTCGAAAAACGGTTCTCAAGTAAAAATCAAATCAAAGGACTTGCAAGCTGGCGATGAGGTCGTTGTGCAAGGAGTTGGCTTTTTAAGAACCGCCGAAATCGTAGCATCAGGCGGCGCTCCTGAAGGACACAGCCACTAAGGATATTTATGATTAACAAAATAATTCATTTTTCAGTTTATAATCGCGCCTTGGTTTTGCTTTTTACAGGAATATTGGCGTTGGCCGGAGTTTATTCTTTTCAACACCTGCCCATTGATGCCGTTCCTGATATCACAAACAACCAAGTGCAAGTGAACACGACAATCGAAGGCCTGGCGCCAGAAGAGATTGAACGCACGATCACCTTTCCCGTGGAATCCTCCATGCGCGGAATTGCTGGTGTGACCGAAGTACGCTCCATCACTCGTTTTGGTCTTTCGCAGGTCACGGTGGTTTTTAAAGATACCGTTGATATTTATCGCGCAAGACAAATGGTGACGGAACGTTTGCAAGGAGTATTGCCGGAGCTTCCGAAAGGGGCGGAGGCAAAGCTTGGACCTGTTTCAACGGGACTGGGTGAAATTTATCAATATACTTTGGATTTTAAGAAACCTGCGCAAAATCCCGAAGCCCGCTTAAAACAAATGATGGAGATTAAGGCTCTTCAAGATTGGTTTGTGAAGCCGCGCCTTTTGACAGTCGAGGGTGTCGCAGAAATCAACACCACGGGGGGATTTGAAAAGCAATTCCACGTTCAACCCGATGTCAAAAAAATGGCTTCTTATGGAATTCATTTTGAAGAAATCGTGGAGGCTTTAGAGAAGGTCAATAAAAACGTCGGTGGCGGATATATCGCGCAGACGGCAGAACAATTTCTTGTGCAAGGAATTGGACTTTTTAAATCGGCAGCAGATATTGAAAAGGTTCCAGTCAAACAATTGGACTCTTTTCGTATCGTGAAAGTGGGCGATATTGCCAAAGTGCGATTGGGAAAAGAACTGCGCACGGGAGCTGCGACCTTAAACGGTCAAGAGACTGTGCTGGGAACTGTGATGATGCTCTTGGGAGAAAACAGCCGGACGGTTTCAACACGTGTTCAAGGCAAGATCGAAGAAATTAAAAAGACTTTGCCTGAAGATATCGAGATGACGACGGTCTATAACAGGTCGGATTTGGTTAATGCGACACTGGGTACGGTTGAGCACAATCTTTTGATGGGGGCGACACTGGTTATTGTCGTGTTGTTCCTGCTTATTGGAAATATTCGTGCCGCAGTCATCACTGCGATTACGATTCCTCTGTCATTGCTGGCAACCTTTTTAGTGATGAAACCTTTAGGTCTTTCCGGAAACCTGATGAGCTTAGGAGCTCTTGATTTTGGTATCATCGTCGACGGTACCGTGATCTTGATTGATAACTGCGTGCGCTTCGTTCACAAAAAGAGCAAAGAGTTTGGACGGGCATTAACCAAAGAAGAGGTTCAGAATGCCGTTTATGAAGCGGCCGTTGAAGTGCGTGTCGCTGCGGGCTTTGGCGAACTGATTGTTATTGTGGTGTTTCTACCGATCTTTGCGCTTGTAGGTGTTGAAGGAAAAATGTTTACACCGATGGCAGCGACATTTGCGATTGCTGTGGCGTCGGCCTTGGTTCTGTCTTTTACAACAGCGCCAGCGCTGGCTTCATTAATCTTGTCCGGAAACGCGAAGGACAAAGAACCGCGTTTTATGGAGTGGATCAGAAAGGCTTACCAACCTCTGCTTGAAATCACTTTTAAACACAAGACGGCGACACTGTCAGTGGCGGTGATTTCAGTTTTAATTGGCGCTGTGCTTTTCGCCAAACGCGGAGCTGAGTTTTTACCGCAACTCAGTGAAGGTTCTTACGCCTTTCATATGATTCGTCCTGTGAATATCAGCTTGGATCAATCCATGGCCTTCCAATTGAAGGCCGATAAAATTATCAAAGAATTTCCTGAAGTCGAAAATGTCTTTTCGCGCATCGGAACCAGCGAGGTCGCAACAGATCCTATGGGTGTGAATATCTCTGATACTTACATCATGTTGAAAGATCGTTCTGAGTGGCCGAAATCCTATGAAGGAAAAAAGCACACTTATGAGTCTTTGGTAAAAACTTTGATCGCCCGTTTAGAAAAAGAATTGCCAGGCCAAAATTATTTGGCGTCACAGCCGATTCAAATGCGTTTCAATGAATTGCTTGAAGGAACCAGGGCCGATGTTTCTGTGAAAGTTTTTGGCCCTGATTTGCAGACCAATATGGATCTCGCAAAGAAAGTTCAAGAAGTGGTAGCGCAAGTTCCAGGAGCTGGAGACGTTGAAGTGGACTTAGCGGGAACCAGTCCTGTCTTGCGGGTTGAACCCAAAGAAGAAGCCATTCAAAAATATGGCGCTGATATCTCTGAAGTTCTAAGTACCATTTCAATTGCTCTTGGAGGACAAGAAGCTGGGTACCTTTATGAGAATGAAAGAAAGTATCCGATTGTTGTTCGACTCAGTGATGAAGAGCGCTCGGATCTGGCGACGATTCGTGCTTTGCCGGTGGGATTGGGTTCTAATTCGACAACGGCTTTGTCGAACCTTGCGACTTCCAAATTTGCAGAAACGTTTGGTTCCATCAATCGTGAAGATTCCAACCGTCGTTCGGCGGTGCTGATCAATCTGCGCGGTCGCGATACAGAAAGTTTTGTGAACGAAGCGCAAGAAGCGGTTGAAAAAGCTATTGAACTGCCTCTAGGATATTATCTGCAATGGGGAGGGAATTTTAAAAACCTTCAAGAAGCGCGCAACCGTTTATTGCTTCTGACTCCCGTCGCTTTGATTCTGGTTCTTTTAATGATCTATGCTGCGTTTAAAAGTCTGGGTCAGACGATGTTGATTTTCTCCTGCATTCCGTTTGCTTTAGTCGGAGGCGTGATCGGACTGATTGCCAATGGATTGCCATTTAGTATTTCTGCAGGTGTCGGGTTTATTGCTCTTTCTGGAATTGCGGTTTTAAACGGCGTTGTTTTGGTGAACTATTTTAATCAGCTTAAGCTTGAAGGAAAAACTGGCAAAGAGCTTGTGATCGAAGGAACACTCATCCGTCTTCGTCCCGTTTTGATGACGGCCCTTGTGGCTATTTTTGGTTTTTTACCAATGATGCTCTCAACGGGGATTGGAGCTGAGGTGCAAAGGCCTCTGGCTTCTGTGGTGATCGGTGGGATTGTGTCTTCAACGCTTTTGACGTTGATCGTGTTACCAACTCTTTACGCGATATTTGAAAACAAATTTAAAGTGCGCGTAGCTCACTAATGTCGTGATATGAGACAGAGATGCCTTGCTGGAGTTTCCGTCGGCGAGGCATTTCATTTTGAGAAAGTGTTGATTATGACGGTGAGTGTATAAACCTCTGACGGTGATAGACAATTTAGGGCACTTTGCGAGAGGCCCTCTTTTTGCTTTGTGTATTTGTATGACAAAACAAAACTGTCTCAATAAAAGTTTTAAAATTGTTCCAATGGTTGTCTGCTCACTGATTGCGATGGCAGAGGTGGGAAGTGCGAGATACAGTTGTCCTGAAGGTATGGCGCAATCTACGGTGTATTTTGTGCCGCACATTAAGGACTACTGTTCTTCTGTAACACCTTGTGCAAAATTTAAAAGACAAGTGAGAATGCAAGGTTCAGGAACTCTTCCTGGAAATAAGCTTTTAACTTATACAGGCAAGACAGTGGATCTGGGATCTTGCGAAACGGCGTTTGGTGCGAGCGGTAACTGCCTGATTCCTTATATCTCCGTCGCAGCGGATCCCAGATTTTATAGTATGGGTGACATCATTGATATGCCCGCTTTAAAAGGCAAAGTGATGACGTTGCCGAATGGAAAAACTTTCGTTCATCCTGGATATTTTATCGTGCAAGACACGGGTGGCGCGATCAAAGGTAAAGGCCGCTTTGACTTCTTTACAGGTTCTTTGAGTATGAAAGATCCAAAGAATACGTTCGGTGCGAAGGGTGATCCGGAGCTTCCATTTTTGGATAAAGATGCCTGCACGAACACAAAACGTTTCACGGTGGTGCGCAGAAGTTCATTTAGCTATCAACAGAAACTCTTGGCGATTGAAGATGCTTTAAGAGGCTCTTCGTCTTCTCCCAAAGTTATGGTGGCTTCTGTCTTCGGAGGAGCGAAATAATGAAGGCTTCTTTAGTGACACTCCTCGTGATGATCGGACTTTTGACTATGGGATTTACATCAAAAGCGAAGGCCGAGATTGATATGTCAGAGCCTCCGTTTTGGATGCCTTCGTACGAAGAATTCAATGACCTGCAACCTGCGCAAAAAGATTTTTATTTGGAAAAATTCATGCCTTTAGTGGCGAAGGTGCCAGGCCTGGAGAAACTTTCTAAAGAAAAAATGAAAGATGCGACAGAGTGGTTTCAAACTTGGAACAGTGTGCGCAGAAAGCTTTATGAGGCCTGTCAGGATTCTTCGATACATGCAACCTGCGAAGAAATTGCCGACGTTCGCATTGACGCATTAAATATGTTTGCGAACCAAAAGCAGGAAAATCGGTTGGCCGACCGAGAGGCGGCTAAAGAAAAAGAAAAGAAGAAAAAGAAATAACGTCTTAAATCTTTTGCGGAAACTTGGTGATTCTAACAACACCGGTTCCGCGAATGTCTTCCAGACTTTCTAATGAACCTAAAGCAGCAATACATTTCCGTGCTTCTTCCGTGGCGCTCCAGCCGTGTTCGACTTGATCGCGTAAAAGCACATAAGCGTGGGAGCCGGGTTTCAGAGCATTTATCAGACCTTTAAACAGACTTTTAAAATCGGAATCCATAAAAAAGCGACAGCGGTTTTTAAACTCAGACGGAGAGAGCTTTCCCTGGCCTAAGTGAAAATACGGGGGATTGCAAACGATCACATCAAACTTATTTTCCCACGCTGCAGAAGCAAGCACGTTATAGTTTTGATTGACGAAGTTTAACTCCGCTCCGATGTCCCCCAGCCTTTCGACATTGGTAGCAAAGTGGGAAGCATAGATGTCTTGCACCTCTAAGAAATCAAAAGCTGCAAAAGTTTTATTTGTTTCTTTGTGGCAATGAAAAAGAAGATCCAAACCGATCACGCCACAGCCGGAACAAAGATCAAGTCCTCGCCAAGTGGAAATGTCTTCATTGCGAATCAACTCAAACACGCGACGAGCTAAAAAGACCGAATCATGGGAAAAACGATAATCCTCGGGCTGAGAATAATTCAGAGTGAAGTGAGGATTGATCGATGACATGTTCTATTTACGCAGCGTTTGAGGAAAAAAGGCAATCACTGCCACGGTGAGCAAACACATAACTCCATCAAAAATACTTCGTAC
Organism: uncultured Bdellovibrio sp.; assembly: GCF_946478835.1. Next base: position 4,919 of record NZ_CAMLDV010000067.1, on the reverse strand, counting down.
TTGATCCGAGACTTGGGATAGTGACCGGAATTTTGAGTTCTTCTTCGATTTTTTTTCGAAGTTCATCGGCAGCGATAGGTTCCCCATGCACTAAGAAAATCCGTTGCGGTTTTTGAGGAGAACTTGCCAACCACTGTAAAAGTTCTGTTTGATCTGCATGGGCGGAAAAGGCATCCGATGTTTCGACTTGTGCCGCTATGTTTACATAACTGCCATGGACCTTAATAGCCGTTTGATTATTGGCCAAACTCCAGCCTCTGGTCCCAAGAGTCTGAAAACCGGCGAGCAAAATAATATTTTGAGGATGGGGACCAAATGCTTTGAGATGATGTAAGACTCGTCCACCGGTAAGCATGCCACTGGCCGCGATGATCACCATGGGGCCGCGTTTTTCATTAAGGGTTTTGGATTCTTCAGAAGTACGGACAAAGTGAATTTGGGCAAGATAAGTATCAAATTCCCCGTCGTGCAGCTTTTGGAAATCATGATACTTCTTGTAGAGTTCGGACACTTCCACTCCCATCGGTGAGTTGAAGTAGATCGGCATTTCAATTGGAATACGACCTTTGCGTTTGAGTTCGATAATTTCGAAGATAAGATTTTGGGACCTGCCCACCGCAAACGCGGGAATTAAAAGAACACCTTTGTTATGCCAAGCGCGAAGAATTAATTTTTGTAAGAGATCTTGTGTTGAGACTTTACTATGAATGCGATCTCCATAGGTAGATTCCATGATGATGTAGTCGCATTTCTCCGGCGCTTCGGGAGGAAACATCAATGGATCGTCATAACGTCCAAGATCTCCCGAAAATAAGAACTTAGCCTCTTTATCCCAAATGTAAACGGAAGACGCGCCAAGAATATGGCCACTAGATTTAAATTGAAAAGAAAACGAACTCATTGTTTTCGTTTCATTGAAAGGAACAGGCTGTAGCAAGGGCAATACTCTTTTTGCGTCGTCAAGATCATAAAGAGGCTCTGCCGGATGATGTTTGGAAAATCCTTTTTTATTGGCATACGCCGCATCTTCCATCTGAATTTTGGCGGCATCAAGCAAGATAATTTGCGTGAGTTCCGCAGTGGGAGGCGTGCAGTAGATCGGGCCTTTAAATCCTCTCTTTACTAACAGAGGAAGATAGCCACAATGATCCAAATGGGCGTGTGTCAGCAGGACGGCAGAAATTTTTTGCACATCGACAGGAAATTTATCCCAATTTAAAAGGCGCAATTGTTTTACACCTTGATATAAACCACAATCGACAAGAATTTGTTCGGCATGATTAGAGACCAAAAACTTCGAACCAGTCACGGTGCCTACACCGCCAAGAAAAGAGATTTCCATCTTTTTACTATTCTGCATTGGTCTTCTAAACTCAATACACCGGCGGGTGGATTTGTTTAAACGCAGTGAGAAAAAGGGAACCAAAGTTCCAGCCGAAGAATAAGATAGGAAGGACATGAATAAAGTTCGTTCTTTTGTTATTTTAAGTCTCTTGATTGGGCTTGCACTATTGTGGGTTCCGCGGCAGCCGATAGATCCGTTGGAGTTGATAAATCCATTTAAAATTCTTCAGCTGATTTTGTTCTTAGCTTTGATTCAAATTCTGGGTGTTGTGATCATGCGGATTTTCAATGAGAAAATTGGGGGTATCGCTTTGGGAGTCGTGAGTGGTTTTATTTCCAGTACGGCTTTTACGGCATCACTCTCTAAGCAAAGTCATCAGGCCAGTGAAGATGAGGTGCGGTTGTTGAGCTTGTCTTACTTAAGTTCTCTTTTGGGAATGGTTGTTGAGGCTATAATACTGGTTTTCATTGGTACGACGCAAATGCACTGGGAGTTTTTAGCGATCGTTTTGGTGCCGACTCTTTGGACAGTGGGTTTGATTTATTGGCGAACTTATCGTTTGCGGCACGTCGTATTTAAGAAAGATCCCGTTCCTTCTTTAGATATTGCTTCTTTGATCAAGCTGGCAGTTTTTGTCGGTATTTTTTTGATTCTCTCCAAATTTTTGCAAAGATTTTTTGGGAAATCCGGCATTACTTTTTTAACCTTCCTGGTTTGTCTATTTGAATTGCACGGCTCTGTTATTGGGAACGTGCAGCTTCATGAATTGGGACAGTTGTCCGTGCGCGACCTTGGCAATCTTTTGGCGATCGGCATTTTCGCATCTTATTTGGCCAAGATGATGCTGGTCGAAATGTGGGGAAGCCCACCGCTTCGACGAAGAGTGAGGCTTTATTCGCTTCAACTCATCTGTTCTTTGGCGGTGGGATGGTTTACTTTTTTTGGATTCTTAAGGATTGAAAACTAAAGTGATATAGACAAAGAACACCGTCAGATGCACGGCTCCTTCAAGCAAGGTTGTGCGTTTGTTTGAAAATGTCAGCGTGCTTAAAAGTAACGTCAGTGCAAGCAAGGTCATCTCTGTCGGTTTAAGTCCAAGCACCACGGTCTGGCCCGTTGCAAGGCCGATGATCAAGACAGCCGGAACTGTGAGGCCCACTGTGGAAGCAGCCGCTCCTAAGCATAAGTTGATCGCGCGTTGTAAATCATTACGAGCCACAGCCTTTAAAGCACTGATGCCTTCGGATGTGAAGACCATTGCAGCGACAACAACCCCGCCGAGTGCCGGAGGCAATCCCAAGTAACCGATACCGTGATCCAAAATTTTAGCTAAACTTTTTGAAAGAAAAACGATGGGAAGAATATTTAATAGCAGCAAAACGGTGTGCATGAACACCGTGTGTTTGCTGATGGTTTGTGGATCTTCTGAAGAATGATCAGCCTTCGTCGCTTCAAGAGCATCGGGATGGACGTAAAAAGCCTTGTGACGTCCTGTTTGAGTGATGAGAAAGATTCCGTAGAGCACGACCGTGAATATGGAAAATGCGATGGCTTGTAAAGGTGTGAGGGTGCCGCCGGATGTAGAAGTTGTGAAGTTCGGCAAAATCAATGCGACGACTGTCAGCGGAATCAAAATCGCGAGATAAGAAGCCGAACCTTGAAGGTTGTAAGACTGCTCGCGGTATTTAAATCCACCAATGAGTAGCCCCAAGCCGACAACGCCGTTGAGAACGATCATAAGAACCGCAAACATCGTGTCACGACCCAGAGTCGGAGCTTCTTTGGCTCCTAACATGACAGCGGCGACAAGAGCGACTTCAATAATCACGATGGAAAGCGTTAAGATCAAGGTGCCAAACGGTTCCCCTAAAAGAGCGGCTAATTCTTCGGCCTCATGAACGACGCCGAATGCGGACCAGAGGATGACAGCGAAAAGCCATACAAAGAAACCTGTTAGAATAAAAGGGGAGCCCAATTCATTCAGCCAACTTGCACCAAAGGTGAAAAAACAAAGAACCGAGGCCCAAGCGACAATCAGTCTGACAATCGAGATTTTTTGCAAATGATCTCCCTGCTGAAGGTTCTTCCAATAATCATTGAAAAAAACGCGAGTCTCAACAACAATGCCTTTATGTCGCAGGAAATAAACAAAAAAGAAATGGCTCTCAATCCGACAGTCAAACGTTTGGGGTTCATTTCATTTCTTGCGGATGTCTCAAGCGAAATGCTTTATCCTATCACGCCTATTTTTTTAACCACGGTGCTCGGAGCTTCGGTTACGTCGCTGGGAATTATCGAAGGTACGGCTGAAGCAACCGCAAGTTTATTAAAAACATATTCGGGCTTTTGGTCTGATCGCATTCGCAAAAGAAAAGTCTTCGTGTGGGTGGGATATCTTTTAGCGGCCTTGGCAAAACCCCTCACGGGACTTGCACAAAGTTGGACTCATGTTTTAGGTGCACGCTCTTTTGATCGCGTGGGTAAAGGTTTAAGAACGGCGCCTCGCGATGCTTTGCTCGCGGATTCTGTTCCAGAGAATCTGCGCGGAGCTGCCTTTGGTTGGCATCGTATGATGGATACCTTAGGCGCTGCGATCGGCCCCTTGCTGGCGATTCTTTATTTACAGTATTCCAGCAATTTAAGACTGATTTATTATTTGGCGTTTATTCCGGGACTTCTTGCGGTCTTTGTTGCTTTGACGATCAAAGAAAAAAGGCAGGAGTTGCCCCCACCACCAAAGCATGAAAAGTGGGCCGGATTTTCTACGTTACCGTCACGTTTTAAATATTATCTTTTTTCCTGGACGATATTTTCTTTGACGAATTCCAGCGACGTTTTTTTACTGCTAAAAACGAAACTTTCTGGAATTTCTCTGACAGACACTATTTTGATGTATTGCTTTTATAATCTTGTGTATGCCTTGGCGAGTCCTTCATTGGGAAAACTCTCTGACAAAATCGGCCGTAAAAGCGTCTTAGTATTTGGTCTTGTGGTTTTTGCTTTGGTTTACGTGGGATTTGCTTTTGCCTCAGTCCCTTTGCACTTCTGGAGTTTGTTTGGTGTTTACGGTCTCTTTATGGCGGCAACGGAAGGTGTCGGAAAAGCTTTCGCTATTGATTTAATGGACAAAGATAAGAAGGCCACGGCGGTAGGTTATCTTGGCACCTTCACTGGCATTGCGACCTTGTTTGCCAGTGCTGCGGCGGGATTTTTGTGGGACCACTACGGCCCCGTGGCGACTTTTTTGTATGGTGCCAGCGGAGCATTGATTGTGTCGGGAGTTCTTCTTACACGAAATTGGTCTCGCGGGACCTAATAAAGATTTTCTAGTTTTACTTTCGTCAGTTCTAATTCTTTTAAAAGCTCGTACTTTCTTTTTTGAGAGGAAAACCATCTTTCCGTGGCTCCCACCAAGTCAGGCGAGTTCTTAATACCACGTTTGTACTCGCTCACAGTCATATCAAAATATTTTCTGGAAGTTTCAAGTTTGCGTTCATTGATTTTATAGAGGTCCATCAGCTCCGTCATTTTCTCTTTCAGAGTTTTCGAAGTGCTGATCGAATCAAATACAGCC
>NZ_CAMLDV010000066.1 GCF_946478835.1 uncultured Bdellovibrio sp. | reverse complement strand
GAAGCATCAAATCCATAGATGCGTGTGTTGGCGTTGTTCGTTCCTTGCAAATCGTATTTATAGTAACTGTAAGTGAGAAAATAACTTGGCGCTTTGACCGTTGTTGAAATCTGTTGAGTCGCTTGTTCTTCTTGTGCGAAGGCTGCAGGCATTGCGAATGTGGCAAGCAAAGCACTCAAAACCAAAACCGTTTTTTTCATACGAAAGTTATCCGGTATATTTTTATTAAAGGTTAGATTTGAATTCTTCTATAAATTCAGTCAATCAAAATGCAGCTACAAATGTTAGAGTAAATACACTAATCCTCGAGGAGAAAATGCGCTTTCCACTGTGATTCGAAGAGGTTCTCTGTGTTTTGCATTGTCTGATTTTGAAACATTAAAAATTGGATATGGGGCGGCAAGAGAAATATCCAGTTCGAAAAAAAATAGAAACACTTTGTTTGTCGAGGACTGTCTTAAATTGAGTATTTGTTAAAGAAAATCACCCAGACGTTCGATCTAATTCCTAATCGTTCATGTACTTGGGGAAAAGAGAAATCAATGTCATTGGGATCAAATAAGAAATCCACTTTTGCTATTTTCTTTTTAGGTCTTGCTTGTTCATCGGCCAGCGCGCTCACGCAGGCGGAACCTCTCCTTCTAAAATACGTAAAACCTAACGGCAATATTACGAGTTCTCGCTCGGCCACTTTCTATTTGCAAACGCAGAGAAGTGCGAGCTGCAAATACTCCACGGTGAAACAAGATTTTGCGAAGATGCCTTTTGCTTTTAAATCGACGGGCGGAACGATTCATGGTCATGGCCTTTCAGGATTAACGCCGAAAAAGTCCTACACATATTATATCGCTTGCCAGGGCGTGAAAGACAAAGTGGTGAGTGCTGTTGAAACTGTGCAGTTCACGACAGCTGCAGAGCAGATCGTGGGAGACAAGGTTGCTGTGCCTACTCCAGATCCCGCACCGACACAAACGCCGATACCGGCGTCCATTCCTTCATTTGATCTTACAGGTTTAAGTGAACTGGGGCCGGAAGCATTTTTACCAAGCCCTGCCGGTCAATATTCAGCCGAAAGATCTTGCGCCATTTACAAATTTTACGATTCTTCACCGGCCTACAATATGTATGTCACGGAGAATTTTTCTAAGGAAGCCACAGCCAGTGCGGCGACCTGCAAAAAGTTTATTGAAAAGTATTATCTTTCGCACGAAGGCTGCGGTGTTGGCGGCATTGACAATAAATACTGGTCTGTCGTCGGTGTCTTAAAAAACACTGCCGATGGCGTTTTGAAATTCAGTACGACCGGCGGCCTCAGAAATATTTCTTTGCAACAGGGAAGCAGTGTCGTTGCTATGAGTGCAGCGAAATGCGTGACTTCCGAAGCGTATCAGAAAAGTAAAGGAACTCTTTGGAGTCAGGTCAACTCTTGTGATTATGCGAAGACGAAATTTTGCGTGAACCCTTACGTTCCATTGTTGTCGCAGTCTTCTCCGCAATTGGCGAGCTATATTGCGAAGGCGACGGGTGACAGCACAATTAAAAAAGATATGGGGTGGTGTGGGGCTGTGTCTTTAACCATGTCCACGCTGGGAGCTATTTACTCTTCTCCTGGTGAAATTTTGCAAGATCCATTTTTTTGGAAAAACAATCTGCCGTCCCCAGAAAAAGGATTGGCGATCACGGACTTGTTTGAACGAACGGCTCATTACGCAGACTTCGTTTATCAGATTGGCAATATCGCCGGAACGAATTGGGCGAAGGGCGGCACGCTGACGGATAGAGGTTTAGAGACGATCTTAAGTCGCCAAGATCCTTCTATTGGAAATTTGAACAAGGTTTCTTATGAAGGCGAGGTCCTAACTAAAAGATTTAAAGTTCTCACGGATGAATGGAGTAATGAAGCTCTGGTGAAGGGGTTGACGGTAGGCCAAAACAATAACTTTGCACGCGGCTCCGGCATTATCAGAGATTGTTACGCTCAAACAGTGAAGAAGGTAAATTCGGATGACAAGCGTGACTACTGGGAGCTTTCAAACTTTCAGTGTGAATGGAAAAGATCCGGCATGACCCACGCCTTAAGCGTGAATGGTTTAGAGGATGGCTATGTGAAGATCTATGATCCGTGGGGAAAAGTTTATAACTTACAGATTATTGAAAACGCGCAGGTGCCGACGCTGAACATGAAGGTGGCTCTAGCAATTCCGGTCGGCGGCTCCGGGTATTTCAGGGACAGCGGTATGATGGATGAGTCTTTGGAAGGATATGTTCAAAAAATGGTTACGGCCAAAGGCGCGCCCGCTCCCGTTGGCAGAAGAGCGATTAACTATTTTTACATCGCGATTTACGGATATCAAACCGGCATCGTCGGCAAGGCGAAAGACAGGTAAGAGCGAATGACAGCAATGAAAAAAGCGATGATAGTTTTGGTGTTGGTTCTTGGTATGGCTTATTTGGCTTTCAGCAAAATGAACTCCAGCGTTGATTTGGCGTCGAATGAAGAAGAAACATCTTATGCCCCGCGCACATTTGCAAATTCATCTCCGGCGAAAAATCTTCCACCTGCGGACGCAGCAAATGTGGCTAAGGTGGAGGAGTTTCACGAGATGACGGTCACAGATTCTTATTACACTCACAATGCTTATCTAAAACCATTTATGAGTGATGAAGGCGTAGCGAAATCTTTTTACAAAGCCAAAGAATTTTTTAAAGAAAGTCCCAATGCCGAACACATCGCCGTGTGGATTGCCATGGGAAATATTCTGGATTCCAATCCCGAGTACGGGGAACTTTTGGAATACTCGATAGGCAAGATCAACGAAAACTCGCGAGTGAATTTGTCTGTTTTTGAGAACGCGACGAAAACTCTGACCCCAGACGATAGTTTTATTCGGAGCCAGCTTCTTAATATCGTCAATCAAATGAATGTCACATCAGAAGACAAGGTCCGCTTTTTTGGAAAGGAAATATCCCGCCCTGCCGCGCTCGATGCGGAAGGACGGTGGAGTCCTGACTCTCTGAATATCACAACGGCGCTCGTGCTATTGAAAAATAACAACGCTGCGAAAGCGGATGTCGTCGAGTACATGAAGGAAAGCCTTCGGGTCAATCAGAGCCAAAAGATTAAAGGAAAGCTTCTCACCCGTTTTGCCACTTACTTTCCCGAAGCGATGGACGATCTCAGATAAGTCTAAAAACTGTCGCAATGTCAAAATGATACACAGTATAGGGGCCTCTTTGGCCCCTATATATGTTTTGGGCGAGCCTTCTTTTTGCTCTGGGAGTTTGTGTTGAGGTGTCTATGAAACAAACTCTTTTAGCGATGCTGATGGCCGTGAGCCTTTTGCCCGTATCAGCGCTTTCTTCCGTAGGGAGTGATGCTCCTAAGGAAGGTTTGTTTGTTCGTTCTGATGAAACCTTAGACTCTATTTACGCAAATTCCACAGCAGCCCGTATTATGTCGGCTTCAGTCACGGCGCGTGTGAAGTATTATGCGAATATCTTTTTAGCGAAAAAATCTCCTTACGTGGTTGAACCTTTGGGTGAAGGGGAGAATGGCGAGTTCAATAAAGGGCCTTTGTATCGTTTTGACGGCTTTGATTGCACGACATTCGTTGAAACCGTTTTGGCGTTGTCTCTCTCATCAACTCCCGAGCAGTTTAAGCAGACCATCAATAAAATTCGATATAAGAACGGTGAAGTTTCATATCAGACACGCAATCACTTTCCGAGTGTCGATTGGATTCCCAACAACACTCAAGCAGGATTCGTGGAAGACATCACTGGCAAAGTGGGCGGTGAAAAAACCAGGTGGTCACAAACGTGGATCGAAAAAGACAACTGGTTTCGCATGAAGGGTCCGGACTTTTTTCAACTCAGTACGGAGTTCGGTAAAGAGCTTGGGAAAATTCCTTATCTTTCCAAAGAAGATCTTCTTAACAATCGCGCCCTGGAAAATCGTATTCCCAGCGGAGCAATCTTTCATGTGGTTCGTCCTAACTGGGATCTGAAAAAAGCCATTGGCACTGAGCTCGATGTTTCGCATGAAGGTTTTCTTATCCGGGAAAATGGAGTACTTTACATGGTTCACGCCAGCAACGGTCTTCGTGATGGTGAAGAAGACTATAAAGGTGTGAAAAAAGAAGCTCTTCGTGAGTACATTTCCCGCGTGATGATGAAGTCACCGTCGATGGCGGGATTCAATATTCTCCGCATTCAAGCGCACTAACCTGTGTAACATAACCCTTTGATAAAACATCGCTTTCACGGCCTTGGTCGAGGTCGTCCTGGACCTTTGTCGTAATATTTTTTGGTCCTTAATTTCCAGTAAAATCAAGCACTAGGAAAGTTGTAATAAAAATTCCTGGACCAAGGGCCTAAAGTTTTCTGGACCATGGTCCGAAGAGTTTGCTGTTACTTGTTGGGAAATAATGTTGCGGTTCACTCCTCCAGAAAAACTCTCCCAGAGAGAGTTCCTCAAAGAAGAGACCTCCGTGGCAAAGGGTTCCTCGACGATCGAGACTTCAGTCACCTTGATCCCGAGGAGCTTTTTCCAACCTTAAATAAAAAATTAATTTGTTAGTGAGTTAGTACAAAAAAATAAATCGGATCATAGTACGTTGACGGGATTACAGAGTGTTCTGAAGGTAAGTGGTGCGACCTAGGTTCATGTCTCAATTCCATACAAAATCAGCGGAAGTGATCTCTCAATCCCTTAGGAGGTTCTCATGGGCTTAAGAATCGCTACCAATACTGCATCTATCGCAGCACAACGTGTGCTTTCGAAACAGCAAAAACGTGCGGAGCATTCAGCGCAAGCATTAGCGTCTGGTTCTCGCATCGTTAACGCCGCCGACGACGCTGCCGGCTTGGCGATCTCAGAAAACTTTAAAGGACAGTTAAAAGGTATCGCGCAAGCGCGTAACAACGCGAACAATGCGATTTCATTCTCGCAAGTGGGTGAGGGTGGTCTCAGCGAGGTATCAAATATCTTGATTCGTCTCCGCGAGCTCGGAGTACAAGCAGCCTCTGATACTGTCAGTGATACGGAACGCGGGTTCCTCAACAACGAGGCCCAACAACTCATCCAAGAAGCGGATCGTATCGCAAAAACCACTACGTTCGGTAACACTAAACTCCTTGATGGTTCCGGTGGTAAATTAGAATTCCACGTCGGTGCCTACGGTGGAGAAGAAAATATCATCTCATTCGACTTCGATGCCGATGCGACAACAAGCTCGCTGGGTATCAGTGGAATTTCGGTGGACGACAAGGGAAGTGCTCGTGACACTCTTGAGTCGGTGGACCAAGCCATTCAAAAAGTCGGTGCGTTGCGCGCGAACTTCGGTGCGATGCAATCGCGACTTGAATCTACAGTAAGCAACCTCGACGTTTCTTACGAAAACTTGTCAGCTGCGAACTCTCGCATTCGTGATACAGACGTTGCGAAAGAAACAGCAGAGATGGCATCAGCAAGTATCTTGCAAAACACAGCGGTATCGGTTCTCGCACAAGCGAACCAATTACCAAACGTTGCAATGAAACTAGTTTAATCAAAGACATAATTTAAGAATCACCATTCGTACAAACTACGGATATCGGGTGGGGCCTGTTCTGGGATATGGCCTCATTCGAGAATGAGGGGTCGCCCACATAAACCTCTCGTGTCTTAAGCCCACCCTGGGAGCACCCGCTCCCAGGGATTTTAAAAGGTGCCAGGGGATTTTTTGCGTCTACAGCGCATCATTCTCAAGAACCGAAGGGCGATTGTTCTGTTTAGCAAGTTTGAAAATCTCTTTCTTCAAAGCTTTCTGAACTTGTTCCCAGCTTCCTCTCTCCGGTTGAGTATTTAACCAATCAAGAGTCTCCATTCTCGAGCTCCAAGTTTCCCAATTCCCATCATCTAAAATAGGAACTTCCATCGGACCCTCTCCTAACAATCCCTTTAAACTTGAAAATTCATAGTCCTCAACATTTTTGCAGATCCTTGCTTCGACCGGGTTTCTATATACATATTTGTATGCATGAAGATAGTACAGCGGTGATGAAATCAAACTTCTATGAAAGCGAGATCCATAACTGCGATTGATTCGATCGCTCCAATCTCTTAGATCTTTCCCGGTTTCACTCATAAAAAATTGCATAGCTTCGCTGAGGTTTCCCTCTGGAGCTCGTGCCAGTAAATGAAAATGATTGCTCATCAATACAAAAGCGTGAATGCGAATTCCGTATGCAAGGTGAATGAAATGTAACTGCCTCGTCATTGTTTTCCAGACGAGATTCATGTCTGTAGCAAACCAGTCACGATTAATACATCTCGCAGTTATGTGATACGGAAATTCGGTGTGACAAATAAACAGCTTTCTTCCCATGTGGTTAGGCTCTGCAAAATTGGTTTCTTCGTCTGGACTTAAGCTCTTTTGTTTCTATCCAACTATGCATCCGAGTTTTGGATGCGGTGTAGACGTAAAAAATCCCCTGGCACCTTTTCCTTTTGTCGGGGTGGACCTTGTTCTGGGCTGGACCTTTGTCTTGAAATTTGCTGTGCGATGGGCCTGATTTCACAACCTTAGTCTAGCTTTTGCTGGATGATGGTCTAGTTTTGCAGGACGCGACTAAAGCCTTCCAAGACCTCGCCGAAAGGTATGTCACAAGCAACGACGAAACTAAGTCGAACGCTCTTGAGAAGCTCAAATGGAGTGACTGCCAGATGAGATTTCGCTTGCAGGGAGCCAAGACAAAAGTGGAGTCACCAACAAGTAACACGTGGCATGACCTAAGTAGGTATAAGGCGTGCCCATAAATGGAGGTCCCAAATGGGAATGAGAATTTCTACTAACGTATCGGCGATCAATGCACAGAGAACTCTTGTGAATTCTCAACGTCAGATCGGTAAATCCATGGAGCAATTGTCTTCTGGATCACGTATCAACAAAGCGGCGGATGACGCTGCGGGATTGGCGATCAGTGAAAATTTGAAATCGCAAATCAGATCATTGAGCCAAGCGGGCCGCAACGCCAACGATGGTATCTCAATGGTGCAAACAGCAGAGGGTGGCTTGAGTGAAATCTCTAACATCTTGACTCGTATGAGAGAACTAGGTGTTCAAGCTTCTTCTGATACTGTAGGTGATACAGAGCGCGGCTTCCTCGATAAAGAGGTTCAGCAATTGAAATCAGAAGCGCAACGTATTACGCAAACAACTAAATTCGGTACATCAAAACTTCTAGATGGTTCCGGTGATAAATTCGACTTCCAAGTCGGTATCGGAAACTCTGAAGATGCAGACAGAATTTCTTTCAACGCAGGTGAAACAAATGCGACGATCGACAGCCTTGGAATTGCAAGTTTCGACTTCACTTCCAAAGCCGGTGCGCAAGAAGCGTTGGAGATGGTGGATAAAGCGCAAACTCAAGTGAACGGTTTCCGTGCGAATCTCGGTGCCCTTCAAAACAGATTGCAATCCACAGTGGACAACTTGGGTGTGCAACATGAGAACATCTCTGCTGCGAACTCTCGTATCCGCGACACAGACGTAGCTTTGGCAAGTGCTGAATCTACACGTAACCAAGTTCTACTTGCAGCGAACACAAGCGTGTTAGCTCAAGCGAACTCAATGCCAAACTCAGCGTTGAAATTGATTGGTTAATTTGAATTTGAAATAAGAGTTTGATCTGAGAGGGCACCTCCGTTCCCTCTCGGTACCAACCTACCCAGGAGGATTTCGGTCTTCCTGGGGTACTAAGTGTGCCAACTTGCATGTAACAAGGCAGACGAAGTTTGATAAAATAGTCGGTGTAAAACAACTCGCAAGAGAGGTTTATATGCCGGAGAAGATTCCGCAAAAGCAGAATTTTTTTAAAAAGATCGTTTCAAATTTGACTCACGCCACAGTCCCGCGAAAACCTCAAGTCGAGCATCCTCCCGAGAGAAATGAAGTGGAGGAGCCTAAACGCGAAGAGGAAGAAGAACCTCAAATCACTGAGATTCTTGATAGCGAAGGACATCGTGTGCATCTCAATCGCCATCCTCGCAATCCTTGGCAGCAATAGCCCGACCAACATCCCGAAATTCAAGTTCCATTTCGAGAATTCCGATAAGTTCCTCGTATGAATATCAAAGGACTTATCTCCAACATTCTTCCGGAAACGAAGGTGCGCTCGGTAGAGAACATCGGGAAGACTATTAAGTCTGATGAGACACATGATCGCGATGCGAATGGACAGGAAACTTACAGTGGCAATCAAGGTGAACACCGTGAGCCGATGTCCGATGAGCAACTCGAAAAAGCGATGAAACATCTGCGCAATTTACCCGCGATGAAAGAGCACAAGTGGACGGTGCATCTGGAAATCGAAGAAGGTGGAAAGTTCGTGATCGTGAAAGACAATCTTGGCGCAGTCATTCGCCGCATTCCTGAATTGGAATTGTGGACTCTTCCCTCTGACAACTCTCCAAGAGGACAGTTGCTCAAGCGTTCTGCTTAAATTTATTAGTAATCCAAGCATTTGCTTCCTAGATCGACGTCTAGAGAAATGCCCTTCTGTCAAAATCCCTGTGGCTTAAAATGTATTTGAGCCCTGAAAGCCGCTCTCCTGGCCCTTCTGAGAGACATTTAATTGACTCACGATTGGTGAATCATTTTGACACAATGAATTCATGGCAGGATTTCGTATCACAGGCATGGCCTCTGGGCTCCCACCGAATATCGTCGATCAGCTGATGGATGCTGAGCGTATTCCTGTGAAACAAATGGAAGCCAAGAAGACTCAGCAAGAAGACAAGCTGAAACTTGTGGGTGAGTTAGAGACTAAGGTGAATGACATCACCAAAAATCTCTCAGAGCTGACTTCGACAAAAGGTTTCATCGATAAGAAATTCTTAAGCGGTGATCCGAACGTGATTGATGGACAAGTGGACCCGCAAACGGCGGTGCCTGGAGATTACTCTTTGGAAGTTGTGCAATTGGCGCAAAAACCCGGAGCGATTTCGAATGGATTTCCGGATAAGAACGAAACGCAAATTGGTGTGGGTTACATCAAGTTTGATACTCCCGAGGGCGTAAAGGAAGTTTACATCAACGGTTCGAACTCAACATTGGAGGGCGTTGCGAAACAAATCAATGCTGCCAATGTCGGGTTGACGGCTCAGGTATTGGAAGACCGTAAGGATGCAGAAAATCCTTTTAAGATTATGATCTCGGGTCTTTCAACAGGAAATGACAACCAGGTCACGTTTCCAAAGATTTATCTTTTGGACGGGGATCAGGACATGTACTTCGAACAATCGCGTGAAGCTAAGAACGCGAAAGTGAAAGTGAACGGATTTGAAATTGAGCTTCCGGATAATAAAGCGACGGACATCATTCCGGGAGTGACGCTGGATTTAAAAGCGGCGGCACCGGGTCGCGAGATCCGTATGAGCGTGAAAGAAAATCTGGAAGTGATCAGCGGCAAAGTGAAAAGCTTTGTCGATGCCTACAACGCGGCTTTGGAATTCATTCAAAAGCAGAGCAAGTTGCAGGGCAGTGACGGAAAGAATCCGCGCTTGGGTCCTTTGGGCGGCGACGGAATGCTTCGCTCAGTGGAGAACAGTCTTCGTCGCGTGATTTTAAATCCGCAGATGGGTGTGGAAACTCCGATCCGTCGTATTGGTGAATTGGGAATTGAGTTTAACAGAAACGGTACTTTGAACTTTAGCCAAGACAAGTTCAACAAAGTATTGAACACAAATCCCGCAGGTGTAGCGGCCTTCTTCCGTGGAGACGGTTTTAACACAGGGTTTGTTTCTACTTTGAAAAGAGAGATTGGCAACTTGGTGAACGGACAATTCGGAACGATCTCGAATCGTAAGAAAGGTCTGCAAGACAGAATCAATCAGGCGAACACGCGGATTGAGACGAAAGAGCGCCAACTCGAAAGAAAAGAAGACAGCTTGCGCAAGAAATTCGCGGACCTTGAACAGAAGATGTCCGACATGAATGCGCAGCAGGCGCGTGTGGCGGCGATGGCCTCCAAAGCGGGATAAGTGATTTGATTTTTTTAAGGATGTAGTGAGGGACTATGAACAAAAATGCTTATCAGAAATATAAGACCACCTCGGTGCAGAGTGCGAGCCGGGAAAAGATTCTTTTGATGCTCTATGAAGGAGCCATCAAGTTCACGAAGCTGGCGATTAAAGCGGCTGAGGAAAAAAAGATCGCGGATCGCGGTATGAATATCGGTCGCGCTTTCGACATCATCATGGAGTTGAACAATACTCTCGATCACAAAGTGGGCGGGGACGTGGCGGTTCAGCTTGAACAGCTTTATATGTTCATGATGGAGCAATACACGAAAGCGAATATTTCTGGAGACCCGGAACCATTGAAGGCCAATCTGAAGCTGCTTCAGACGCTTTATGATGGATGGGTTCAAGCGGTTGAAAAGTTAAAAAAAGAAACAGACGGTTCTGGGCAAAAAGCAGGCTGATTTACCACGGAGGGGAACATGACGAGAATTATCACCTTGTTGAACGAAAAAAATCATTACCTCGAAAAATTCTACTCTCTGAATGAAGTAGAATTGGCGAATTTTGCCCAAGGGCAATTCGACAACCTCGAGCATTTTTATCAAACGCGCGAAAGAATTTTGGACGTGTTGAAGTACGTCGACGCACAAATTGAAAAAGCTCATGGGGAAATCGCGCAAGGGGGCACGATTCAGGAGTCTGAACGCCGTGAAGTGAAAGAAGCTTTGGCGATCAAGGATGAATACGTGGCGCGCATTATTGAGCAAGACATTCAAGTGTTGTCCTGCATTGAGATGGCGAAAAATTCCATCATCAAGGAATTGCAGGAAGTGCGTCGCGGTCGTCAAGCGGTTGGTGGTTACAAAAGCAAGACCTTCAATCAACGCTTGAACGAAGAGGTCTAGGAAAAATTTTCCTGACAAAATCATGACGGCGAGTTCGGCAAAAGAGTCAAACTGACGGGCTGAACTTGCCTCAGATTCAATAAAACACAAAAAGACCCATTGGCATCTGTGTTGCTCCTACAGAAAATTCGAGGGAGACAAATTCAGATGTTGGAAAATCAGATCGTTCAAAAGTCCAGTGATATTTCTGGAATCAAATCAAATGCCGAAGCTCATAGTATTGAAGCTCAAAATGAAGTGAGCGGCAGAATTTATTTTGATCCGCAACAAGCTATCGCCGAATTCGAGGCGGAATCTCAACCCGAAAAAGAAGTCTCTGTTACTGATGCTCGTGTAGCTACATTCATTAAGAATGCCCGCGTGCTTATGAAGCACAAAGAAATTCCATTGGCGATGAATCTTCTTCGTCAAGCGAGCAACTTTGATTCGCGCACTCCTGTGACATTGGACTTATTGGCAACGTGCTTAGAGCGCTCTTCTCGCGTTCAAGAAGCATTGATCGCGCGCAAAACTTTGATTGAAGTCGATTATGGTTTTGAAAGTCTTTATAAATACGCGACATCTTTATATAAGCTCGGCCGCGATCAAGAAGCCTTGGATAAATACTATGAAGCTTTGGCTGTGATCACGGAAGAAAATGACCAGCTTTTCGAAGTTTATAAGAACATGGGAAATATCTTTGTTCGGCAGGGTGATTTTGATGGCGCTGAAGAGTACTACAATAAAGCTTACACAATGAATTCGCAATCCGACGTGCTTCTCGTGAACTTCGGTACTTTGGAAGTTCAACGCAATGATTTCGATAAGTCTCTTTTCTGTTTCCGCAAAGCTGTTGAGATCAATTCGAACAACGACAAAGCATGGGTAGGACTTGCCATGGTTCACAATCAGTTTGGTGACAATGAACTGGCGTGGGCGAATATCGAAACGGCAATTGATATCAATCCGCAAAATAGAACAGCGGTGCACTTGGCGGCAAACTGGGGATTGCGTGATGGAAAAATTCAAAAAGCCATCGAGGCATTGCAAGCTTATCTGGCGTCAGTTGAAGAAGACGAAGATATGTCTTTGGTTTTAATCAATCTGTTCTGTACAGCGGGACAAGTCGATAAAGCTCTTCTTGAAATGGAAAGAGTTCTTTTGTGGAATCCAAATCACACTGAAGTTCGTAATCTCAAAAAGAAAATCCTTCAATCACAAAAGGCTGCTTAATTTATGTCGATGATCACTTTTTCTGAAAATCATGAATCGTCTTTAATTGCTTTTGAAGCAGGGCAATCTTTGGCTTCTTTGCGTGATCCGCGCGGAGAAGGATTGAAATGGGTTTACTCTTTGGGAGTCGTTCCGACTTCCAACGTTGTTGTGGTGGGATTAGGTTCTGGATTTCATATTGCCGCTTTGGCTGATGTAGATCCAAATCTTAAAATCACAGTCGTGGAGTCCAGAGAATCCTTGCTTCCTGTTTTCCGTTCGCAATTTCCGGAACTTTCCGACCGTGTTGAAGTCGTCATTGTGCAACAAGGACAAGATATCTTTAAAACAGATCTTTTCCTGGAAGTATTAGAACAAAGATCTTACGTTCTTTCATTCCGTGAATGCTGGGGAGAGCAAGTGAACTTCTTCTCGGAAATTTTCGCTCACCTTACGGGACGTACGACAGAGTCGGTCAAATACCACTTTGAAGAGTTCGGTATCAATATGAAGGCTTTGTATCTTCAGCAGAACAAAATGCTTTCTATTAAAGATGTTTTGCCTGTCGTAGAAGCGTCGGTGATGCCAGAAAATAAAAAACAAATTTTCCGCGTTCTCGGGGAATTGGTGAAATAATGAAAATTCTTGCCGTCTCATTGCTAAGATTGGGTGATATTATTCAGCAGGTTCCTTTACTAAAGGGCCTTCGTGAAAAAAATCCGCAAGCGGAAATTCATCTATTGCTCAATCGTCAATTTGCCAATGTCGAGCGTATCTTGGAAGGCGTCGTAGATAAGTACATCTTCTTTGACCGTGAGGCTTTGCAAAAAGGAATGGGAGAGGCTTCTTACAATATTCTGTGGTCTTACACGCAAGTGGAAAACTTGGTGCAGGGACTGAATCAAGAAGCTTACGACACGGCGATCAACCTCACTCACAATAAGCTGAGTGCTTATCTGATCGGTGCTTTGAATATCGCCGATAAGCGCGGCCTTTACCAAGAGGACGGACGCTTTAAAGGACTTTCAAATCGTTGGATTCGTTATTTCAACGATCGTTTTTCGGGAAATCAAAAATCTTTATTTCATTACGTTGAACTTTTGGGAAATGCTTTTGATATTCCGGTGGGTCCTGCTTCAGCCATAGTGTCTCAAGGCTCCGGCGCTGCAACCCGCCGATCTAAATTGGTTCTTCTGCAATGCCTTACCAGTGATAAGAAAAAGAACTGGGGCTTAGAAAAGTTTTTCCAGCTCAAACGCACGATTGAAATTTCATTGGTGGATTATGAGGTTCTGGTTTTAGGAGCTTCATTTGAAAGAGATTCTTTGCTGAAAGTTTTCTCTGAAAAAGATCTTTTGATCTGTGATCTTTTTGAAGCACGCAAACATTTGCAAAATGCAGCGTTGCTTGTCACCGGCGACACAAGCATCAAACACATGGCGGCGCAAGCGGGGACTCCGATTGTAGAAATCGCTATTGGTAGCAGTGATCCAACAAAAACGGCGGCCTATTCAACACAGTCTGTTGTTCTAAAGACAGCAGCACCGTGCGCTCCTTGCAATCACTCACAGGATTGTTCACAAAGCAGTCATATCTGTGCTGATGACGTCACTGTTGAACAAGTCTTTGGGGCTGTTTGGGATCAGTTGAGCGGTGAAAAAATCGCTGAACGCAATTTGCATCATCAAATGGAAAGAGCGGTTTGGAGTCTCTTCTTAGATAAAAACAACAGCGCGGTAGAGCCGTTTTACAGCGGAGCTGCTGCAAATCTTCTAGAAAAAGTGTCAATCAACTCTTTGCGGGAAAACTCGGCAGTTTGGAACGCAAAGACGTCGTTGTACCGTTCATGGTTAGCAAAAGCCACAGCGGCTTTGCCAGCTCGTGAAGTTTTGGCAACACACAGGACCTTTCAGTCCTCAGACATTGCCGAAATGATTCTTTGTGCCCAAGATATTCTCAAATCTAAAATGGACGACGCTGGTTACTTCCAAGCTTTTGTGGAAGCCTTGCTCTCTCGTTTTAGTCAACCGGTGCAAATCTATGACCGTGTTCATGCAGCTTTGCAAGAGGTTGAAGAGTTACTAACGATTCGTGAAAATTTCACTCATCATTTGCAAACACTCTCCACGGAAGGAGCTTACTATGCAAAAGGAATTGGACAATTACCTATCAGTGGCTTTGAAGAGGCTGGAAAAAGCGTACAACGAAATCTTGAAGACGCAGAGCTATAATCAAGAAGCCGAGAGAGTGCAGCTTTTAAAAGAACTCGTAAAGGAACAAGTGAAGAATGAAAATTCTAGTAATACAACTCGCTAGACTTGGCGATATTTACATGACTTGGCCTGCGTTGCGCGCTCTTCGCCGCACGCATCCGAATGCAGAGATTCATTTCCTGACACGTCCTCGTTTTGAAGGCGCTGTCGAAGGGTTGACGGCTATTGACTGTCATAAGTCGTTGCCGGTGAGCACGATCTTAGCGCCTCTTGTGCAAGAAGACGCTGATATCGATACGTCTTTAGAAAGATTGAATGGTGTTATCGAAGATCTGCGTGCAGAAAACTATGATCACATCATTAATTTTACTTTTTCTCCGGTATCAAGTTATCTGACTCACGCGATCAGTCACCTTCACACGACAGTGACAGGATATTCTCGCTACAACGACGGCACTTTATGTTTGTCCGATGAAGTGAGTTCTTATTTTTATGCTCAAGTCGGAATTGGTAAAGCCAACCGCGTGCATTTGTCGGATGTCTTTGCTTCGATGTTAGATCTGCAATACACCGAAGAAGATTGGGCGGCGCCTCAGCTTGGCAATACGGCGATCTCTTTGCCGGATTGTTATATGGCGGTGCATGTCGGTGCCAGTGAAAAGCACAAGTCTTTAACTCCGCAAGCCTGGGGACGTGCCATTAATTATTTTGCAAAACGCTATCAAGGTTTGCCGGTAGTTTTGATTGGTGCTCCCAACGAAATCGCGTTGGCAAATGAAATTCAAAATGCAGCTCCGGATGCACACTTCGTCAATCTTGTGGGGCAAACGAAAATTTCTGAACTCTTCTCTGTGATCCAAGAGGCAGAAATTCTAGTTGGTTGTGATAGTGCTCCGATTCACATGGCTTCATTGACGGATACTCCGACGTTCAATTTGAGTATCGGAAATGTGAATTTCTGGGAGACGGGACCGAAAGCCACGCTTGGTTTTATATATCGTATTGAAGATGAAACAAAATTGGTTCCTGAGCGTCTGGGTGAAATCTTAGCTATGTTGCTTGAAGGTCAGGTGGCTCCCGAGCTTATTAACCGTAAGGGTGGGCTTGTCAGCTATGAAAGACCGGACACGGTTCTTGAGCGTTTTCAGTGGGACCTAGTGCAGGCTCTTTATTTGGGTGGCGCTTATCCCATGGCAGAAAGAATGGAAATTATTCAAGGAGCAATCCAGCTTCAGGACATCAATGCCTTTGCAATGGAGCAAATCGCGCTGGTTCCTGAGAAAGGTTTGCAAATTATTGGGCCTTTATTGGATCGTGCGGAAGAAGTTATTCAAAATATTAGCCAGATGGTGCCTGAATTGAGTCCTCTTATTGGCTGGTATCAAGCGGAGAAGGTCCGCATTGGTCCAGGAACTTTAGAGGAAATCTGTACCGCTGCTTTGAATGTTCATGATCGTTGGGCTCGCCACTTGGAAGCCTACATTCCTCACGAAGCTCTTATGCAGGAAGAAGAGGGTGTCGATGGAACGCTTTAAAGTTTCAGGTCAGGAACTTCGCAATTTTTATAAAGAGAACGTAGCATTGGGCCGTGTGTTCAGTGATATCGAACAGGATTTGCGTTCAACAAACCAAGTGGTGTGTCGTTACGTCATCAATGGTTTGGAAATCGCCGAATCCGACGAAGCTCGTTTTTCGACAGTGACCTTGGCAGAAATTGAAACGCTGGAATACCTTACGGAAAACAGCCGTGACATAACTGCTATTGTTTTAAAAGGTTGGATCGAAGCCTTGCCGGAGCTGATCGAGAGCACCGAGCATTTGGCGCAAAGAATGCGCGCTCAAGGCTTGAGCGGTCTTTTAAAACCGATTCACGATCTTGTACAAAACTGTGAGTTCCTTATCGACAGCACAATGACGATCAAGGCCACCATGGGCGATCAATTCTTGGTCGCTAGTCCAGTGAACTGGCTCAAGGCCGAAGAAGAGAGTAAGAAAACTGTGACTGAGGCTTTGCGCGCCTTGGAAAATAAGGATTTTGTTCTTTTAGCGGATGTCCTAGAGTATGATTTGAACAATGTTCTGCAAATGTGGTTAGATCATTTGCGGGTGTTGGAGAAGTCACTTCATGGGGAATACGCAGGGTCTCATATCGATTCCGAACAAACTGGATCCCATTCTATGGGTCGGAAACGTATCGCCAATTAGACTTCCGCATTTCTTCCCGTTTCAAAAGCGGGAAGTGGAGATTATTTTTAGGGCCTCGTGCGAAGAGGCCCTTTTGCTTTTAAAAACCAGAAAGTTTTCCTCGATCTTAGTCCAGGATATTGGTGCTGGTGAAGGTCTGGAGTTTTTAGTCCAAGCTCGTTTGTATCAACCTATGGCTCCTCGAATTTTAATTGCCGCCGATCTCACCGAACAAGAAGTGCGTGAAGGCATCAATAAAGCGCAAGTATTTCGATTTATGCGCTGGCCTCTGAGCGAAAGAGAAGTATGGACACAGCTTGAAAATGCTTTGCAAAAGCATTCCACGTACTTGTCTCGTTCATTGCTCTTAAGAGAATCTTCTTATCAAAACAAACAGCTCGAAGCTTTGACCAACTCTCTTGAGGGCATGGTGGAAGAGCGCACTCAGTACATCGAAATGTCTCACCGTGAAGAAAGTGAAAAGCTCAATCGCGAAAGACAGCTCATTCGTTTTATTAAAGATCTTGCAACACAGACGTCCTTTGAAGACATCTTAGGAATTTTAAGAAAAGAGCTGCGCAAATTTCATAAAATGGGTGATCCGATCCTGGCGTACCGCTTGGGTGGTGGAAAAACTTTCTTTTTGAGTTTTCAGTTGGGTCATTTTACGCAAACCGAAACGATGAATCATTTCGAGTTTCCGAAAACAGCGCAGGTTCCCAGTGCGGAACTTGTCAGATACTTCGCCAATCATTTCGGTCGTCCATTTATTAAAGCTTATGTTGTTCCGATGGAGCTTCGTCTGACCAGTCACTTTGTGGGTGGTGAAGGTGAAGCCATTTTGTGTGTTGAAAACTCTCTTTCAGATAAAGAGATGGGGCCATTTGTTGATTTTATGGCAGACCGTATGCGTCCGCTCAGCATGGCTTTGGACCGCGTGCTTTTAGAAAATCAGCTTTCAAGTTTCTCTTATCGTTGGGAAAAAACCTTCGATGGGATGCGCGATCCTATTGCGATCGTCGACGTGGAATACAACGTCGTGCGCGCGAACCGCAAATTCACGGATAAGTTTTTGCAACATAAGTGTTACGAAAGTTTTGCGCATAAAAAATCAGCTTGCGAGGGATGCCCGGTGCCGCAAGCATTGAAAGACGGTCGCCCGCAGGCAGGGCAAATTCAAGTCGACGGACGGGTATATCAAGTGCACAGCTATCCGGTTTTGCTGGATCACGGCAGTCGTCCGACAAATGTTGTGAATCAGTATGTGGATATCACGCAGTCTCGCGAGCTTTATCTGCAAATGCTTCAAAGTGAAAAAATGGGCGCCATCGGTATGCTTGCGGGAAATATCGCCCACGAATTGAATAATCCTCTGACGGGCCTTCGCTCTTTGACACAAGTTCTTTTGCAGGAGTCTCCGAAAGAGGGAAATCTGCACGCCGATCTTTTAGAGATTGAAAAAGCCACGGCACGTTCGCAGAGAATTATTAAAAATCTCCTCGATTTTTCGAAAGGCGAAGATCAGCCGTCAGAATATATCAGCGTTGATGAAGTCATCGAAAGAACTTTGCCGATGTTGAAGTCGGCTTTGCGTCTGCATCGTTTGGAAGTCGATTTAGAAACTTTAGGCAGCAGTGTCTTCGTTGAGCCGCATCTATTACAACAGGTTGTATTTAATCTGATTAACAACGCTTGTCAGGCAATGAAAGACCCAGGTCGTTTGCGTGTCGTGACAAAAGCGGAATCAGGAAAAGTTTTGATTGAGATTGAAGACACAGGGCCGGGCATTCCGCTTGAGATTCAACGACGCATCTTTGAACCTTTCTTTACGACAAAAAAAGAAGGACACGGGACAGGTCTTGGGTTAAGTATGTCTAAGTCCATCATTGAAAAATTCGGGGGCACCATCCAGTTTCGTAACGTGGAACCTCATGGCAGTTGTTTCACCATCGTGCTCCCACAAAAGCGTCCGGAGTAAGTTTTGAAAATTCTGATCGTTGATGATGAAGCTCTAGTTCGTCGCTCTTTAAGTCGTGCTTTAAAAAGCAAAGGC
>NZ_CAMLDV010000065.1 GCF_946478835.1 uncultured Bdellovibrio sp. | reverse complement strand
GATTTCTTTGAATTGACGAGCGATTTCAACAACGATTTTTTGAGCTGCTTTACCAACCGCAGTCATAGTTGTTGAACCAACTAGGAACGGAAGGATTGAACCGATCAAGATACCGATCAAAACGCCAGAAGAAGTAAGATCCAAAGACATTGCTGCCAAACCTGCTTGCGTACGAACGTGGTTTACTTCCATGTTGAATGCAGAGAATAGAGCAAGAACTGTCAAGATCGCAGAACCGATCGCGAAACCCTTACCGATAGCTGCTGTTGTGTTACCAACGGCATCTAGTTCGTCAGTGATGTCACGAACGTTTTTACCAAGACCCGACATCTCAGAGATACCACCCGCGTTGTCAGCAATAGGGCCGTAAGCATCTACAGTCATAACAACTGCAGTACCTGCCAACATACCAACGGCTGCGATAGCGATACCGTAAAGACCCAAAGCGTGGTCCGCGATGTAAGCTGCACCAACAACGATCAACATTGGGATTGCAGTTGATTCCATACCTACCGCCAAACCACGGATCACACCAGTACCCGCACCAGTCAATGCTGCTTCAGCAACAAGACGGATTGGACGAGCCGCTGTGTAGTACTCAGTGATAAGACCGATCAAAGCTCCACCAAATGCACCCGCTGCCAAAGCAACAGTCACAGATTGGCTGATACCGAACATTGGCATCACGATGAAAGACGCGATTGTCAAAAGAATCGGTGGAACGATCAAAGCGTTACGAAGAACTGTCGCAGGTTTTCCATTTTTGAAAACGCGCGCTGCGAAGATCACGATGATAGAGATCACAAGACCCAAAGTTGAAAGCAACAATGGCAAAGTCACACCCGCTGTGCGAGCTGCTTCTGCGTCTCCACCAGTTACTAGTGACGTCAATTTTTCTGCTGGGATTGTCAAAGCAATCGCCATTGCAGAAACGATCGCTGCAACCATCGATTCATAAATGTCAGCACCCATACCTGCAACGTCACCAACGTTATCACCCACGTTATCTGCGATAACGCCTGGGTTACGAGGATCGTCTTCAGGAATGTTCTCTACAACCTTACCCGCGATATCCGCACCAACGTCAGCGGCTTTAGTATAGATACCACCACCGATACGAGCGAAAAGAGCGATAGAAGAAGCGCCCACTGCGAAAGAGTGAAGAATAGTTCCAACGTGCTCAGTGCCTTTGAAACACATGTAAAGTGCGCCAAGACCGATCAAGCCAAGACCTGCAACGGACAAACCCATCACAGCTCCACCATCAAGAGCGACAAGCAAAGCCGCTGCTTTAGAACCAGTCGTTGCTGCTTGAGATGTACGAACGTTTGCATATGTAGCGGCTTTCATACCGAAGAAGCCCGCTAGCAAAGACAAGAATGCGCCAAGGATGAAAGATCCCGCTGCGATTCCGCCTAGAGCGTACCAAAGAGCCAAGCCTACGACGATTGCGTAGACAGTCAAAACCTTGTACTCACGCACAAGGAAAGCCATTGCGCCTTCACGAACGTAGCCCGCGATGCGATTCATTGTCTCGTTACCAGATGGTTGCGCCTTCACGCGAAGGTACAAAGCCAGGGCAACGACCAAACCAACCACCCCAGCAATCGCCGGAGAAATTAGCAAAGATTCACTAAACATTGTTGCACTCCATGTTTGATTTCTCGTTTAAATTACGAAGGCTTAGAGATACCTGTCTTCATTGCAATTAGTCAATCTGGAGTACGAGGCACTTCAATCGAAGTGCGCCGCATTAAAAGATCTTTGGAGCGATAAACGCGAAGAAAAATCCGGTGAGGAAAACAAGAACTGATAGAATATAGACGCGAGAAGAGAACTTTCTGCCTGAAATGCAGGCATCTCTGAGCTTCGGGTCAACGGGACACGGAGCGTTGCGGTTTCTCCAAAGAAGAAAACCGTTGAATGACAACATGATTCCGGCGAACACAAAAACTGTGAGCTTATTCTCGGAAACCCATATAAGCCCCGGAACATTTCCGGCAAGGCCCGCAAGGACAGCGCCCATGCCCAGGCTTACGAGTAAAGCTGGTAGAGCACAACAGATCAGCGTGCCCGTCGAACTAAACAGCGTGAGAAACGTAAAGAACTTATTTGTTGAAGCTAGCTTCATATCCTGCCTCTTTTAAAAGAGTTTGGATTTTTTCGTGAGTCATCTTCTGCCCGTCTTTGTATGTGAGCTTTACGAATTTGTTTTCAAGGCTCACATCCACGTTTGCAACTTCGGGCTGCTCTTTAAATTTTTTCGTAATACCTTGAGCGCAAAAAGAGCAAACCATTCCTTTGACTCCGACGGTTTCAACTTCCGCAGCGAAAGACGTTGTTGTTGCGAAGAGGATTGTTAGAGAGAGAATGATTTTTTTCATAGTTACTCCTTATAATGCTTCAGTTCCCGCGCGTGCCGCGCTCCACTCTGCCGACTGCCGTCGCTTAAAAGTGCACCATATAATTAAAAGCCCAGCCTCCGCCTATAGTGGCGCCAAGTTCGATCATTGCGTTTTTATAGAACATGCGAATGAATTGAGTTGTCTCAATAGCCTTGTCATTTTCTTTGTCGAATTGAACAATGAGCCATGTGTTGAGTTCACTAAACTCTGCCAAGTAAGGGGCGACGCCGAGTCGTCCTTTAATGTGTTCATAATCTGTGCGATCTGCTTTATCAGAGTCCTGTCGAAAAAATTTATTATACTGAATGGATGTATAGTACTTGCGAGATTCCCAATCGGCTTCGACGGAGCCTAGAGCGACACCTTTGATTTCGTCATAAGATCTGTCACTTCCGTAGCCGGCGCTTAAATAAATATTTCCCTGCGAGTCATCGTTGTTCCAACGTTTCGCAAGAAAGTTGATTCGCGGAATTGTGAATTCAAAATTCTCCATTTTGAAATAGTTAAGACCCACAGCCCACTGACGATCAAAAGAGTACGTCAGTAAAAGCTCGTTCTCTTTTTCTTTATTATAAGACATGAGTGACACGGCTCCTTGAAAAGAAACCGGATGTGCATTGGCTGTGACGGCACCACATATAAGTACTAAAATTCCAAGTATCAATTTATTCATATTCTCATTTCCTTGTTGTGCGCGCCTTTAACTATCATTAGGATGAAGCCAACTTGGTTGTGACAAACGGATGAAAAAAAATCTGCAGGATCTAACAGACGAAGAGTTACTCATTAAATTGTCCGAGGGCGAATATAAGGCCTTGGACCATCTTTATTTGAGACAGTCTGGTCGTATTCTAAGCTACGCCCACCGTCGCGGTCTTCCGACGGAGCGCGCGGAAGATTTATTGCAGATTGTATTTATGCAGCTTCACCGCAAAAAGCATCTCTATGACCCTCGCCATTCGGCCTTAGCCTGGATCTACGTCATCACGCGCAGTGAGCTGAAAGACTATAGAAACCGCGAAATTAAGGATTTTGCCGAGTGGGATGATTCTTTGTCACAAACTGACGGAGCCGCTCCTATATTAGAGACGAAGGATGAAGCTCAGGCCTTGCTTAATGGGCTTAAACCCCGCGAGCAAGAAGTGATGAAGCTTCGTTATTTGGATGAGCTGGAGTACAACGAAATTGCGGAAATTTTGAAAGAGTCCGAAAGCAATATTCGTCAAATCGTGAGTCGTAGTTTGCGTGTGTTACGTGGCCTTGGAAAGAACTAGGAGACTATATGAAAGACATTAAAAAAGATTTTGAGTCTTTTGTGAATGATCCGGCAGACATTGCTGGCTCCTCTTTTGTTCTTTCTAAGATTCATGAGCAATTACAGAGAGAACTTCCTTCTGCGTGGACTGTGGCGACGAAGTTGGGTTTTGCACATTTGCTGGGTTCACTCGTAACTTTGATGAGCTGTTCGCAGTTTGGTGTGCAGCTCTTTTTTGATGGCGGCGGATTGATGCATTACTTTATGAAGATCAGTCCTCAATTCTGTAACGTCTTCTGTGGTGCTCTTTATCTTTCGATTTCATTCTTAATGGCGCGTGTGATTTTAAAACGTGATGAATGGTTGATGATTTTGCGTTCCCGCGTTTTGAGCATCTCAACGCTGGCTTTAGTCTCTTTGGGTGGCTTAGCTCTTGTCAGCCATGAAGTGACTTTTGAAGCGGGCCTTTTGTGGCTTTTTGGTGCGGCTTTAGGAGGAGAACTTGTGACTCTTGTAAAATCTCCTACCCTTTGGCTTACGCACAGAGCTTCTAAAAAATAACCCGGCGCTATTTCTTGCCTTCATAGACCTTTAAAAGTATGCCATGGGTATGAAAACATGGCTTTCTTTTGCGCTTCTTTTTATCTTTTTAAGCTCCCCGGCTTTTGCAAAATCGCGCATCGCTTTTTTAGAACTTTATGATCGCAATGGTGAGCTTGTGCAATACGAACCTGGCGGAAGATTTTCTCACACAGCGATTCAATTTGATGAGATTGGTGATAAGTGGCTCAATGCTTATCCCGGCGAAGGTGTCGCGATTGTTTCTTGGGAAGACCTGCAACACCGTGGTGTTGTCGCTGATATTGTTGAGATCCCGATGGATGTGCATTTGTCCCAAGTAAAACCTTACATGGGTCGTCCTTTTGATTTTTGGTATTCGTGGAGTGACGATGCATTTTACTGCACGGAACTGATTGGAAAACTCTTGGGAGTTCCGACGCATCCGATGAGGTTTAACAAACAAGTCTGGCCGAAAAGTTACTGGAAACTGGAAGGCACTCCGGGATTGTCGCCTGACCAGCTTTGGAAGTGGGCGCGGGAACTTTCAAACTCTGCTAAGTAAGCTTAAGACGAATCTCTAATGGAAAATGGTCTGAGCTTACGACTGTGTGATGCACTCGGGCCTTAACTACGTCAAATCCTCTTACGAAGACATGATCGAGCTTAAGAACACGGCCGTCGTCATCGAGATCTAAGTGTTCTAAGTTTAAATCTCTAAAAATACTTTTCATGATCATGTAGCGTTTGAAATTCCAAGTATTGAAATCTCCAGCTAAAACGATAGGACCTTTGAATTCGGAAATTTTCTCTGCAATTTCGTAGAGGGAGTTTGTGAATGCTCCCAACGTCACGAAGTTCAAGACGTGCGTGCACACGAATAAAGCTTTCGTGCCTGCGAAATCATATTCGTTAAAAAGTGTGAGCTTCGGTGTTAGCCAAAAGAACTCTCTGGTTTTGGCGCGAATAAAATCCACAGCTTCGGGACGAAGTTTAGAACCAATTGCCACACCTGTGCTTGTGAGATCTTTTTTATAGTGAAAACTCTGCGCCAAATGCCATTCGTAAGAAGAGAAGTTCTCTTTCCAAAGTTTGGGCATGCGTTGATCTAAGATCGCCTCTTGAAGAAGGATAAAGTCTTTTCCTTCTCCGAGTCGTCTAAAGTCATTTTCAAAGATATGGGCTTTTTGTCCCTTATAGACATTCCAAACGAAGATATCAAACTCCGACGGAGCGACAGAGGGAGTGATAAGCTCGCTCTCGCCGATCTTGAGTAAGACTTTTTCTTTCGCTGGTACGATATAAGGAACCATTTTTCTTATTTCACCTTGCTTAGATAGTTTTCATCCACTGTGGCTACTTGCAAACCTTGCGCTTCCTGGCGCTCTTGTTCCGCGAGCAACGTTGAAAGATAACGTTCGGTTGTGCTTGGAATAATCACAACGATCCACTTGCCGCGATTTTCTTCTCTCGAAGCTTGTCTTAGCCCCGCGGTAATCGCGGCGCCTGAAGAAATTCCGACGGGAATGCCTTCGGTTTTAATCACCTCACGGGCCATCTTCATCGACTCTTCTGAAGAAACTTGCTCCACTCCATCAACAACGGAGCGATCCATCACACTTGGAATAAATCCCGCACCGAGCCCTTGAATTTTGTGGGGACCTGGTTTTCCTCCTGAGAGCACAGGGCTTTCTGTTGGCTCAACTGCGATCATTTTTACGCTTGGTTTTTTCGCTTTTAGGAATTGTCCAACACCTGTGATGGTTCCTGAAGTACCGACGCCACTAATGACCATGTCCACTTTGCCGTCAGTGTCGTTCCAAATTTCCATTGCTGTGGTTTCTTTATGAATTGCGGGATTAGCAGCATTGTCGAATTGCCCTGCCATCCATGCATTCGGAGTTTTATCCATCAGCTCCATGGCTTTTGCGATAGCACCTTTCATTCCAAGAGGTCCCGGAGTCAGAATGATTTTTGCTCCCAACATTAAGAGCAAAGTTCTGCGCTCTTGCGACATTGTCTCTGGCATTGTCAGAGTGATTTGATAACCTTTTGCTGCGGCCACGAATGCTAGCGCGATCCCCGTGTTGCCACTCGTAGGTTCGATGATTTGCATTCCGGGTTTTAGTTTGCCTGTGCGCTCAGCGTCTTCGATCATCGCAAGTCCGATGCGGTCTTTGACGGAAGCTAACGGATTAAAAAATTCAAGCTTAAGAAGTAACTTTCCTGGCAGCCCCTTCCCGATTCTTTGCATTTCAACCAAGGGGGTTTGACCAATCGTCTTCGTGATATCAGAATATACTTTCATAAATGTGCCCATTCTGGTGAGAGGTGGCCGTTCATCTATGATACTCCTCTCTGTCAGAGGAGCAAAGCAAACTGTGTTCGATTTCTGTCTATACTAGCTCTGTGACAAGCCACTGTTTCCGTTTGAGACCGGGACAAGACCTCAAAAAAGAGCTCCTTTATTATTGCCAATTGCATCACCTCCACGCGGCGTGCGTCGTGAGCTCCGTTGGGAGCCTAACAAAAGCCCACATTCGCCTGTCGGGAGGCAAAGACGTCGTCGAATTTCAAGGACCGTTTGAGATTGTTTCTTTAACTGGCACCGTAGGCACCGGTGGTGTGCATTTGCATATCTCTGTTGCGAACTTTGAAGGTGCCGTGATTGGTGGCCACTTGATGGATGGGTCTGAGATTCACACAACGGCTGAGGTGATGTTGTTGGAGAATCAGGATTTGACGTTCACCCGTGAGCAGGATGGGCATACGGGGTATAAAGAATTGATTATTAAGCAGAGGTAACTACCAAAGAGCCCTTTTAAAATGATCGTGTATATGGAGATCTCTAGAAACCAATTGAACCTGCGCGACCTCTGCACTAGCGACAATCATGCGATCAAAAGGATCTCTAGTCCAAGTAAAGTCGCATGCTTTTTCAAATAGCTTACGACTATCAATATTGTCTACTTGCAAATCAATTTCCTTCGATAAAGCAGTCAAAACTTTATCCTCAGAATCACGCGTCTTGCCAATCTGATAAAGCATAGATAACTCATACAAAACAGGAGGACTGATAAACAAATCAGCCTTTTGCATCTTATCCATAAGAGTCTTAGAAAACTTTCTTAACTCTCCCGCGTAGAGCCACACCACTACGTGCGTATCCAAATGAAGCTTCATGGCTTCCAATCCTTAAGCCAATCGTTCTGAAATAAGTCCTCTGGATCACACTTATAAAACGATTTCCTGTCTTTTAACTGGGAAAACTTGTTCTTAGGCTTATAAGGTTTAGGTTCCGCATAACCAGGAGGAACAATTTTAATAATTTGCCCATTGCGTTCAATCTCAATGGGCTCCTTAGTCTCCAAAACCTGATCCAATAACTTATATAGGTTAGCCCTAAGCTGAGAAGCTGTTGTCTTCATATAATCGTTATAACTCACAATCGTACGTACGTCAATTACAAAGTACGTACTCAGTTTCTTTATGACACATGAACTTTATAATTCAAACATGCTTGAGTTAATTGATCTTGAAGAGCTAGTTGAATAAATCTGTCTTCCGCAAATCCAAGAATTTGCGCAAATCGGGCTGCACGCTCTGGACTGACAGACTTTCTTCCCTTTTCAATATCATTAAGATGTTGCTTTTTTCTAGAACTTTAACTGAAGGACTTTTCTTTCTGCTAGTCATCAGGCTTTTGCACACCTATATGGTTTACTTTCCAACAGCAATCTTGTGTATTTTGACTAAGCTTTCGACAACAGAACTCGGTTTGAAACATGCCAACAAGAAAATCTGGCATCCATAATAAGCCTTGGCATAATCAAACAGCGGAGGAACTTCATGACGAAGCTTTTCTTGATATTCATATTGTTACTTTCTCTTCTTGGAATTCAACACGCTCACGCTGAGGCCGCCCTGGGAGCTGTCATTGGTGATCCCACGGGTATCTCTGGAAGATTGGGCATGGATGGTCAGCACTCGCTCGAAGGTGCTCTCGCTTATTCGACGGGGCACTACGAAGGCTTGCATGTGCATGCGACTTATCTTTGGGATCGGGCGCGCTCTTTTGCGACATCAGAGGGACCGATTGAATTGTATTATGGTCTTGGCGTTCGGTTAATTAGCATCAACGGCGGTAAGCACGATGGTGAGATTGCTTTGGGGCCTCGTGCTCCCCTAGGGCTTCTTTATAATTTTCATAATCCCAATGTTGAGATTTTTGGTGAGGTGTCTTTGGCGATGGATTTAGTACCAAAGACGGATGTTGATTTGGATGTTGGGATTGGGGTTAGGGTGAGGTTTTAAAAATTTAAATCTCTTTAATCGATACTTCTATCTCCGTAAGCCAAGAGTTGTCTTGAGAAAGGCATTGTATTCCAGGCTTGTTCTCAAGAAGTCCATTAACATTCGGAGAATCAGCATATCCCCACCATGGTTCAATACAAATGAACTTCGTAATATCTTTAGTCCATAACCCAAAATGCGGTGATGAACATCTCATCTCCAATTCATTTCCAATTTCATTTTTTAATTTAACTCGAGTTAAGTCGTTGTTCAAAAAAACCAATGCATCTCTTGAAAAAATATCTGAAGTTAAAAGAATATCTCCACCAGAAACATTGGAATAAAGGAAATCATGCTTTACCAATCCATCCTCTAATAGACAATATTCTTTCAACAAAGGTTCTGCGCATAGTTTCAATGTAGCCGAAGACTGATTGGGAAAAACAAATGCTGGATGCCAACCAAGGTTGAAGAATAGGCACCCCTCCCCGCGATTCTTTACCTCAAATGATACAATAAGACGTTCACAATCTAAATTGTATTGTACGTATAAATCAAAATAGAAAGGATAATTATTCAAGGTCTTTGTTGTCTGCTGAAGCTTCAACAAAATACTGCTGTCACTTTTTCTCACAGCTTCGAACTGAGAATCGCGAGCAAATCCATGTTGATTTAGATTAAGGGTCCGTCCGCCAAATATATATTCGTTATTCTTTAATTTACCCACGATTGGAAACAAAACTGGTGCGCTTCTACTCCACGGTTCTTTGGACGGCCAAATCCAATTGTGTGGCGAACGCCTTGTTTTAAGTTCCTTAATCTCGGCACCGATGGAATTTACTTTGAGATACAAATGTTCGGAAAACAACTCATAGTAATCCATGACAAATACTCTTAATGATTGGCTGGTTGAAACTCTTGAACAAGATTTTTCAGAATTTCTCTGACGTCATCAGTATATTCAACGCAGCAAGCCCTTCTCATTTGCTCGAGGGAGGGAAACAGTATTTCAGGTTCAATCATTCCCTCTACTGCTCTCATAATTCGCGGATGATGAGTACGCTCAACGTTATCACCAATCAAAAGTTCTTCGTACAATTTTTCACCCGGACGAAGCCCAATAAATTCTATAGAGATATCACCAATTCCAGTGCTCGGATCTCTCAACTCCAAACCACTCAGCTTAATCATTTTCTTTGCGAGATCCACAATTTTTACAGGCTCACCCATGTCCAAGACAAAGACATCTCCCCCTTTGCCCATTGCCCCGGCCTGCAAAACCAACTGTGCAGCCTCAGGAATTGTCATGAAATATCGAGTTACATTCGGATGTGTTACCGTTATGGGACCACCTCCACGAATTTGTTCACGAAACAACGGAACGACGGATCCCGAAGACGCGAGCACATTTCCGAAGCGCACCATTGTAAAACGCGTATTGCCCGCTTCACCTTTAGCCAAAGCCTGCAGAATAAGTTCAGAAAGACGCTTAGTTGCACCCATTATATTAGTCGGACGAACTGCTTTATCTGTAGAAATCAGTACAAAATTCTCAACATTATTCCTAATGCTTGCATTAGCGACATTCCAAGTACCAAAGACATTATTCATGACCCCAGCAACAATATTACTTTCAACTAAAGGCACATGCTTATAGGCAGCCGCATGGTACACAGTATGTACACCAAATTTTTCAATTGTATTAGAAATTTGCTCTTGATTAAGAACATCACCCAAAACTGTGTGAATTTCCAAGTAGGAATAATGACGTCTGAGCTCTTGC
The DNA here is from genome assembly GCF_946478835.1 of uncultured Bdellovibrio sp. The sequence continues at coordinate 8,395 of NZ_CAMLDV010000065.1, read as the reverse complement.
TCAATTTTATATAGTGCGTACTCACTTCGCTCGAATAAAATTAATTTTCGAGGGGAATTTTGTACAATTTGACGGCATAACTCAGAACCAATGGAACCGCCAGCTCCAGTAACTAAAACTGATCTTCCTGATATGCAGCTACTTATAAGATCAGGATATGGCGGAACTGGATCGCGACCCAGAAGATCCTCGACTCCCACTTCACGGATATCTTCAATTCGGACTCGCCCATCAACAAGCTCACCCATTCCAGGCAATGTTTTTAAAATGATATCTTTGCCTTCAAACTTTTGGATAATTTCCTTACGGCGGGATCTAGTCGCAGATGGCATTGCAATTAACAACTGACGACAGTTTTTGGCGTCCATCACTTCTAAAGCTTCCGAAGGATCAAATACTCGAATTCCGGCGACATTTCGTCCTTGAAGCTCTTTGCTATCATCAAAAAATGCCACAGGTCTAAACTCGGGCCCCGACAACAATGCTATCGCCGTTTGCATTCCAGCGCGACCCGCACCATAAATCGCTACAGGTTGTCGACGATCCTCGATACGCTCAAGACTACGCATTAAACCACGTGCGATAAATCTACTGGAGGCTATATACGCAACTGCAATAACCCAATAAATAATAATGGATGAGCGAGGCAAAGCAACAGCTCTCCCCATTACTACAACGGCCATGAGCAATAACACTGAAAGAGTTACTCCATAAATGACTGTATAAATGATTTTATCATCTAGATAACGAATAACGGCTCGATACAAACCAATCTTTATGAAAATGGGGACGGTTACAAAGGGAACAACAAGAAACAACCAAAGATAAGTAGAAACATCTGGAGTTAAGGTCCCAATACGCAATGCAACCGCAGACCACAATGCTAATGGGAGAAGAACCACATCGCAAAAAAGCATCAGAAAAATTTTAAATTTACGCGGCCAACTAGCGATCTTTTGAAACATCAAAGCACCTTAACGAGAAATAAATATCTCCTTAAGGGTGCGGAATATCAACTCTAAATCTTGGCTCATTGACGCGTTCTCAATATACTGAAGATGGTACTTCAATTTGATTGGAATGATCTTCTCAACATAGTCTCGCTCTGGATCTTCCGATTGACCTAAGATCTCATTCTCGTCCTTGAATTCTAACGACGCCCAATCGGTGATCCCCGGTCGAACCGAAAGTGCTTTGTCCTTCAGTGCTTCAGGATACTTTTCAACATAACGCGGCACCTCTGGGCGCGGGCCTACAAAACTCATCTTCCCTTGCAGCACATCAAGCAATTGTGGAAGTTCATCTAGTTTATATCGCCTCAAGAATTGACCTGATAAAGTAACACGAGAATCTTTACCTATAGTCAACTGAGGACCAATTTTCTCCGCATCAGTACTCATTGTTCTAAATTTGTGAATACGAAAAGTTTTACCTTTGAGACCAACCCGTACCTGGCGAAAAAATACGGGACCTTTAGAATCAAATTTTATCCACGCTGCAACTACCAAGAAAAGCGGTGACAGGACCAAAAGTCCAATCAACGCGAGGATGAAATCAAACTGTCTCTTCCCTAACCACATAGAATCTCGCGAATGGCCTTTATCACACGAAGCTGATCCGCTTCTGTCATCTTGGTGTATAGCGGCAGGCTGACAGCATTGCTAAATGCATTTGTGGCCATCGGGAAATCTTCCGATTTCAGATTATATGTATCTTTCCAATACGGCTGCATATGTAGGGGGATAAAGTGAACACTTGTCCCAATTCCTTTTTCGGCCATTTGAGCAATGAAATTTTCTCTGGAAACTTTATCCGTCATCAAACGCACCACATACAAATGCCAAGCATGAAGGTCTTCTTTTGGCGCTAAAGGAGGCATTTCCAGAGGTAATCCAGCCAAATGTTCGCGATATATTGTCGCCATTTCTTCTCGACGCTTTTGGAACTTATTGGCTTTCTTTAGCTGATGAATTCCAATAGACGAAGCAATGTCCGTCAAATTGTACTTAAAGCCCGGCGCGACAACTTCGTAATACCAAGATGGTTTTGTCGAAGTATAGCGATCAAAGGCATCACGACTGATTCCATGAAGACGCATGATTTTCATTCTTTTTGCACGATTCGCAACTCGTGTAACAATCATTCCACCTTCGCCGGTCGTGATTGTTTTTGTCGCATAGAACGAAAACACCGTGATATCCGTATCCAAAGTTCCAATAAGCTGACCTTTGTATCTCGTCGGCAATGAGTGAGCAGCATCCTCTACAACCTTCAAATTATGCTTGCGTGCGACAGCGATGATTTCGTCCATAGCACAAGAAAGACGAGCAAAGTGAACGGGAATGATAGCTTTTGTTTTCGGTGTAATTTTAGCCTCGATTTTTTGGGGATCGATATTGAATGTATTTGGATCAATATCCACAAATACCGGATGCGCACCAAGGTATCGAATCACTTCTCCTGTAGCGGTAAAAGTATAGGTCGTTGTAATGACCTCGTCCCCAGGCCCAATCCCAAGGGCTTCAAGAGCCAAATGCAACCCCGCCGTCGCAGAATTCACGGCAATTGACTCAAGCCCTCCGCCAAGGTAATGGGAAAAATCTTCCTCAAATTGTTTAGTGCGCGGTCCCGTAGTCACCCATCCTGAACGAAGGGAATTAACAACTTCCTGAATTTCATCCTCACCGATGTCTGGCAAAGCAAAAGGCAAAAATTTTTGCATAGATATATAAGCTCCAACTTCGAAACTTTCAAATTTCGTCACAATAAATCTAAGAAGTGCCAATATGTCATACTTAATTCAGCGACGCAATTAAGCATTCTACAGTTAAAGCTTCTTAGTTAGCGATGTCAGGTCTTTTAAAAAAACAATTTTCCCATCAGACTTATGGTTCAAGTACTTTATTAACGGTGCCTCAACATCCCGCTTGATGGAAAACATTGGAAGAATAGAAAATACATTTTTATGATCAATTGCAAGGTGCGCCACTACCGTCGTATCAATTCCCAATACAAAACAAAACTCTTCGAGACTAACAAACTCTCCCGGGACATAAGACGGAATAATTTTGATACTCTGATCTTTCAAAATCATATCCGAAATTCCTAATCTCGGATGGCCTTTTACATAGATATCAAATGTTTTTTTAAGTTCAAACAACACGGCCTTAATTTCCATCTCATAGTTCAAAAAATATGATCCCTCGGAAACTTTTGATTCAAATAGGAGTATTTTAGCCTTGCTCCCATTGGACTTAGGAACGTAATAAAACTTTTTAAGCTCTTCCGCTCCAATACCTCTAGCAATGCTCCTCTCATATTCTGCGGTAGAGTAGTAAAATCTCTGTCCCTGACACCGAGCAAACTTCAGATCAGTCCCAAGAATAAAGTTCACCATACTGAGCTGGACTGATTCCAATAACGAAGCTTCATACTCTTCGATATTATGCGAATAGTGATCAACAAAAATAACACTAGAGGTATCTTGAAACTTTTTTACTAAAAAAGTTGTCACATAGTCATGCAAGATAGAAAAAAAATAGACCTTGTCTGCCTTCCCTGGTGCAAGTTTTTTAATGTAGCTTCTCAGACGACCACGCATAAGCATCAATTGAATGGGATTCTTCAGAGAAAGTAACTCGATAAAGCTTAAATCACACTTCAAGCTCAAGCTTTGCAAAAACTTAAAATTGGCCAAGACATTCACGACGATAATATGAACGGAATCACCGACCTTTCTATGCTTCTCATATAACAGAAGGGTATACGATATATCGGCGGGAGCCTGACAAAAAATAATGACCTTAGAACGATTCTTTTCCACAACCAACTTTCGATTGAGTTAACAGAAACACTTATACGCTAAATATAAACTCACACCTAAGCTGAAAGAATTCAACCGAGAGATAAGTTTTCCCATGACATATCATTCAAACCCTCTTAAATTGCCACCATGCAAAACATAGAACAGCACACCGAGGACAAAGGGCTACAGTTTTTATTTCTTTGCCTACTTATAGCTTATTATTTTCCGCTGGCAGCTATAAACTTAGGTTTTGCATTAAAGCCGTGCATGCTTCTAGTTCCCCTGTTAGCTTATTACCGACCTAAACTAGTGCTACCATTTTCGACTTACGAGAAGTGCCTTTTACTATTTGGACTAGCAAGCTCCATAGCACACTTGGATGCATTTAATGCATCGGCGTCATTTAGAATGCTCATGGGACTTGCAATTTTTATGGTTTGCTATTTCGCCTATAGGGACCACTACATAAGACTTTTCTCACCTAATACTTTTATTACCTTTGGGCTATTATATTGTTTATACAATCTTACAACATACGCCTGTTCCTTTTTATTTCTAAAAAAGCCTCCACAAATTGGAGTCTTTTTTATTGGACACTTGTATGACAGAGGTCTCTATAGAATGGCTGGCTCAGTGGGAAGTCCAAACTATCTTTCACTATTCATTTTCCCTATATTGTTCATGGCATGGGAGTATCGAAGAATTTTTCCAAAGTGGGCCTGGGTACTCCCACTAATATGCATTTTTTTAACATTCTCGTTAAGTAGTTATCTATCTTTAATCATTGCTGTTGTCATGGGACTGGCGATAGCGAAACCCAAATTAAAATACTCACACTTGAAGCGGTTTCGATGGTTCTCACTCTTATTAATAATCCCCTTAGCGCTCGTTCTGCTGGACTATGTGACTACTGGCCTCCTTGCGCCCGGAATCAACAATCGCATTCACTCTCTATACACGGGAAGCGGACGTTTCCATATGTGGAGTTATTTACTAAAGTTTTTATATTCAGAAAATTTCCTGTCTGGTATTGGATTAAATAACTTACAGCTCGTTACTAGATACTACTTTCATATAGTAAATATACACAATACATACCTAGAAGTTTTAGTCGAGCAAGGCATCTTAGGTTTTGCTGCTTACGTTTCATTTTTAATAACTTTGGGCTATGTGTGCTATAGAGAATTCAAAAAAGAAAACGGAAAGAAATGGCCCCTGCTTACGCTGCTTGCAAGTTCGGTAAATATATTCTTTGTTTCCGCTACAATTACTCCGGATGTCCTAATAACATACTTATTAATAACGGCTCATCTAGGACAACAAAAGCATGAATCTAAAAAAACACCAGTGACCATACATTCTCAAGTAGAATACATGGTCAAAAACTAATTGCTTATATAGCACAATAACTATTGCTCATCTTTCACGTGAATCATCTTCAAAGGTGTCCCTTTCTTTAGGTCACATGAAGCCGTTTTTCCTAGGACTAGTTCGTAATACTTTGTCTCCAAACCCAACCCAGGACGTATGCAACGAATATTCTCTACAGTAAGTATGTCACCTTTTCTTACATCCTTTGCCACGTAAATGCTTCTTCTAAAAATCTTAGACTTTTCCTCCTGAGCCGACGAGACACCATAATTTATACGACCTAAACTTTGCCACGCGCGCTCGGCCTCAATAGTTAAAATTTTAAATTCTGCTGGTTCCATGGAAAATGTCGAATCAACGCCGCCATCGGCGCGATTAAGGGTAAAATGTTTTTCAATAACAGTCGCACCCAAAGCAATACTGGCCAAAGAAACTCCACACCCCATTGTGTGATCAGACAATCCCACCTGAACATCAAACAATTGTCTCATGTGTGGAATCGTCAGAATATTTGTCTTTTCTGGTGTCGCAGGATAAGTACTCGTGCACTTAAGCAGGATAAGCTCTTTACAACCAGCTTCTCTTAAAGCCTTTACTGATTCGTCAAGCTCACCCACTGTCGCCATACCTGTAGACATGATGACTGGCTTTCCTGTTTTTGCGACCTTCTTTAATAACGGAATACATGTGTTCTCAAAGGACGCGATCTTATAAAGTGGCACTTGGAGCGTTTCCAAAAAATCAACGGCCGTTTCATCAAAAGGCGTACTAAAACAGATCATACCACGCTTCTTACAACGCTCGAATATAGGTGCATGCCAATCCCAGGGCGTATAGGCCATCTGATAAAGCTTATGGAGAGAGTTTCCCTTCCACAAACTCTTGTCATCAGAAATAAAAAACTCGTTTTCCTCAATATCTAGGGTCATCGTATCAGCAGTATACGTTTGCAGTTTCAAAGCATCAGCCCCCGCCTCAGCAGCAGCATCCACTATCGCTAAAGCGCGATCTAAAGACTTATTATGATTTCCCGACATTTCAGCTATAATAAACGGTTTAAAGCCAGGACCAACAGAACGATGAGCAATTTTAATTTCTTGATTCACTATTCACCTACCAAACACTACGAATTATTTTTCTAAATAATATTTAAGGAATTTTTCACCTTGAATTTCGACCTCTTCATCAAGTTTAAATCCCGCCTTTTCAAAGGATCGAATGGAGCCCGTATTCTGATCTTTGATTATTGCCGTATAACGTGTCCGTTGTAAATGCCGCATATCGGAGAATCTATTTAGAGCTACCTCAATCGCTTCGGAAGCGAGGCCTAACCCTCTAAACCTGGAGTCAATGGCTATACTTATTGTAAAATCACTATCAATTCGCACCTGTCCTGCCCGCTCCCCCTTGTATAAAACAATATACAAAGGAACTTCTGAAGAAATTCTCTTTTGAAGCCAGGCCACATGACTTTCGTACGAAAACATCGTATTGGAAATCGATACACTTCTTACAGTCTCGTCGTTACGAAGTTCATATAAAAATTGCGCATCCTCCACTGTTGCCAAACGTAGTGAAACAACTCCCAAAACTTTAAAAACATCGTCAATCTGGATTCGTTGAACAAGTTTTCTATTTCTATCTGAAGTCTCATGCAACCATTGATTGTCATGTAATAACTGAGAACAGAGCTCAATGGCATCTCCATAATTAACTGAAGAACTTTCCCCTAAATAAATTTGCTGCCCGTCTTTACCAAGATCCTCGGCAATTTTTGTCTGATTATCCGCGACAGAGACAACAACACCAGGGACTCCAAGGAACATTCTCTCCCAGGTGATTGTACCCCCACTCCCGAAATACAGTTTAGATTCTTTCAGGAGATTCGAAATAGAGGGCGGCTGGACTTCTATCCGATAATTAGGAGATACAGCTAACTTATTAAGACTGTTAAGGTGAGCATGAGCACGAGAGATAACTACGACAAAAAAACTCCCGTTCACAGAGGCGTCTTCTAGAGCATTCACGAACCTCAAGGTTTCATTGGATGGATCGGTCCCTCCAAAAAACACAAATACCTGATTCTTCTGTCTCCCTATCACGTCAATATTCTGAAACTCATCTCTCAAAAAACTATAATAAGGCCCAAGAAACATCCTGCATCGAGATGGAACTTTGTTTTTATATAATCCTTCGTAATCGCACCGATAATTTGAGTCGATAAGGATGTCGCAATCGTGTTGACGGATCAAGTCGTCAATAACGATGACCTTATGATTTTTTGCAAAAATCTTCTCCCACGATAAACCTAGTGCATAGTGATCAATCACCACAATAACAGATCCAGTGAGTTTCTTTATGTATATAGAAACTTCTTCTGCATCCTGTTTTTCAGTGAGATTCGGAGCAGACAGTACACAAAGGGGAAATTGATTATGCTCCACTATTTTGTGCATACTCCCTACAAGAGGAGCACACACAAAATGAGCAACATGACCCGCTTTACGGACTTGCTCCGCTAAGCTCAGACATCGCATCAGATGGCCACTTCCAATCAGAGTCGAGCTATCACAACGAAAGACAAAGTTCAAAATTCCTCCGTTCGAACCCTCTAATTATTCTTTCTAAAAACAGGCTTGATCGGTGATCCAATCAGGAATTTTTCCCAACCTTGCTCTAATGCATTTTTATAAACTTCACAAGACTCACCGAGTGCCTCTGCGAAGTAAGCAATATCTTCGAATGTATGCGAGAAACACGGAATAAATGCGCCTTGAAAAAGAACCCCTCGCTTAATCATTTCCTGCAACAAAAGAGTTCTCATACCTACGTCAGGATCTCCATGACGATTCTTTGTGGTAAATGCCTGCATCCATGGTTTTTCAGAAATAGAAAGATACTGTGTGAGTCCTTGTTGCTTAAAAATATCTTGTGAAACCTGAACCATCTTGCGACCGATTTCATGGTTATGTGCAATCACGGGCTTATTTCTGAACTCATTGATAGTAGCGATGGCAGCTGCCATTGCGTGAGTCTCTCCTCCGTGTGTAGTAGAAATCAGGAAGACTTTCTCTGCGCCCGAGTTGCGAATTCCTCCCAATTCCATGACTTCCTTCTTACCTGTAAGCGCACAGAATGAAAAACCGTTAGCAATGCCTTTACCCCAGGTTGCCATATCAGGCTCTACATTATATTTTTTAATAGAGCCTGGAAAGTCTG
>NZ_CAMLDV010000064.1 GCF_946478835.1 uncultured Bdellovibrio sp. | reverse complement strand
CACGTGGCAATATGGCTGGGGCTATACAACTGCCGCTCCACAAACCACGATCAATTATCCTCAATATTCAAACATTCCAGGTGGCACTAATGGACAATGCTCGAGAACCCTCACTCAGAGCTGTTTGTTGGATCAGGGAAATACGTGCGGCGCAGGGGCGACGTGCCGTCCTGTCTTTTCCGGATCAAATCTTGGAGTTTGCGTAAATTACTAAAAGAGCGAGAGCGGCTCTCCTCGACCGTCTTTTGACGGAATAATACGCCGCAATATCACGGGCCCTTGGACGGATAAAACCACCAAGGGCCCTTTCCTTTTAGGTACCTGCTTCCCTTTGTGTCGATTCGGAAGCGACGCGCCCCGAATCGACACAAAGGGAAGCAGGTACCTTTTGCCTTTCCAGCGTGTTCATGAAAGAAAAGAAGAGTTGTTTAACTCTCTTGGAGGCCCTCATGAATACGACAAATCCTCTCTTAAAACCCTTCACAAACAAAGACCAGGCGACACCCTTTGATTTGATCAAAGTGGAGCACTATGTTCCGGCTTTGGAAGAAGCTATTAAAATCGCCAAAGACAATGTGGCAAAAATCAAAAGCACCACGGCGACTCCTGATTTTGAAAACACGATTGCCGCTTTAGAAGCGGCTTCAGAACTTCCAGAAAGAATCGCCGGTATCTACGGCAATCTGGAAGTGGCGAATGCGGATGAGCCTTTGCAAGCTTTGGCGAAAGAAATTTATCCAAAGCTCACCGCTTTTGCCTCTGATGTTTCTTTGGATGACGAGATCTTTAAACGCGTGAAAGCTGTTTACGATAAGCGTGCTTCTTTGAACTTGAACAAAGAGCAAACTCGCCTGCTTGAAAAAACTTATTTGTCTTTCACTCGCAACGGCGCGCTTTTGAATGCCACAGATAAGGAAACTCTTCGTCAGATTGACCAGGAGCTTTCTGTTCTTGGACCGAAATTCTCTGAAAATGTTTTGAAAGCGACAAACGCTTTTGAAATGTTTTTGGATAAAAAAGAAGAGGTTGAAGGTCTTCCGGAGAGCATCCTTGAAGGAGCCGCGGCAATGGCCGAAGCCAAAGGTCAAAAAGGCAAATGGCTTTTTACTCTTTCCATCCCAAGTTATCTTCCGTTCATGACTTACGCAAAAAACCGTGCGCTTCGTGAGAAAATGTGGAGAGCTTATGCTTCCCGCGCCTACAAAGGGGACTTCGACAACCAAGACACGGTTTTAAAGATCGTCCAGCTTCGTGATAAACGCGCTAAACTTTTAGGTTTCAAAACTCACGCGGACTTCGTTTTAGCAGAACGTATGGCGAAAAATCCGGAAACAGTGACGGAGTTTTTGACGAAACTTTTGAAAGCTTCCAAAGATGCTGGAAAAAGAGATTTGGCAGAAGTCACTGAGTACGCGAAAAAATTAGATGGCGTGACGGATATCCAACCTTGGGACTTCGGTTACTACTCTGAAAAACTCAAAGAAGAAAAATATTCCTTCAACGAAGAAGATCTTCGTCCGTACTTCCAACTTGAAAAAGTTGTCGATGGTGTTTTTGCTCACGCGAAAAAACTTTACGGTTTGACGTTCAAAGAAAACAAAGAAGTTCCAGTGTATCACCCTGAAGTAAAAGCGTATGAAATCTACGAAGAAGCTTCCGGCAAATACATGGGTCTTTTCTACACAGACTTCTTTCCTCGCGAGACGAAAAAAGGCGGCGCATGGATGACTCAGTTCCGTGGTCAGGGCCTGATCAACGGCGATATGAAGCGTCCACACGTGAGCATCGTTTGTAACTTTACGAAGCCGACTCCAACGAAGCCTTCACTTTTAACTTACGACGAAGTTCGCACTTTGTTCCATGAATTCGGTCACGCTTTGCACGGCATGCTTTCTGAATGCACGTACCCGTCTTTGAGCGGTACCAATGTTTATTGGGATTTCGTAGAGCTTCCGTCACAAATCATGGAAAACTGGGTGGGAGAAAAAGAAGGCTTGGATCTTTTTGCCCGTCATTATGAAACAAACGAAGCGATGCCTGCGGATTTGATTGCGAAGCTTAAAGCTTCACAAAAATTCCAAGCGGGTTACATGTCTTGCCGTCAACTTCAATTCGGTATGATGGATATGGCATGGCACTCAACAGATCCTTCGACAATCAAAGACGTCGATGCATTTGAAGAAAAGGCCACGGCCGAAACTCGTCTCTTCCCTAAGGTGGAAGGCGCGAATAACTCTTGCAGCTTTAGCCATATCTTTGCAGGTGGTTACTCTGCAGGTTATTACTCTTACAAGTGGGCGGAAGTTTTGGATGCCGATGCCTTTGAATACTTCAAAGAAAAAGGTCTCTTCAATCACGAAGTGGCACAGAAGTTCAAAGACAATATCCTGAGCCGCGGTGGAACTGAGCACCCGATGGATCTTTACAAAAAGTTCCGTGGTCGTGAACCGGATCCAAATGCACTTTTGAGACGTGATGGATTAATTTAAATGAGTAAAGGTTCCATGAAGAAAGATAAACTAGTTCTCGAAGAAGGCAGCAGCATTGCTTTAGTTTATCGCTTAGAAACAGCTCAGGCTGTGACGATGGCTAAGAAAGTTGCTGACTACTTGAAGGATCACGGTTTTGCAGTTTATACGGCTCCAGAACAAAAAGTGATTCCCGGTACGAAGGCCGCTAAAACAAAAAAACAAATGGACGAGATCAAACTTGTGATCGTTCTTGGCGGTGATGGAACTTACTTGCGCGGTGTTCGTTTACTTGAAGGCCGCAGTGTTCCTCTGCTTGGTTTTAATATGGGCTTCTTGGGTTTCTTGACCGCGCATAATGCAGAATCTGTTTTTGATATTCTTGAAAAAACTTTGGCCGGAAAAATGGTTCTTCGTCCGCGCTCCATGCTTTTCGCAAAAATTTTGCGCAAAGGAAAGGTCCGTGGCGAGTATCACGCTCTGAATGACTTTGTGATCGAAAGAGGTTCGATGAGCCAATTGATCAACACGGCGATTTATTCAGAAAAGTTTTTAGTGAGTGAAGTTAAAGCCGATGGTTTTATCGTGGCGAGTCCTTCGGGATCAACAGCGTACAATCTGGCTGCGGGGGGCCCGATTCTTCACCCTGAGTCGCCGGTGTTTGTGGTGACTCCGGTGGCGCCGCACAGTTTGACGTCTCGTCCTTTGATTTTCCCTGATGACCGCGAGCTTTCGTTTAAGCTTGATGGAAAAACGCAAAAAGCGCATTTCATCGTGGATGGACAAAAGGTCACGGAACTTACGGCTGATGATGAAGTTATTCTGACTCGATCTTGCTACGATCATTGGATGGTACGCGAGGCAAATCACAACTACTTCCATCTTCTTCGAGAGAAATTGAAATTCGGCGATAGGAATTAAGAGGGGTTACTATGTTGCTAGAACTTAAGGTTTCGAATTTTGCAATTATCGAAAACCTGCACATCACTTTCAAAGATGGTCTCAACATCTTGAGCGGTGAAACAGGTGCGGGAAAATCCGTTTTGCTAAAAAGCTTGTCACTTTTGATGGGTGGTAAAGGTTCTAGCGATACGATTCGTACGGGTGCTTCTCAAGCGACTATTGAGGGTTCGTTTGATATCAGTCGCCGTCCTGACATTATGGAAAACCTTAAGGACATGGGGATTGAAGTGGATGAAGACACTTTGATCGTTCGTCGTGTTCTAAGCTCTGGCGATAAATCGAAAGTTTATTTGAATGGCAGCTTAAGCACTTTGAATAGCCTGCGCGATATCGTGGCTCCTTTGGTTGAGCTGGCAGGTCATTCAGCTCCGCTCATCGAGATGACGGGACAGCATGAGAACCGCAACTTGATGTCTAAAGCTTATCACTTGGATCTTTTAGATCAGTACTCTGGAACTTGGGATAAGCGTTTGTTATTCACAGAAAAATACACGCGCTATTACGGGATCTTTGAAGAAATCAAAAAATTGGAAAGCGATGCCAAACAAAAAGCGCAACGTTTGGATTTCTTGATCTATCAACGCGATGAGATCGCGAATCTTGATCTTTCTCCGGGTGAAGATCAAGAGCTTGAAGTCGAAGTAAAAAAACTTAAAAACTCTTCGCGCATTGGTTCTTTCGTGGATCAAGCTGAAGCCGCTCTTTACACGGACGACGATTCGGCGATCAGCCGTTTGAACGCTGTTCTTAAAAAAGGCCTTGAGCTTTCAGGCGTGGATCCGCAAATCGCGGCAAAGCTTGATAACTTAGAACAAGCCAAGGCCTTGATTGATGAAAGTGTTTACGAGCTTCGTCAGTACGCTTCGAAAATCGATTCTGATCCGCAACGTCTTGAGGAAGCTGAAGGCCGCTTAAGTGACCTTCGCAAGCTGCAAAAGAAATACGGTTCCAGCGTTGATGATATTTTGAAAGCTTTGATGGAGATGGAAATTGAAATCTCCAACTTGCAAAATTCAGAAACGAAGATCGAATCTTTGAAAAAAGAAGCCGCGATCATCTTAAAAGAACTTGAAGTTTTGGGCGCGGATCTTCACAAACGCCGCGTGAAAGGCGCTGATCTTTTAGCAGACAGCGTGAATGCGGAACTGGCTGAGTTGAATATGAAAGGTGTCACTTTCCACGTGAACGTCGAGAAAATGACAGAACTTTCTTCCACAGGTATTAGCGATGTCGAATTCCTAAGCCAGACATCAGCCAAAGATGTGAAACGTCCTTTGGCGAAGTTCGCCTCTGGTGGTGAATTAAGTCGTATTTTGTTGTCATTAAAACGTGTTGTCGGCTCAACGAACCAACCGCGCACATATCTTTTTGACGAAGTGGATACGGGTGTTTCTGGTGAGACGGCTGAAAAAGTCGGAAGAAAGTTAAAGACGATTGCCAAAGGACAGCAAGTGGTTTGCGTCACGCATCTTCCACAAGTGGCAGCTTTTGGTGACATTCATTTCTTTATTCAGAAATCTCCGCAAAAAGATTCTGTTTCGATGCTTGTGTCAGAACTCAAAACCAAAGATCGCGTGCAGGAAATTGCGCGTTTGATCAGTGGTGAGAAAATTTCTAAGACGTCTTTAGCTCACGCAGAACAACTTTTGGCAGACGCGAAGGCGTAATCCTAAATTAATAAGTTGTAAGTACATGACCTCCTTGCTTCAGCCCTACCATGGGAAGATCACAAGGAGGTTTTTTTATGATTCTCGTTATGGGAGCTACTGGCCATGTTGGCTCTAAAATCGTCAGTCACCTTTTAGCCAACGGACAAAAAGTTCGAGTCAACGCCAGACACTTTCCCAATAAAGAAGCCTTCCGAGGAGCCGAGTTTGTTGAGGGTGACGCCAACAGCGTGGCTGTTTTATCAGATGCCATGCGCGGCTGCTCTGCGGTTTTCACAATGATTCCACCTAACGTCAGTGCTCCCGAAGCGCGCTACTTTCAAAACAAATTCGGCGAAGTTATTGCCGAAGCGATCGAGGAAGCTGGCATTAAGAAAGTCGTGAACCTCAGCAGCGTGGGCGCCGACCTTGAAAGCGGCACCGGTCCTATTTTAGGACTTCACGATCAAGAACAACGCTTGGATGAAGTGACGAAGGCCGATATCGTGCATTTACGTCCCGCGTATTTTATGGAGAATCTTCTTACCGGAATTCCCACTATTCTTTCTACAAACCGTTTTTACGGCACCATTCCCGGAGACATTCCTCTTCCTATGGTGGCAACAAGAGACATTGCGGCCCGGGCGGCGTTCTTATTGATGAATCCCGATTTTAAAACTCGCAATATTGAGTACCTCTTAGGAGAGCGCGATCTGACGTTTGATGAAGTCATTCGCGTTCTGGGACAGACCATCAGAAAACCTGAATTGGAATACGTCGAAATTCCTCCGGCGGAAATGAGAAATTATTTTATCGGTGCGGGGCTTTCAGAAGACTGGGCGGATGCATATAACGAAATGTCTGAAGCCTTCACCAATGGGACTATCGCAGGAACTTTGCAAAGAGATAAAATCAACACTACGGCGACATCGATTGAAGAATTCGCAAGAACGACGTTCTTGGAAGAATTCAATAAAGCCACTTCCCAGCAAGATAAAACAGCCCGTCCGTCTTCATCACGCGAAGCCCGCCCTTAACTCGACCTAAGTCGCGGTCCCTCTTTAGTGTCAGGGACCGCGATTCGTGTTAGCCTTTCTCCCATGAAAAGATTTATTTATGCTTTTTTATTTTTGGGAGTTTCTTGCATGCATAAGTTTCCACACGAATATCCAAAGCCGGAAAAGAAAACCGTCACACTTAACAAACACGAAGACCCGCGCAAAGACGATTACTTCTGGTTGCGTGAAAGAGAAAATCCTCAAGTTATTGATTATCTAAATAAAGAAAATGCTTACACGGCCGAAGTGATGAAGCCGGTTCAGTCTTTAGAAGAAAAACTTTTCCAAGAACTCAAATCTCGCGTGAAGGAAGATGAATCTTCAGCTCCTGTTAAAGACGGTGATTATTATTATCAAGGTCGCTATGAAATCGGACAACAGTATCCCCTTTTCACCCGTCGAAAAGGTTCTTTGCAAGGAACAGAAGAGATTCTTATCAATGTTCCCGAACTTGCAAAAGGTCACAGCTTTTATCAATCCACAGGCCCCGTGGTGAGTCCGAATCAACAGTTAATGGCCTTCTCTGTTGATACCGTGGGCCGCCGTTTCTTCACGATTTATTTTAAAGATTTAAAAACAGGCAAGACGCTTCCGGATAAAATTGAAAATGTTCGTCCGAATGTTGTGTGGGCCAATGACAATGAAACTATTTTTTATTCTGAACAGCATCCAGAAACTTTGCGCTCAGAAAAGATTTACCGTTACAGCTTAAAAACGCACAAAAAAGATCTTGTCTACTATGAGAAAGACGACACGTTCTCCACTTATGTTTATAAATCGCTTTCAGAAAAATACATCTATATCGGTACGCAAAGCACACTGACGACCGAAGTGATGTATCTGGATGCCAACAAACCTTATGATACGTTTAAGGTATTTGCTCCCCGTGAAAGAGAACACGAGTATTCTGTGACGGACGGTGGTGACAAGTTCTATATCATTTCCAATAAAAATGCGAAGAACTATAAACTTATGACAGCTGAAATCGGTCACACCCAAGTTAAGGATTGGAAAGAGCTGATTCCTCACCGCGCAGATACCTACTTGCAAGATGTCACGGTCTTTAAGAACTATCTTGTTCTTGAAGAAAGAAAAAACGGACTGACGCAAATTCAGATCACGGATCGCCAAGGACAACATTCTTATTATATTCCGTTTGCTGATGAAAGTTATTTGGCTTCCGTTGGCGACAACCGCGAGTACGATACAGAGTGGGTGCGCTTTGATTATGAGTCTATGCGCCGACCACCTTCGGTTTACGATATCAATATGAAGACACATCAGCAGGAGCTTAAGAAAACCCACGAAGTTCCGAACTATGATGCTAACTTGTATCGTACTGAAAGAGTTTTCTTTACCGTTCGCGACGGCACGCAAGTTCCGGTTTCTTTAATTATGAAGAGGGATCAAAAGCTGGATGGAACAGCACCGATGTTGATTTATGGTTACGGCTCTTACGGCGCAAATATGGATCCTTGGTTTAGCAGTGACGTCTTCAGTTTGGTGGATCGTGGATTTATCTATGCAAAAGCGCACATTCGCGGTGGTTCGGAAATGGGCCGAGACTGGTATGACAACGGTCGCACTTTGAAAAAGAAAAATACATTCTATGATTTCATCGACTGCACAGATGCCTTAGTCAAAGCCAAATACGCCGATCCCAAACGCGTTTACGCTATGGGCGGAAGTGCCGGTGGTCTGTTGATGGGGGCGATCATGAATATGCGTCCTGATCTTTACCATGGCATTGTGGCGCAAGTTCCTTTTGTTGACGTTATCACAACGATGCTCGATGAAAGTATTCCTCTCACGACTTCCGAGTATGACGAATGGGGAAACCCGAATGACAAAACGGCTTATGACTACATTAAGTCTTATTCTCCTTACGACAACGTGAAGCCGCAAGCATATCCAAATACTTTGGTAACGACAGGTTTGCATGACTCTCAAGTTCAATACTGGGAACCGGCGAAATGGGTTTCTAAGCTGCGTGAAAACAACAAAGGTGATTCCGTGATCTTGTTAAAAACAGACATGGAGTCAGGCCACGGTGGAGCTTCAGGAAGATTTGATCAGCTTAAAGATACGGCGACAGAGTATGCGTTTATTCTGATGATTGATGGTAAGTAAAATAAAAAAAGGGTCGCAAGTCTAAGAACCTGCGACCCTTAAAATTTAATTTCGTCTCGTTCACTATTCTTTTACGTCTTCAACAATAATCAAAGCGCTGAATGTATTAAACTTCACAGTTTCGCCTGTGCGCGCACTTGTCCAGAATTGTTGGTTCGCGTACTTCACTTGACCTTGTTCATCCAAAACCGGAGTTCCATCGATATTCACCATTGGAACTGTCGCACCTTCTGTTGCCTGAACGCGCTCAAACATCGCAGCCGCTGTTTCCTTATCTTGACGGATGCAACCGCCCGAAGCGCGGCTTCCTAAGTATTCTTTATACTTTGGATACACTTCGTGAAGGGCTAAGCCGTTGTCGAGATCAAAGAAGATCGCAAATGGCATATCAGAATCCCATGAGCTTGATTTGTGATCTTTAGAAAGATACTTCGGCGTATAGAATCCTGTTGGTGTTTGTGACCAATAAGATTTTGGAGGTGCTCCCGTGCAAACTTTGTTTTTACGACGAAGTTCTAAGTTCTCACGACCTGTAGAAACTTTCGTTTGATGAATCAAAAGACCGCTTTCATAAACGCGCATCGTTTGTGCCGTAGCGCCGCGAGAAGCTTTGTTCACCACGATCACGTAGCGGAAGTCTTTCATCCAAGGTTTATCCGTGAAATCTTGTTCAGTGAAACGACCTGTGAAGTGCTCATCCAACTTCGCTGTAGTTTCCTTTTCAAATTGATAGACTTGTTGGTATTCGGTCTCATCATATTTGCAATCATTAAAGGCATTTTTTACTTTACCCCAAAAAGAGGCAGAAGCTGTTTGGCTCATCACCAAAGTCAACGCCAGGGCACCATACTTCACTACGTTCATAAGAGCTCCCATATCCGTCATTAATATAAATAGACGAAATTCCTTGAGCAATTCTGTTGCCAAGTCCAAGCATGCTATTGGGAAAGCTAAGCGCTTTTTAGTTTAAAGAAATTCTTGAAAGAACCGGGAAGTGGCACTTCTGCTTAGAAGTTCGACAGAGACAAATCCTCCCCGGATGAGAGGAGGATTTGTGATTATTGCTGTTATGTTAACTTGCGTAGGACATAGTGAAGAATGCCGCCATTTTTGTAGTACTCCAGTTCGACGGCGGTGTCGATGCGCGAGCGCACGACAGCTTCTTCTTTTTGACCATTGGCTCTTGTGATCACGATTTTTAAATCTTGTTGTGGTTTCATTCCAGCTTCAATGCCAGCGATACTGATTGTTTCAGTGCCATCCAAGTTTAAAGTTTTGCGATTGGTTCCTTCGTGGAATTGCAAAGGCAAAACACCCATGCCGATTAAGTTGGAACGGTGAATACGTTCAAAGCTTTCTGCAATGACCGCTTTGACTCCCAAAAGGCGCGTGCCTTTAGCAGCCCAGTCACGAGATGACCCTGTTCCATATTCTTTACCCGCAATCACGACCAGAGGTGTGTTGGCTTGTTGATACTTCATGGAAGCATCGTAAATGGAAAGCACTTCTCCAGAAGGAATATGCTTCGTCATGCCACCTTCTACGCCTTGAAGCATTTCATTCTTAATACGAATGTTCGCAAAAGTTCCGCGCACCATCACGTCATCATTTCCACGGCGAGACCCATAGGAGTTGAAATCTTTCGGCTCCACACCATGAGCCATAAGATATTTTCCAGCGGGAGAATCTTTTTTAATACTTCCGGCAGGAGAAATATGGTCCGTCGTGATCGAATCACCAAGGATGGCCAAAATTCTTCCGTCACGCACGTCATGCAATTTTTCTGGCGTTTTAGTCATACCCTCAAAGTACGGAGGATTTTTGATGTAAGTGCTCTGCTCCCATGAATATGTTTGCGAAGATGTTGTTTGGATTTTTTTCCAATCTTCGGTACCCGCAAAGACATTGCCATAACGGGAATCAAACATTTTTGTTTCAACCGTTTTATTCACCAGGTCTTGGATTTCTTGATTGGTCGGCCAAATATCTTTCAAGTACACAGGCTTTCCATGGGTATCATTTCCCAGAGATTCTTTCGTGATATCGATTTCCATGCTTCCTTCGAGCGCGTGAGCCACCACAAGCATGGGGGATGCCAGATAATTTGCTTTCACATGAGGATTAATACGACCTTCAAAGTTTCTGTTTCCAGAAAGAACTGAAGCGACAACTAAATTTCCTTTTTCAACTGCATTTGCAATCGGCGTAGGAAGTGGTCCCGAGTTTCCGATACAAGTCGTGCAGCCGTATCCGACTAAATTAAAACCTAATTCATCAAGATATTTTTGCATTCCCGATTTTTCTAAATAATCAGTCACGACTTGCGATCCTGGAGCCAAGGACGTTTTAACCCAAGGTTTCACTTGCAAGCCTTTTTCAACGGCTTTCTTTGCCACGAGGCCCGCACCGATCATCACGGAAGGATTTGATGTGTTCGTGCAACTTGTAATCGCTGCGATCACAACGTCACCGTGACCTACAGAATAGCTGGAACCCTCAACAGCAACAGAGGAGTGGTCCTTTGCGGTTTTATCTTGGCCGACTTGAAATCCTGTGACCAACTGATTTTTAAAATCCTCTTTAGCGTTGCTCAAAAGCACGCGGTCTTGCGGACGCTTCGGTCCTGCCAAGGAAGGTTCTACTGTAGAAAGATCTAAATGAAGAGTGTCATTGAAGGCGAAATGCTTTTCGTCTTCTTCAGAACGCCATAGGCCCGTTGTTTTCGCGTAATTTTCAACAAGAGAAATCGTGTCGGCATCCCGGCCTGAAAGACGAAGATACTTAAGCGTTTCTTCGTCTACCGGGAAGAAGCCGCAAGTTGCACCGTA
Organism: uncultured Bdellovibrio sp.; assembly: GCF_946478835.1. The sequence continues at coordinate 7,650 of NZ_CAMLDV010000064.1, read as the reverse complement.
TTCGGGAGCCATGTTCGCGATCGTCGCACGATCCGCTAAAGCCATGGAACCCAAACCAGGGCCGTAGAACTCAACGAACTTACCCACTACACCTTTTTTACGAAGCATTTGTGTGATCACTAAAACAAGATCTGTCGCGGTTGCGCCTTCTTTTAATTTTCCCTCAAGACGGAAGCCTACGACTTCAGGAATCAGCATGCTCAAAGGTTGCCCCAGCATCACCGCTTCTGCTTCGATACCACCAACACCCCAACCTAGAACGGAAAGACCGTTGATCATCGTTGTATGACTGTCTGTACCGACAAGGGTATCTGGGAAAGCCATTTCACCTTGATCTGTTTTTGAATGCCACACTGTTTTTCCCAAGTATTCAAGATTGACCTGATGGCAAATTCCTGTGCCTGGAGGAACGACTTTGAAATTTTGAAATGCGCTCTGCCCCCATTTGAGGAAAACGTAACGCTCATGATTTCTTTCAAACTCCATCTTGACGTTTTCATCAAATGATTTTGGAGTGGCAAATGAATCCACCATGACGGAGTGGTCGATCACGAGATCCACGGGAACCAGAGGATTGATTTTTTTCGGATCTCCGCCCAACGCTTTCATCGCGTCTCGCATCGCTGCAAGATCGACGACAGCGGGAACACCGGTAAAGTCTTGCATCAAAACGCGCGCTGGAAAAAATGAAATTTCGCGGCTTAAGGATTTTTTATCAAGACTTAAAATAGCGTCGATATCTTCTTTCACGACATGAAGACCATCTTCATGTCGCAAAAGATTTTCTAAAAGAACTTTAAGTGAGATCGGAAGTTTTTTGATATTCGGATGAGAGATTTTCTGTAGGTTAAAGATTGAGTAATTTTTATTTCCTACTTGAAGCTTTTCTTTCGTACTGAAACTGTCTTTGGATTGAATGTGCATAAGAGGCTCCTTGCCTCTTAATTCCACTCCCCGCGCAGAATTTTATCAAGCCAAAAAGCCCCGATCTGGGTTTTCACATCGCTGACTTTACCTTCACGAACATATTTCATAAGTTCATCCGGTTTTACTTCGACGACCTCAATAAATTCTCCATGATCCAATTGCCGCTGAGCGAGAGTCAGTTCGCGCGCTAAGTATAAATCAATATGCTCGTTGGAATAACCAATCACCGGATGAATTGTGGTCAGGAATTTCCAGTCCTTGGCTTCATATCCTGTTTCTTCTTTGAGCTCCCGCTGCGCCGTTAAAATTGTTTCCTCACTGTGATCTCGCTTGCCTGCAGGAAATTCTAAGAAGACCTGTTTTACCGCGTGCCGATATTGATGAATCATCACAACATTTCCATTCGGTAAAAGCGGAATCATCATCGCCGCTCCCGGATGCAAAATGTATTCGCGAACGTAGGTTTTTCCATCAGGAGCCTGCACCTGATCCTGTTCAACTTTTAAAAAGCGGCCACGGAAGATTTGACGAGTGGAGAGTGTCTTTTCTACAAGATGTTTCATAAAAGCAGCATCCCATAGAGAGAATAAAATGTCTCATAATAAACCCAAGACTAAAGAAGGTCCCGTCCTTTGTCCAAAAAGGCTATAATGAGTATTGAACAGGAACCTTTATTACAGGACTCTAATAGAGAACGTAGGATGCGAGTCTAATTGGATCAGGAGGATTCTCATATGAGGACTTTTAATAAAGTAAGTCTTTTTCTTTCGACAGTTCTTCTTTTTTCTGTACTCTCTGCACAAGATGCTCAAGCGCAAAGACGTTTTGGAGGCAGTCGCGGGCTTTCCGGAGACATGGCATTAGGTATCGGTATCTCCACCGTTTCTGCAGGACAAAATGATTTGAATGGTGCGATTGATGATGCTGTGGCCGCCGGCGCCAACGTTAAAAATCTCGGCAGTGCTTGGGAATTCTACGCCAACTGGAGTTACCGTTTTAGCGGTACGATGTATGCGTTTGTATTCCGTCCTTCTTACTTCATGCAAAAAACAGATGGTTCCGGTCCTGGTGGAAATTACGAATACAATCTAAACGGTTACACAGTCTTCCCTATTTTCCGTATTTACCCTCTTGAGAATTCATTCATTAAATTCTACATGCAAACAGGTCTTGGATACGGAAGCTTAAATGGCTCCATCACTGCTGGCTCTAAGAATCTCGACTTCAAAGGGAGTGCGTTCGGTGCAATGGGCGGTATCGGTGTGGATTTCTGCTTTACGGACTCTCACTGCTTAACTGTCGAAGGAAATCTTCGTTATCTGCCAGTGGAAAGAAATATCTCTTCTGGTGGTAACTGCTCAACGAACACAGACATTCCTGGTATCGATCAGTGTGGTGGCAGCAAAGAAGTCGAAAGACACGGCACAGACTTAAGAACAACAATGTCAGGCGTTCAAGGTCTTATTGGTTACACAATGAATTTCTAAGCTCTTAATAAATTGTTTTGATCACCTACAAAAGGCTCTCGATCAGAGAGCCTTTTGTTTTTCTGAAGCCTTCGTGTTTTCAAGCACATCGAAACGCAATAAGTTTACAAGTCTTAAACTCCGGATAAAATTAAATTGAAGGAGTTCTTTATGGAAACCATTCCAGAAGACAAAAAAGACCAGGGTGAGGAAGAAGTTCCGGAGCCGATGAAGGTCTTCTTGAAATCCGTGATCATCCTGTTGGTTGCAGGCTTGATCGCTGGAGTCATCGCCTATCTTCTCTTCTTCTCTGGCTGGTGGCACGTCGGTTCATTTACTTTCAAGAGCTACGGTTTAGCGTAGCGCCCGAGAAATAAAATAGATCCGGATTTTTTATGATAGATTGCGTACATAAATGGATGATCGGCGATAAACTCATAAACCTTCATGGGTAGCGCCGCTCCTAATGTTGACATAACAACAGCCGTTGCCGCCGCTGCCTCAGTTCCTTTTTCATCCACCGCCACAAAAGCTTTGTGATAAACCTGGTCGATGAAAAGAGATTCTCCGGGTTTCAAATCACGAATAGACGTAAAGTCTGCTTTTCGAGTGAACGCCAATGGCATACCCATTTTTTGCAGAACGGGCTTTAATTCCAAACTTAATTCATGCTTGAACTTTGGTAGTGCCACAATCACGTCAGACGTCGGACCGTCAGTAAGTTTTTTTACCGTCTTCGCAAAATATGTGTTATCAAACTTCGGCATAAGTTTTTGAAGATCTTTTCCCTTGCGAGGTAAAAAGACCACCATCGAAACATCGCCACCTTCGTAAGGCATTTCCAAAACCTGGAATTTTTCATCCTCCGCATAATGAAAACGACTTTTGATATTCATAAAAGGCGTCTTCTGAGTCTCTTTATCCGAAACATGAAATTCACGGTCCGAGGTGTTTTCTTTTTTAAACTTTGTCTGCCAATCTCCTTTAAAGTAAATCGCATTGGCAAGTACCAAACCTGTGTAATCCGTTTCTCCGCCTTTGATAGAGCCTGGAGGTAAAAGATCCTTGATCTTATCTTGAGTTTTTTGCTCCACCCATTTGTTGATGATAAGGCGTGACGGATCTGGCTGATTTTTAAAATCCAATGCTTCAAAGTGGGCATTGTATTTCGTTTTTACGGTTTCTTGAAACGGCTCTTTGAAAGAATCCGATTTTTCAACCCATACGCTGTTTGCTACGGTGAGTTTGTAACCTTCTGCTGCATTGATATCTTTTTCTAGAGACTGAAACTCATCGTGGACTTTCGCCGACAGATGTAAAACCTTGTTCATCTCTTGAAGTGTCTTGCCTTTCGCACCGGCACTGGTCATCGCCAACGCGGCGGAAATACTGTACGGTGAAAAGAACACATTTCCGTCTTTGGTGGCGACCTTTTTGTAGAGATCAAAAGCGAATTCGTTATTCCCATGAACAAGTTTATTCTGGGACCATCCAAAGCACGGGAGAGACAAAAGCAGTAAACACAGTTTCTTCATAAGGCCTCCGAGGAATTTATTCTAGAAAGCTCCTTCAACTAAGGACAACGACTATTTTAGACACAAGACCTTCATGGGAAAATAGTTGGCTGTAAGAGCAAAAACACGTGTAATGAAAGGATGTCCACAAGTGAGGTTCGTGTGTCGAAAATTTTATTTGCTATTGCGTGTTTTTCTTTAGTCGCTTGCGCTACAACGACGGAGTTTAAAGAGCAACAATCCCAATCCGATTTTGGATTTCGCCTTGAGGACACAAAGTACAACGACACGTTCTACGTTCACTCTAATATTAAAGAAGGCACCAAACCCCGTTACGTGATTTCTTATGTCGGTCGCGTGGTGGGTGAAACCTGCTTGAAGCGTGGATTTAAATACTTTGATAGCTCCACAGAGTCAGCACCTTCGCCAGACGGAAAAGTTCAAGCTTATCGTACGGTGGGATTTTGTTACCCTACGGCTCAAAGAAAAGATATCAATGTCCTATTTGCTCCGTCTTTAACAGATCTTGCTGATGGTGCGGCTCTTGGCGTGGAAAATGCCAAGAACACTAAAACTAAGGTTCGCGCTGGAGATGTTTTAAAGTTGGTACGCGGTAAACGCGTGCACAGCATGCTGGATCTTAAGGAAGCCGTTCGCGAAGCGGCTCGTAAGAATGAAAAGACCATTGAAATGGTTTACTTGCGTAAAGGAAAAGTCTTGCGTATCAAAGAACCCTTACAAGACTCCAAATCCGTTTTGGATTCCGCGTCCCTTGAGAACTTCAAAAACTTCACAGAATAACCCTCAAAACGAATAAAACGCCTTCCAGAGAATAATGAAATCGATATTATTCCTTGAAAGAATATTATTTTTTATCAAGCCCATTTTGTTTTTGTGAAGGTTTGCTATAAAAAGCTCTTCATGAAAACACTTCTGCTTTCTTTTATTTTATTAGCTTCTTCACTTTCTTTTGCGGCTGTTGAAGGAAGTTCTATCTCTAATGCCCACATCATTTACGACTCTGGCGAGGCGCAAGTAATTCGCGGAAAAGCCCCCGCCAACCCAAAACAAATGCAAGAGCTGATCAATCTTGGCGTCACGGAGTTTTTAATTTTTAAAAACGACACCAAAGGTGAAGTTTTAAAAGAACAAGAAGCTCTTCAAAAATTAGGAATCTCTCCACGCTCCATCACTCATGTTTCCTTTCCGTGGAAAGATCTGCACGATTTTAAAAGTGCCTGCACGATGACCATTCAAGCATTGCGCACTATTGAACAAGCCGTACAAAAAAATAAAAGCTTGTACTTCCACTGTACTGTCGGTGAAGACCGCACTGGTTACCTTGCGGGCCTCTGGGGTTTATGGGCGGGAACATATTCTTCTGTGCCAGAGTCTGTGGAAAAAGAACTGTGCGCTCGTGGCTATGAGGCAGGAAATCCCGGCAAACCTTATCGCGATGTCGTCCTTAAAATCCGCGAGACTCTTACTCCGACGTATTTAAAAATGGTGATGGTGCTCAGTGAGGCGCGCCTTCGTGGCCAGGCATTGAGTGAATCCCTTTGTGAGAGCGAACCTCAGTTAAAGGTCGCAATAAACAAGTACTACTGTGCAAAGGTGACAGAACGCTAATATCCAGCGTCTCGCTTTGAGATTTCGCGCGGATTCTGTTGGAATAGCTTTAGATCAGCTTGTTAAAAACCGAAAAAGATCATGAATAAACTTAGGGAATTCATGAACGTAGACCGGTTTTTCCAATTATTTTTCGGAATGCTCCTTCTTACAGGATGCACTCTAGATATGAATCTAGCGGAACTGCCGTTGGATTCTCTGGCTCCCATACAAGCTCCACCGACTAACGATCCAGGCCCCGTCGGTCCACTTCCTGGCCATTTCCCTTTAGCTAATAAAACGAAATATCCTTTCGCATTCCCCCTCAGTGTCGAGTTAACCCCAGAAGGTCATCTGCTTGTTACAAGTGCGAATGAAACGAGTATGGGCGTTCAAGAGTATGATCCTGCCACGGATGAATTAGTTCTCGGTTTTGGCGCGCTCGGAACTGCTGACAACCAACTGCAAAATCCAGTGCGGGCTGTTCTTCACAACAACCTTATCTATGTTCTCGACGGGAATTCTTATAAAGTTTTTGACCGTAATGGAAACTTTCAAAGCAAAGTCGGCTCTACAGGATTCGCCAACGGACAATTGGATTCACCTACAGATCTCACCATAGATAAGAACGGACTTATTTATATTGCCGATTGCGGTAACAACCGTGTGCAAGTTTTTAATCCCGACGGCACATTCAACAAAAATATTGGCTCAGGCTGGGGCACCGGTGACGGTCAAATAAAGTGTCCCTATGGGTTGTATGTTGATGACAGTTTGAATGTTTTTGTAACCGACTATAATAATCACCGCGTGCAAAAATTTAATTCTTCCGGAACCTTCTCTATGAAATTTGGAGTCGCGGGGACCGGCGTCGGCCAATTGCAACAGCCCGCTCGCGTGAGTGTTGATTCCTCGGGAAATATTTTTATCTCCGAAGCCTCACGTAAAGAAATTATTAAATTTTCTTCCACTGGCACATATATAGCGACATATAAAGGCGATACCGGCGGACATGATGCTATTGGAGTTGCTTATTCTATTTTCTTTGATGCGAATAATTCGATCTACATTGCCGACGGCGATAAAAAACGCATTGAGCTCTGGGATCAAAACGGTGTCTATCAAAAATCATTCGTCGATTATCCAGAATCCGAAAAAATCTTAGCCCAACCGACAGGAATCTGGATTGATTCACAGGATAATTTTTATATCGCGCAATCCGTAGACAGTTCCAAGCCACAAGGGGTTGTGGAGTTTGATTCACAAGGAAATTATTTAAAGACGGTTGGAAGTAGTGCCGCTGGCCCGGGACAGCTTCTATATGCATTTGATACGGCCCTTGATTCTGAAGGCAATATTTACGTAGTCGACACCAATCAAAATAAGATCCTGAAATTTTCTGCCGATGGCACTTACCTTCTAACCATTGGCACTTCGGGAAATGGACCAGGACAGCTCGATGGACCAGCCGGAATTTACATCGACAAAGACGACAACATCTACGTCGTAGAGGTCACAAATCACCGAGTACAGAAGATGGATAAAACAGGGGCTTTCATAACAGAAATAGGAAACTCCGGCGGGCCAGGACAACTTTCTCAGCCGACAAATCTTTTCGTCGATAAAGACGGGAGTATTTTTGTAACCGACGTCTCTCTCAATAAAATTTTAAAATACGATGCTTCTGGTAACTTCCTCTTTAGCTTTGGAAATAGCCCAAGCTACGGTGTTTACGTGAATGCAGCGGGCTTCATCTTTGCTACGAACTACAGCACCAATCAAGTGGACAAATTCGACAGCGGAGGCAATTACATCACAAGCTTTGGAAATCTTGGCTCACTCATCGGCCAATTCACGGTTCCTGTCGACGTCGCAGGTGACTCTTACGGAAATATCTACGTCGTGGATCTCTACAACCGTCGTGTTCAGAAATTCAACGACCTCGGCATTCCTCTTCTAGAATAGACAGAACAAATAAAGCACCTTTTCAACGTCTTAACAAAATACTGACGTGGTTTTATTTCATTTTTAAACACACAGACTTTGTCGGCTTTGTAGGTGGGGAAGGGCTCTGGCAGTTCTGCGCAGTCAGACCTCCGCGCCGACACGAACTCGTAACAAAGCGCGGTGAGGCA
>NZ_CAMLDV010000063.1 GCF_946478835.1 uncultured Bdellovibrio sp. | reverse complement strand
GGCGATAATACGAACAATCTCGCTCGCATTTTCTTCTAGAGCACGCTCGGTCACGTTGAACACGGGCCAGCGGCGGTTCTGCTTAAAGATTTTTTCAGCATATTCAATTTCTTTTGCGATATGAGCCATCGAAGCGTATTCACCACCCGGATCTTGTCCGAACTTTTCAAGACGGCTCTTACGAATTCTTTGCAGGGAATCCATATCGATAATCAATCCGACAATACGGCGCTGATCAATTTTAAATAATTCTTCCGGCAGGGGAGTATCTAAAACCAAAGGAACGTTTGCGACCTTCCAACCTTTGTGACTTAAGAAAATCGACAAAGGAGTTTTACTTGTGCGGGAAATTCCCACCAACACGATGTCAGCTTTGTCTAATTCCGCAAAAGTTTTTCCGTCGTCATGTTTCACGGTGTACTCAATTGCCTCAATGCGCTTAAAGTATCTTTCATCCACCGCACGAAGAGCACCGACGTGGGATTCAGAGTGCTCACCAAAAAACACATCCAAAGTGCTAAGAAGAGGGCCGAGCAAATCAAAATAAGGAATGCCTTTACCCGAAGCCATTTCGCGAATTTTATTGCGAAGCTGTTGGCTCGCCACCGTATAGGCAAGCATTCCCCGGCGCTCAAAACATTCTTCAATGACCGCTTCGGCTTGAGTTTCTGTGCGCACGTTCTTACAACGAATCATATTGATGTCTTTGGTAGAGTACTGAACCAAGGCGGCCCGAATCATGGTCGCCGCCGTTTCGCCTGTACTGTCTGAAAGAATATAAATCGTGTAGGTTTTGTTTTCGTTTTCGCTCATTAGTCAGCAAATCCATTGATAAGGGAACGGCGCACGTTTTCGATATGTTCTTTGAGCCACAAGTCCGCCATTCCGGAAAATAAAATAAACGCGAAGTCGGGGCTTGCTTTAATCACGAGGCATGTTGTCTTGTGATCCGGATCAAGATGTTGCAACTGCATTTTTTCAAGCATCGAACGTGAATCCGTTTTAAGAACGGACATCAAAGTCATGTCGGGAAGTTTCACAACGGTTTTGCCGTTGTTCTTTAAAAGCTGACTGACGCCTTTATGGAAATAAGCCTGGGCTTTCCATTGGCTGTCGTGATTTTCCAATAAAACTCCCGCATCAAACATCATCGCCAAACGCGAAAACACGACAATCGCGCGATCAATATGATCTTCCGGTAAACCTTGTGAAAGACCACGAACCAAAGAGACATCGCGAGAGGCTTCAAAACTTGTTTGATTGCGTTCTGTCTCTTCCACTTTATTTTCAAAATCGTTGTCCAAGAAAGACTCAAAACGTCTTTGCAACTTTGTGAATTTTGAAACTAAAGATTGAGATAATTTTTCCATGCACGTTCCCCTTAAGTTTTATTCTGAGGAGAAGTGACAGTTTAATCAAGCAAGACAGTGAGCTAATGACGACCTAGACGAAATTCCAGGCCGCCGTGAATAGAGGATTTCAGTAGCAATAGTAAACCCAGTATTTTGTGTATCCGGATCTGGAAGTCGCACTACAGTAAACGCGATATCCAGGAGTGACTTCTGAATAACAGCGATAACCACGCGACCAACAGGAGATACGATAGCCTCCGGGGCATGTTGTCCAAGCTCGGCACGTATAAGTTTGGGTTCCAGGTTGTGAGTCGGAATTCGGAGTTAAAAGTCTTTCCGCAAAATCCGGCAACGTCATCGTTTCGTCAGAGAAAATGTTCGGCAGTGAACCCTGTCCTCCTTCGGTCGACTGTTCACCCTGGGCATGAGCGCTGTTTGTGATCAGACAAAAGATAATGGAAGCAAAAAGTAGAGATAGAGTTTTCATGAGTCCCTCCCGATTTTTTTCGCGTGTCGAGCGTGATGCTCTTAACAAGATTTTAAAAACCCGGAACAGGCAAGTAAACGCGACCATCGGGGCCGGACGGTAAAATACAGTGAGGAATTTAATTGCTGCTAATCAAGAACGACGGTGAAGTCTTGCACTTCGTGATGGGTTTTCCACGCCAGTTGTAAGTTTCCTGTGCTTTGTCCAGGTGGCAGAAAAACACGCATTGTGGGCTCTTTCAACTTTTGCCAAATCTCGAAAACCTGAGACGTCCATGCAGATAAGTCTCCTTGCCATGGCAAAATCACAACCCACTTGTTGGGAAGCAACTCTGAAGAAGCGATCATCAGTGGAGCCGTGTCTTTGGATCTTAAAGATTTTTTCTCAAGTTCCGTTTCAACCAAAACTTCTTTGAGATAAGCGGGAAGAGAGTGTGTGTGATGACGAGAGGCTTTGCAGATTTGAAAATTCAAATACCAATCAAGCTTGGCAGTCCACTGCGACTTTTCCAAGTCAGGCACGATCCAAAGGTCAGAACCGGGATTCAGAGCGCTGGCTTGGGAAAGCACGCTTATGGCCATTAGTGCACCTTGCTCACTTGATCAAGAAGACCATTCACGAAACTGGCAGACTCTGTCGTTCCGTATTTTTTCGCAATCTCAACGGCTTCGTTGATGGCGATGTTTTCTTTGATGGGATCTTTGGCAAATTTCATTTCGTAAACAGCGATGCGCAAGATATTGCGATCAATCGTGGCCATGCGCTCGACTTTCCAGTGAGCACTCGACGCTTGAATTTTGGAATCCACAGCGACTTTATTCGATTGCACGCCCGTGACCAAAAGATCGGCGTAATCGATCACTTCTGGATCGACAGTCTGCTCAAAAACATCGAGGAATGTTTGGTAGCTGATCTGAGGTGCGAACTCAGTTTGAAAGAGGATTTGGAGTGCGAGTTCGCGGGCTTGTCGTCTTGCTGTCAGTTTCATTTGGTTTCTTTTCGTTTTCTACAAAGTTCATCGCTGTGAGACTTAATTGTGGATTATTTGCATCGACAAAATCAAGCAGTTCGGCGTCTTCCAGTGTCTCCACAAACTCTTGGACGTCTTTGAAGGTGCGGTACACACTCGCAAAGCGGATGTAAGCCACGTCGTCGAGTTGTTTTAATTCCGCCATGACTTTTTTGCCGATAAGACGAGATGAAATTTCACTCTCTCCGCGGTTCACAACCCAGGAAGAGATTCTTTCCACCACGGCATCAATCTGTGCCAAGCTCACAGGACGTTTTTGGCAGGCAGCTTGAAGACCTTTTAAGATTTTTTCTTTGCTAAAAGGTTCGCGGCGTCCGTCTTTTTTAATGATGAACGGGAAGGCGAGCATGATCGTCTCGACTGTCGAGAAACGAGCTTTGCACTCAAGACATTCACGACGGCGGCGGATGCTGCCATCTTTCTGCACTCGAGTATCTAAAACTCTGTCGTCTGCATGTCCACAAAAGGGGCATTTCATAGTCTTTGGTCCCGTCCTAAAAGCTGCCTGGAGATTAGGGATGCGGCCCTGGGGAGTCAACGTGTCTAGGTCTAATAACTGCACGCGTCATTAGACTTACCTAGCGAGCTAAAAACTGGATAGAATAAAGGGCAGAAAATGAGGTGCGTGTGAAGACTTTTCTATCATTGATTTTGCCCTTGCTGATGGGGTCCGCTGCTTTAGCACAAGAGTCACAACCTGTGGTCGGCCGCGACGCTGCCGCTCGTTACTTTCAAAAACGTGATCCCGCACAAAGTTACCAGGCGGGAAATCCCGGTCCCACGGATCACTTTTTAGCTCTGCATTTTGGCCGTTACATGTCCTCACAATCTTACGATTGGGGTAAAAACGGTCAGCAAGACGACGTGGGCGGAAATACTTTCGGAGTCACTTACCGCGTGGGCGAGTGGCAAAACTCCATGGATTTGAATTTGCGCATCGACTATGCGGAGTTTGATTTGCCGGGAGAAAATCCTTCGAAACTTTCTTTCATGCCGCTCCTCACATTTCCCGATGCGGGCTCGCGCTTTCCGTTATATTTTGGCGCAGGTGTCGGACTGGGAGTTTTTTTCAAACAGACCAACAGCAAATCTGCTCTTTCGCTTGATTACCAGTTGGTATTAGGTGCACGGTTCTTTGATATTTTTGAAAACACTGGATTCTTCATTGAAGCTGGTTTAAAAAACCACATTCATTTGCTCTCTTCCGGGCAATTTAACGGCACCTTCTTATCAGGTGGATTGGTATTTACATTTTGAAGATTCATAAGCATCTCGTAGAAACTATTATTGGCGCCCTTGACGAAGTTTTTGAACAAGGGCAGTACGCAGACAAAGTTATTCAGCGCAATCTCAAGGCGCAAAAACAATGGGGCTCTCGCGACAGAAGATTTTTTGCAGAGTCCGTCTACGAGATCGTCCGCTGGGAACGCCTTCTTAGTTATCTTGCCGATGACAACGACTTCTGGAAAATCTGGGGCGCTTATTGGGTTCGCCAAGGAAATGAACTTCCTGATTGGGAAGAGCTTGAAGGCCTTTCTGCGAAAGACGTGCAAGCTCGTCTTAAAGACATTCCGTCCTTCGCGATTGCGCAATCTATTCCTGATTGGATGGAGCAGCGTTTAGCACAAGAACTAGGCCCTGATTACAAAGACGTTGTGCGTGCTTTGAATCAGCCTGCGGAAGTTTTTCTGCGCACGAATGTTTTAAAAACAACTCCGGATGAATTGTTAAAGACTCTCACGGAAGCCGGAATTTCCGCGGTGAAAGTGTCGCCGGATTTGCCTCATGCTTTGAAACTCACTGAACGCAAAAACGTTTTCATCACAGAGCCTTTCAAAAAAGGCCTTTTTGAAGTTCAAGACGCCGCTTCGCAAATGGTTGTTCCGTTGTTGGACGTGCAGCCAGGGCATCGCGTGGTCGATGCCTGTGCGGGAGCAGGTGGCAAGAGTTTGCACATGGCTTCGCTGATGAAGAACAAGGGAAAGATCATTTCCCTCGATATTCACGAGTGGAAATTGCAAGAGTTGAAAGTGCGCGCACGCCGTGATGGTGTCGACGTTATTGAAACGCGTGTGATTGATTCCAGCAAAGTGATTAAGCGCCTCTACGACACAGCAGACAGAGTTTTGCTCGATGTACCTTGTTCAGGAATGGGCGTTCTTCGTCGCAATCCAGATTCGAAATGGAAACTCTCTAACGACGAGATCGCGCGTCTTCACGATTTGCAGTATGAAATTTTGACGAGCTACTGTGATATCACGAAAAAAGGCGGGCAGTTGGTTTATGCCACTTGCAGTCTTCTTCCGAGTGAAAATGAAAAACAGATCGAAAGATTCTTGGCGGAACATGGGGAGCGTTGGACTCTGGTAAAACAGATCCACCTTCGTCCAGACAAAGAAGGTTTCGACGGTTTTTATGCTGCTCTTTTAAGAAGAAACTAGACCTTCCCGGACTGAGACAGTTTCCTTAGGGCGCCGATAAAGATTCCGTGAAGAAATTATTCGCCGTACTTATTATTATTCTTATGACCTCACAAGCTCGCGCCGGCCTTCTTTTGGAAGTCGGCGGAACTTATCTCGCTGACACGCTTTCTACATCAGCTACAAAAACATCTTCGAAGTATTTTTATAACGTCGGTGTGGCGTTCAGTCTGAATAAAAATTTTTGGGGCGGATGGAATTACTCTGGTATTTCTCACACGGATAAAGACACCACGACAGAAACATTTTCTTCGACGGACACGGGTCCCTATGTGAAATGGCAGTTTGGAAAAAACGAATTATACAACCTCAGTGCCGCGTACAATATTTTAAGCCGGGCCACGTTTTCTGACGGAACATCCACAGAAGCTTGGCAGGGAACCAGCATGTGGGTTCAGTTCGGTGTTTCTCCGGAAGTAAGGCCGGGCCTGCGTATTGGGGCCTCTTTGAACTACTTTCTTGCAAGTTATACAAAGAAGACTGTTTCTAATGTTGAGTCGAACGCGTCTAATTCCAAGTCTTGGATATTCCCGATGTTATCGGTATCCAAGGAGTGGTGACACGAGGCGCCGCAAAAAAGACTAAAAATCCTCTGTTTTTTGTTTGAAACCCCCTAGGCCCCTTGATAGAACCCTCGGGCAACAAATAAGGGGGTCCTCATGATTCGTTCTCTAGTAGCTATGGCTTTGACTTTGGGAATGGCTTCTTCTGCATTCGCAATCGATAAAGCATACTTCGAAATCAAAAAAGTAAAAGTAACTGACGTGACTGAGCAATACGCTCAATCTGAACTTTTCGCGAAACCAATCAACGGTTTGAACGCGGATTGCAATTCTTCTCAAATGCCTTTGGCGCCAAAATTCACTGGCGACAAAACTTTGGGTTCTGTAAACCCACTTGATGCAGTTGAGTTGATCGTAGATCAAATCATCAACATCGGTAAAAAGATCTTCAACGTAATCAACGCAGGTCGCCCTGTTGTTAACATCAAAATCGACACTGCAAACGCACTTCCAAAAGGTTTGACTTGCTGGTCTGATCTTTCTGGTTGGAGCATGCCACAATCTAAAGTTTACAACGTTCAATACGAAAACGGTTTCGGTATGACAGTTGTAGATTACTCTTACCGTGTAACTTACACGGCGGGTGGTTCTGCTGATGGCGTTGGTAAATACATCACAAACGCAACTTTCCAACCAGCAAACGTATCTGTAGGCTGGGGCTTCCAATTGGATGCAACTGCTGTGATCCCTTCTGTATTCAACACAGGTTCAAAACGTGATCCTGTAGCGGGAATGCAAATGAACATGGAGTGGAAAGTCACTTCTCCAATGTCTCATGAGCAATCTACTGAGTCTTACTTCGTAAGCGGTGAGAACAAACTAATCCAACTAGATTAGTCGTTACTTCGGAATTAGAAGAAAATCTTAATTCCTGACCTAATCCCTGCGCGATCGGTGACTGTGTCATCCGTCGCAGCAGGGATCTTATTTTTCTGGCTCTCCTTGTACCAGGTACCGAAAATGCGAATGGCTTTAAAGTCTATAAAAAGCCCCGCCTCGGTGATATTTCCCGACACATCTCCTAATTCATCCGTGGAGGTGGGAAGGAAATAACGGTATTTACCTTCAAGACCGAAATACTTTGTTAAATATACTTGCAGGGACGCCTGACCAAATTGCTGCGTCAGTTTCCCTAAAGAAGCATCCCGTGTGCGTTGACCATAGTGAATGGTGAACGACGTGTTCTGAATCGAATTTCCCAAAAGACGGATGTTCAGCATACCCGCAAGATCATTAAAATGCTCAGACGTGTTGTTTTCATATTCCGCCGTCACACCTACAAATTGTGCATAGGCAGAAAGCTCCCCAGCAAAAGACGTGTGTGAGCTGCTGCTGTCGGGATTTTTCACTTCCGTTTTGTAGGAGTTGTAGGTTCCGCCGAGTGAGAACTCAAAAGGTGAGGGCGAGTTCATAGAAAGCCACATATCCATCATGCGGTTTCTATTTTTCATTTCAAGCCACTCAGAAAGAGACCAGCGTCCGGCTTCGCGATTGGCCGCTCGTTTGGTGAAGTCGATACCACTTCCCCAGCGACTGCCACTTTGAGCGAAGGAGGGTGTCGTTGAAAACGCGATAATGCACAGTAGAAGCAAAGATGAAAACCTAGACATGTCCCTATTTTCTCGCTTTTATTAGGTGGCGTCTAAATATTCCCGTTTTGATATACTGTTAACGTCTCAAAAAAGGATACGTTGTGGTTCATGATTTCGATCCGTTTGCTCTAAGAATTTCCGGCGATTTTGGAATTCGTTGGTATGGCCTGTCTTACATGATGGGTTTTATCTGTGCTTATTTGCTGATTACTTGGTTGGCAAAGAGACAAAGAGCAGGCCTTACACCACAAATGGTCGGCGATTTTATCACGTATGCCGCGATCGGTACTTTGGTGGGCGGTCGTTTGGGGTATGTGATTTTCTACGGCCCTGATCTTTTCATGAAGTTTAAATCTACGTTCCCTTATTGGGGAGTGTTGGCGGTGAACGAAGGCGGGATGGCGAGCCACGGAGGCATGATCGGGATCGTGCTAGCGTGCTTGTTGTATGCCCGTAAATACTCTGTGAACTCTTTGTATCTTTTGGATCTTGTCGCAGTTTCGGGACCCATCGGGGTTTTCTTTGGTCGTATTGCGAACTTTATCAACGGAGAACTTGTGGGACGTCCTTGCGATCCAACGTTCCCTTTGGCTGTGAAATTCCCCCAGGATATTTTGCAGTGGCCATCTCAAGACATGACAAAACTAACAGAGCTTGTGCCTGTTGTTGAAAAGGTCGGCGTGAACCGCGAGCAATGGTTGGAGCTTGTTGATAAATTCCGCTTTGATATGGTTTCGCGCGATCAGGTTTATTCGATCATGAATAAAGTGATTGAAGGAATTCAAAACGGCAACACGGCGGCGAAAGAGGCGATTGCACCGCTTTTGACACCTCGTTATCCCTCACAACTTTTCGCGGCTTTAGGTGAAGGTCTTTTCTTGTTCTTGATTCTTTTCTTGTTGTGGAGAAAGCCACGCAAGCCAGGATTTATCGCAGCGACATTTGTTTTGCTGTACGCGATTGTTCGTGTCGGTGATGAACATTTTCGTATGCCAGATGCGCACATCGGTTTCCAATGGTTGGGATTCACTCGCGGTCAATGGCTTTCTATTGCGATGTTTGTAGTCGGTTTGATTTTGATGTTTGTTTGGACTCGTGCGAGTTCACTCAAAATTTCTGGGTGGGGCAAAGGACAGTCAGTCAAATTGTATCGCAAATAAATCGTACTACGATACGCGAGGAAGGGAGAGAGGCGCTACGGCACTAAAAACTCTCGGACAGTCCTCGCGCTTTGAGGGAGCTTGCTGGCTCCCTTTTTTATTTTTTTTAGTTTTCTGATTGCTACTGCTGTTCTTTCTTGGCGCTGCGGAACTCGGTTTTTAGTGCCGTAGCGCCTCTCTCCCTTCCTCGCTAACGTGGTTGATTTTTTTGGATAGCAATGCTGCGCTTTTGCGTTATTGATAAACCTATCTCCAAAACGAGAAAACAAAAAGTTGATTAAGTGAGTTCATAATGACAGGCTCAATGTATGAAAACTCTTTATAGACTATCGCTGCATTTCTTTTTAGGTTTCATTTTTGTTTTTTTGCCAAACTGTACAAGTCTCGATTCAACAACCAGAAAAAGTTTTGATAAGGTTAAAACTTTTAAAGATTTGGCCGAATTTCAAAGTCCTCTGGAAAGCGCGAGTAAGCTCTACTCTCTTTTGACGAAAGAAAAGCTTTCAAAAAGGGACAGAAAATATATATCAGCTCAACTAAATGAAATTCTCTCAGCCCAAGGGGCGGTAGCTAAAGAACTCATGTCGACTGGAAAACTAGAGTTGAAGCCGGGGCATTCGTATGAGTTTGATCTAGAGTCATTTTGTGTAAATGTAGGCATGCATCAACCATTAACTGGCGATGGAATGTATCTTAACCAGATGCCAAGTGAATACAGCTCGTGGCTGCCCTCATTATTAGATAAATATAAAGAAAAGAAAATGAACCAAGAAGATACGCAAACTTTGATTTGGTCTCTTGCCTCCGAGTCCAAATATGACGAACTAAGCGAAAAGAACCAAAGTAATTTGGAGAAAATATTTTCAGATGCTCCAGATAAATTTTCGAGAGTCGGTTGTTGGAGAGAAGATAAGACCTTTCATCGAAGATCTTTTGCCGACGGAAGTTGTCGAGATGCGTGAACGTTATGCTTCTTTCAGAGGTTTGCTTAACGAAGCTGACGTAAACTATAGAGAAATTGAAGAACGCGTTTCTCCACAGTCTGATAGAAAAGAGGCGATTCCGGTTGGCTGGGTAAAGACCCCGGAAGGATATTTTATTCAACTTACATCAAAGGGTTATAAAGAAACTCATGTAAAGATATATGCTCCTGAGAGTGTTAAAATTGGAACTCATTTTAAGCCCAGCGCCCACCTCGCTATTCCGACCAAAGGTCAAATGATAGCTCTTTCAAAAGTCGTTATAGATAAATACCTCAAATCTTACGCTGATAAAGGAGCTTATTATCTAACTGGTGTTAGACTCAATGATGCCGAAAAAGAGCTAGTGGCGAAATATCCTATGGATGCTGCACATATAGCATATTTGACGGCCGTTGCGGGCTATATAACTAGAAAAAATTTTCCCGAAGACGAGCATATCGACAATAAGGCAGATGCGTTTCGGCACTATTACTGGGCAGGAATGGTTGGTAAACAGTTGGGGGATGAAAAAGGTAGAAAGTTTTTAGATGCACATGAAAGTGATCCTGATAATCCAGATAAAGAAAAAAGAATGGATTTGTACAATAATAACGAAGGACTGAAGTTTAGCAAAAACTATAAAGGTAAAGACTTTGAAGAAGATTTAGAAAAGTCTGGTTTGGATAAGATTAAAAATAGAGAGTTAAAATGGCTAAAATAGGAAAATATTTTTGGCGATTTTTAAGTGCTATCACGATTGGTATTTTTGTTTGGTTCAGTATTGCTATCGGCTTCACGAATCTCGTAAAGTTCCCTTATTATATTTACGTTTTGAGGTGGAAGAATTTTGCAGATTCCGATTTTTTAGAGAATTATTGGGGGCTGAAATCCTTTGATTCGGAATTATGGAAATCTGGCTCTGACAGAGCAGCACAAGCGATAGAGTTATCTTTGAGTAAAAAGTTGATTGGTTTGAACCGTCGAGAGCTCGAAGAGCTGTTGGGAGTTCCTG
Source organism: uncultured Bdellovibrio sp. (assembly GCF_946478835.1). The sequence goes on along the minus strand of NZ_CAMLDV010000063.1, from coordinate 8,161 downwards.
ATGGAAGCTATGTTCTTTCTGACTCGAATCTGACTTACTCTGTAGTCGATCGAACGTTGTCAGCAGATAGAAATAAAGGCGCACGTTGGAGTTTAGTCATATTTATGCGTGACGGGAAAGCCGAAAAGACTAAATTTTATAAATCTTGTTGTGGAGAATAAGGGGACCTTGCTTGCTTACAAGGTCCTTTTTTTCATGCGAGTATTACTGCCACATTCCTGTGATCGGGAATGATCTTGGTGATTCATTTCCTGCAGCGTCGACGGCTGACACTTGGTAAGTGTAGTTAATGCCTTTGGAAATATTGTTGTCCGTGTAAGTCAGTGATGTCGCTGTCGCAATACGCACGTTGTTTCTATAGATGTAGTATTTCACCACTCCCACATTATCTGTAGCGCCTTTCCAGTTCAAAACAACTCGGGCTTTTCTGTTTCTTTGATAAGTTTCAAGATTTGCCGTGAAGTAGTTTGGAGCTGTTGGAGCAATCGTATCCGATGGACTCGGAGTGGGTGTCGGCGTAGGAGTTGGCGCTGGTGTTGTTCCTGCGACCAATGTTTTTGTTGTCGCATCAACGGCCATCGGCACACCCGGAGCGGACATCAATGTATTTCCAACGCTGGCGTTAATCACGTTAAACGCTGAAGTCGTCAATGCAGAACCTGCAGCACTGTCCTTCATGATTAGATAAAACTTCTGTGTGCTCACATCGGAACCCGCCAAAGAGGAAATATCAAAGTAGAAAGTGCCGGATTTTTCCACTGTTGTTCCATCAAACGCATAACCACCACCGCGATTGACGAAAGCAGATGGAGTCCACGTTGCTGAAGGGCTTGATGCTGTGTTGGAAGAAGATCCGAACTGCAGCGAAGCTTGCGAACGCAAGGCGTGGGACATATTCACTTCGGCCAAAAGTTTTGGCGTGTATGGCGTGTATGTTGTGTAATACGCAACTCCACTTTGTGTTAATTGCACGCGGCCTGCCGGAGCAAATCCTGGAACTGTTGAAGTCGCTCTCAAAGCGTCGTAAGAAACCCAGGAGTAACCTTGGTTCTTCCACGTGTTACCAAAAGAGTTGGCGAATTTGAAAGCGCCGACTTCTTGAGGCTCAACAACGCCGTTGCCATTGATATCTGTCCAGATCGTGTCGTCGTAACCAACGATAGTGATCGCGTGACCTGCGACTGTGCCATTCATATAAGTCGCGATGGCCTGTCCTACGAAAGGATTTGATCCGACGTTGGGATTGGCTTGCACAGTTCGATAAACCCAACTGTTGATGTAAGTTCCAACAACAACAACGTGACCGTTTGCGAGCATTTGTTTTACGTTCGCCATTCCAGTATCCGTGTTAATGCTTGTGTAGGTGCTGGCCTTCATGCGTGAGTTGATCGCACGCTTCCAGTGCTCGGATGTCATATCCCAGCCAAGGTAATTACCGTCGTAAGGGAAGTCCGTCATCAAGGCGGCTCCGTGTTTTTCTAAAACAGAAAACGCATCAGAGAAATAAGATCCATTATCCACGCCACCGTTGATCATGTTGTAAGTCCACTTTGGTGAGTAAACGCGAGCGCGAGCCGTTTTGTTATCGCAACCCAAAGTTAAACACACTTCGTGACTCATTAAATAGTAAGTCGTCGCCCAAGCAACGCAAGAACCTTGCGCGCCTTGATTGGCAATCACTGGGAAAGCGGGCAGCACAGAGTTGTCGACTTGCGCAGGCGCAGATCCCAAAGCTGTGGTTTCAGGCGCTGTGTTTGTATTTTTGGCGCCATTTTGAGTTTCATCAAATTCCATCTCTGGAAGAGACGTATCTGTAACAAGAGGGGCCTGACCTTTTTGGCGGCGTTCTTTGTTTACGCGCTCTAAGCCCAGGCGGTTCGGGTGCACTTTTTTAATTTTTCGTTTGTGAAGTTTTTGCGATTCTTCTTGGGTCATCTCCTTCAGACCCGGTCGATCAAAGCTCGGTTGAGCCAATGCATGAGAAACGTACAGACTTAATGTCAGAGCGATCGCGGCTCTGCCAGGTTTTAAATAATTTCTCATTCAGTTTTCTCCCTGAAAAAAGTTTGTTCCATGTTAAGGAGCAAACTTGAATTTTCCCTAGAAAAAACATGCGATGAAATCCGAATGCGAGGAGATAATAGAGAGTCTAAGATCAAAAGCTCGACACTAAAAATAAAATAAAAAAGGCGCTGAAGAAACAGCGCCCATTATTATGGATCTTAGTCCAAATTTTTTACATTAAATCTAAAAATCTAAATTTTGAATTCAAAACTTTTCAGAGCTTCGCGGGTGATTTCTGTTTGTTCACCTGTTGCGAAGTTTTTAACTGTGACAGTTTTATTTGCCACTTCATTGCCACCTAAAATCAAAGCGTAGTTCGCACCGACTTTGTTGGCTTTCTGCATTTTCTTCCCCATCTTACCTGATAAGAAATTTTCAGCCTTCAAGCCACGCGCGCGAATTTCGTAAGCGACTTTCACGCTCTCTTCTTCGCCTTGGTCATCAGCACCGACAACAGCAATCAAAACTTCTTTTTTGATTGCGAGTTCTTTAGGAGTCAAATCTGCTAAACGGTCAATGCCCGCGGCCCAACCGACGCCCGGAGTTTTTGGGCCGCCCATGGTTTCAATCAAACCATCGTAGCGTCCGCCGGCCAACACCGTGCCTTGGGCTCCCAGCTTGGACGTCGTGAATTCAAAAACGGTGTGACAGTAGTAATCAAGACCGCGCACCAAGTGATCATTCACTTTGTACGGGATGCCGAGCTTTTCAATTCCTTCCAAAACTTTTTTAAAGAAAGTTTGTGAAGTTTCATTCAAATACTGTTCAAGTTTTGGTGCATTCGCATTGAGTTTTTTGTCGCCCTCATCTTTGGAATCCAAAATACGCAAAGGATTTTTCTCCAAACGCATTTTGCTATCCGCTGACAATTGATCTTGATGAGCTGTGAAGTATTTCACCAAAGCCTCGCGGTAAGCCGCGCGACTTTCAACGTCGCCTAAAGTATTGATCTCCAGCGTGCAGTCCGCAGAGATTCCGATTTTTTGCAAGATATCCCACGCAAGTGCGATGCATTCGACATCGGCGAGTGGGGAGTCATAACCTAAACACTCTGCGCCCAATTGGTAAAATTGACGATATCGTCCTTTTTGTGGTCGCTCATATCGAAACATCGGGCCTGAATAATAAAACTTTAATGGAAGGTTCTGCATCATGCCTTCAGAGATAAAAGCGCGCGCCACACCCGCTGTTCCCTCAGGTCTTAATGTGAGACTTTCTCCGCCACGATCTGTAAAATCATAAGTCTCTTTATTCACAACATCGGATGTTTCGCCCAAAGTGCGATGAAAAACGTCAGAAAATTCAAAAATCGGAGTTTCAATTTCTCCGTAACCGTACAAAAGGGACTTCTCATAGGCTGATTCTTCGACAAAACGGAAAAGAAGACTGTCCTCTGGAAGTAGATCGCGGGTGCCACGAACTCTTTGAATTTTATTGCTCATATCTCGGCCTCATTCTCTGACTGGAATTTCCTTTATAACAGAGGGAAGGGCGGTGCGCAAAGCTATTGCATTTAGTTAAGGTGCAGTTTCTAATAAGAACTGGGGTAAGGCATAATGAAAAAGTGGGTTCTCGCAGGCGTATTTATATTAGCGGCCGTCACTGGCGCGGTGATCTATCAAACCATGGGGTCGCGTGGTGCTGCCTTGTCGGGTGTCGAAGTGGACTGGCGCTTACTTGGCGAGATGGACTACATTACAGGTAAATCTTCTTCCGAACTTCAGGCACTGAACGGCAAGCCCGTTAAAATTCCTGGTTTTATGGTGCCTCTTGAAGACAACTCCCGCGACGTGGTGGAGTTTTTGCTCGTACCCAGCCCGCAAGCTTGCATTCACGTTCCGCCTCCGCCGCCGAATCAAATGGTCTATGTGAAAATGAAAAAAGGCACGGATGTGGCAGTGGGGCCTATCTGGGTTTACGGTACTTTGAATTTAGTCACAAAAAAATCCATGTACGGAGATGCGTCGTTCGAGCTCGTTGGTGAGGCTGTTGAGCCGTACAAATGATCTGCTAACAAGGAGGAGGTCCTATGTTAAAAGTTCTTATGTTCTCAGCATTGGTTTTTGCAGCACGCGAACAAGGTGCCCATGTCCATGGCGCCGGTAAAGTCAGTATGGGGTTTGACGGTAAAAAGGGAAAAATCGAAATGGAAATTCCCGCCGACACGCTTTTCGGTTTCGAACACGAGGCCCGATCCAAAAAAGATAAACAGAAAAAAGAAGAAGCTCTCAAGAAACTAGAAGAAAAAATTTCTGAGATGATCGTTTTTGATCCGGCATTAAAATGTGAAATCAAAAAGGAAATTTTTGAAGTGAATCAAGAAAATAACCATGCGGACGTAGACGCTGAGTTTTCTGTCACATGTCAGGCTCCCATGGCGGGCAGTTCCGTTTCTTTCCATTTTTCGAAAGTATTTTCGCGCTTAAAGAAAGTTCAAGTAGACGTGATTGCTGATGGAGTGCAAAAGTCAGCCCAAGTTCTGAAGAATGGAGACAGTCTTGACCTCAAGTAACATTCTGATTGAGATTCGCGACCTGCAATACACTTACGAAGGTCAAACGACTCCCACTTTGCGCATCCCTGAGTTTTCAGTGGTGCGTGGTGAGGAGTTGTTTCTTTATGGACCTAGCGGCACTGGCAAAACAACTTTGTTAGAAATGCTTTCGGGCGTTTTAAAACCAAGCCAGGGCAGCTTAAAAATTTTAGGTTGCGATTTCGTTCAGATGAGCGCGGCAGAAAGAGACGCCTTCCGTGCCGAGCATATGGGGTATGTTTTCCAGAATTTCAATTTGATTCCGTATTTGACCGTGCAAGAAAATATCGAACTTCCCTTGCACTTAAGTGCCGCTCGTCGCGCGCGCTTAGGCAGTGTTGACACTGAAATGGTGATCCGTGCTCTGTGCGGAAACTTAGGTATCGGTGACTTGCTCGGAAAAAAAGTCGGGGAGTTGAGTGTCGGCCAACAACAACGTGTGGCCGTAGCTCGCGCTCTTTTAGGAAAGCCCGATCTTCTTTTAGCGGACGAGCCGACATCGGCTTTGGACGCCGATCATCGCGAGAGATTTTTAAAACTGATGTTTGAGTTGTCAGAGCTTTACGGCACAACGGTGGTGTTTGTGTCCCATGACCGCAGCATTGAAAAACTTTTTACTCGTTCCATCTCGTTGGACTCCATTAACAAGGTTGTGTGATGGTTTTCTTAAAATTAGCTATCAAGTCATTGAAGAATCGTGCGTTTGCTACCACTTTGACTGTGATCTCTATCGCACTCAGTGTGTCTTTGCTTTTATCCGTTGAGCGCGCCAAGCGTGCCGCGGAAGAGGGTTTCACACAGACAATCAGTAAAACAGATTTGATCGTGGGCGCGCGGAGTGGACCTCTGCAATTGATCCTTTATACGGTTTTTAATATGGGAAATGCCACTCATAATATTTCCTATGAAACTTATCAAGATGTGAAAAAGAATCCGGCTATTGATTGGACGATTCCGTATTCTTTAGGTGATGGTCATCGTGGCTTCCGCGTTGTTGGAACGAACGAAGATTTCTTTAAGCACTATCACTATCGTGGCGATCAGAAAATCGAACTTGAGCATGGGATTGAATTCCGTGATTTGTGGGATGTGGTGATTGGTGCCGATGTCGCTCGCAAATTAAATTATAAATTAGGGGATCGCATCGTTGTCGCGCATGGCGTGACTAAAGGTGAAGGCATTCAAAATCATGAAGACAAGCCTTTTGTTGTTTCTGGAATTATGAAGCCTACGGGAACTCCGCTAGACCGCGCGGTCTACATGTCTTTAGAAGGCATGGAAGCTTTGCACGTGGATTGGCAAGAGGGAGCGGCTCCAACAGCTGATAAAATGATTCCTCGTGAACAATTGACTAAAGAAAAATTAAAGGTTCATTCGATCACAGCCTTTTTTGTCGGCGCAAAATCCCGCATCGAAACTTTGAGACTGCAACGTGAAATCAATAACTACAAAGAAGAACCTTTGCTTGCAATCATTCCTGGTGTGACATTGAGCGAACTTTGGAACGGCCTTTCTTATGTGGAAGGTGTCCTTAGAATGATTTCGTGGATGGTGGTTGTTGTCGGTTTAATGGCGATGTTGATTTCATTAACGACGACATTGAATGAACGCCGCCGTGAAATGGCGATTCTTCGTGCGGTGGGTGCCCAGTCTTCGCAAATCGTTGGTTTGTTGGTTTTTGAGTCGGCTTTGTTAACGGCTTTGGGCGTTGTGCTTGGAGTTGTATTATCCGTGGGCCTTGTCGCTATTTTAAAACCATGGATTGAAACAGAGTTCGGCCTTTATCTTGTCGGCCCATGGTTCACGCAGCGTGAATTGATCTATATGGTGATCACGTTGATCGGTGGAACATTAATCGGTTTGATCCCGGCTCTCAGAGCGCAGAACCTGGCTCTCAAAGACGGCTTGAGTGTGAAGCTCTAGGGCTTCACTAACGCAAGCCGAGTTCGGCGGCGCTAAATTCTATTTCGTAAACCCCGACGGTTGCACCGGCATTTGTAGTTCCAGTCAGATAAAAAGTTGTCGATCCAGCCGGGCAGTTATAAAGCGTTTGCACTGTCGACATATGATTGCCCACGGCTCCCGCATCGTTCGTGGTGTTGGAGACCCCTCGGATCACAGTTCCCGATGCAGAGCCGACTCGAATATAAAAGGATGTTCCATTCCAGCCAACGCTACTCAGATTTGAAGCACTAAAATTGGCAAAAATAAGAATGGGACCGCCATTGCAAGTCATTGTAAACGACGCAATTGTACCTGCGGACGTGAAACTTGTATTTGCGGGAGTATTCTTCGACCAAGAGTTGCTGGATTTAAGAGTTCCATTGACGTCAAGTTTTGCTGAAGGCGAAGCTGTTCCCACTCCCACATTTCCATCCGCACGAACAGCCAGACGGCTTGTGCCATTTGAGCGCGCATTGATCACATAAGAAGCCGTATCCGTTGCAGCCGTATAAACTTGCAATCCATTTGAAGCAGCGGCTGTGCCTGAATTAAAAAAGATTCCTGAATAACCCGTCGTCGCCGTCTGCCAACTAAGTCCGCCCGGTGCAATTGCATTTCCGTTAATACTGGCAATCGTTCCTGTGTCACCTAAGTTGATGGCCGTGTTGGCTAGTTGCCCTGCTGGATTTGTCGTTCCGACTCCCACATAGCCCGTAGGGTTAATTGTCATTTTCGTAGAACCATTTGTTTCAAATCCCAAAGCGAAGTTATCGTTTGTTCCTAGAACAGCATCGGCACCGAAACTGTTTCCGCCATTGGCGAAAACTCCAGAAGCAGAATAATTTGTACAGCCCATCACGCCCGCAGCATCGAACGTAACGATTTGTCCAACGCCACAACTAAATGTCGTCAGTGCCGCCCCTGTACCATTGGAGGCAATCAATCTATTCGCAGTGATGGATGTGACACCTGTACCACCATTTGCAATCGGTAAAGTGCCGGTGACTTCAGTTGCAAGATTCACCGCCGCACCATTGCTCGCAGCTGTCAAACGACCTTGAGCATCGACCGTGATATTTGCGCGAGTATAAGATCCTGCCGTCACAGCTGTGTTTGCTAAAGAAATAGTTCCAGTAGAAGTAATCGGCCCACCACTAAGCCCTGTACCTGTCACGATATTCGTGACGGTACCGCCAGCGTTGGTATCTGTGTCGCTCGCACACTCCCAACGAGAGTTAGCAGCAATCCATTTTAAAACCTGTCCATCAGTACAAGCGACATTGTTAGGTTTGTAAGTGAGATATTTTGAAGCGGCACTGTTGATATCACCATAATCAAGTGTCACAGCACCAGTCTTAGTTGCAACCGAAGTTACAGGAAATGCGATGGCTGCATTTGAAGCGGTAGTTAGTCGCCCTTGAGCATCAACAGTGAAAGTTCCAACTTGTGTAGTTGAACCGTAAGAACCAGCAGTGACCGCCGTATTTGCAAGTGAGATCGTTCCTGTAGTTGTGATAGGACCACCACTTAAACCCGTACCAGTCGCAATATTCGTAACAGTACCACCAGCATTTGAATCCGCGGCAGGAGCCCACTTCGTTCCGTCATATTTCAAAACTT
>NZ_CAMLDV010000062.1 GCF_946478835.1 uncultured Bdellovibrio sp. | reverse complement strand
TACGCTTCGACAAAAGAGGTGGAATATCCTCGCTTTTTTGTACCATGGGCTTTCAGTGGCAACCGTTTTGGAAGCATTTGGGGAAAATAGTTTACTCTGACGGACTTGATTTCTTTCCTTGCGGACAGACTTATTGTAAAAGTAAGAGATTCGACGCAGGGAAAAAGTATGATGTCGCCTAATGAGGCCTTGGCAAAAGCGAAAAATATCTTGGATGAGGGGGGAGTTATCGGTCTTCCCACTGAGACTGTTTACGGCCTCGCTGCGCGCATTGATATTCCTTCTGCCATCGAAAAGATTTTTACGACGAAAGAGCGTCCGTTTTTTGATCCTTTGATCGTGCATGTCGCTTCCATTGAACAAGCTAAAAAAGTAACGGCTTATTGGGGGCCTGCTTCCCAAGCTTTGGCTGAAGCTTTTTGGCCGGGGCCTTTAACAATGATTTTGCCGCGCGATCCTTCAGTGAACTTGATGATCACATCAGGTTTGGAATCTGTCGGGATTCGTATGCCAAACCATCCATTGGCATTGGAACTTTTGCGCCAAGTGGGTACGCCTTTAGCGGCTCCAAGTGCGAATAAGTTTGGAAGAACATCCCCAACTTCGGCAGGCCACGTTCGGGTGGAATTTAAAAATGAAAATGTCTTTGTCGTTGACGGGGGTGACTGTCAAATCGGTATCGAATCCACGGTTTTGTTGGTTCGTCATCGTCCTGATAAAGTAGAGCTATCGATTCTTCGTCGCGGTCATATTTTAAAATCTGATATCGCACGTGTTTTGGCTGAAAAAGGTTTTACTTTCGAATTTATCGAGCAGATCGACAAACGTGAATCTCCGGGACATATGAAACATCATTATATGCCTCCGGTTCCGTTGATCGTTTGCAATGACATCACTAGAACTCCTGAGAGTGTTCTTAAGGAAGTAAATGCCAAGCTCGGTGAACTTCCTGATGAAATTGAAAGTATCAAGATCATCAAACCTGAAGGTGGCATTCATACTCATGCGGTTTTAAAACTTTCTGAAGACCCGGTTTTAGCAACGCGGGAGTTTTATGGAAAGCTGCGTGAAGTAGCGGCCCAAGGTCCAGACTGTATTCTGTTTTACCGCGAGGCTCATCAATCCGGAGAGCGTTGGGAATCCTTGTTTGATCGTTTGAATAAAGCGGCGTCTTTGATTCTCTAAACTCATTTCGAACACAATCTTAAGAAACTTCTGACAATTTCCGTTTTCAAAGATCGCTACACTGATGTTGACCACAAGGGGAGGGGCCTTATGATCAACACGCTAGCGTACGCCAGTTTTGAAAAAGTATCTTTGAACCTTCAATCCTTTTATCAGTTGCGGCTCAATCGCATTCACAAATTCAGAGCGAAGATTGAAATTCGCTCTGAAGTCGGTCCGTTTGAAATGAAAACGGTCACGAATGTGGAAGAACTTAAAGAGGCGCTGGCTTTACGCTATGAGGTTTTCCACAAAGAAATGATGGGGAAGAAAGCTCCTCGCGGAATTGATGTCGATGAATTCGACTTTGATTGTGATCACCTTATTATTAAGGACAAACGCAGCAACCGTATCGTCGGTACGTACCGTTTGAATTGTTCTTTGTTCACTCAGAATTTTTATTCGGCCAAAGAATTTATGATGGCCAATATCATGCAGTACCCGGGCGTAAAGTTGGAACTGGGACGCGCCTGCATCCATAAAGACTTCCGCCGTGGTGTTTTGATTTCTCTCTTGTGGAGAGGTATCGCGGAATACATGGCGGCTTCTGAAGCTAAAATGCTTTTTGGTTGCGCCACTGTGAAAACAGATGATCCGCGCGATGCAGCTCTTTTAACTCGTTACTTTGAAGAAGAAGGTCGAATCCTTACGGGGTTCCGCACTCGTCCGACTTTAAAGTTTACGATGCCGATGTTGAATTACTTTTTGGATGAAGTTCGCGGCCCTCTCACGGAGACTCAGAGAGCGCAAGCCGAAGAACTTCTTCCACCTCTTTGCCGTGCTTATCTTAAAATCGGAGCTTCTATCGGCGGGGAGCCAGCATGGGATCAAGAATTCCAATGCATCGACTTCCTTACAATTCTTCAGCGCGAAGATTTAAACCGCACTCTTTGGAAAAAGTTTAAGTTGGATTCGACGGAAGTATAGTTTTTGATTTCTTACACGATGGACTGAGCTGAGTTTTATCAGAATGTCCGTCTTCATTTGGTGTCCCTCCATATTCCCGACTACCCTTTCCTCAGGGTAGGAGGGGATATGCGTTCAAATATTTGGAAGGGCACTATCAGCTTCGGACTTTTAAACATACCCGTGACTTTGCAGAGTGCGCAACAAGATCGAGATCTGCACTTTTCGCTGCTTGATGAAAAAGATCTTTCGCACATCAAATATCAAAGAATCAATGCTAAAACCGGGAAAGAAGTTCCTTACGATCGCATCGTTAAAGGCTATGAATATAAATCAGGCCAATACGTAATCATGAGTGATGCGGATTTTGATCGAGCCAACGTGAAGGCGACAAAAACAATCGAAATCGAAGACTTCGTTCTTTTAGATGATATTGATACGATGCTTTTTGAAAAACCCTACTACATTGCTCCTCAAAAAGGCGCTGAAAAAGGATATTTCCTTTTGCGGGAAGCTCTTGAGCACACCCGCAAAGTCGCCATTGCGAAAATCGTAATTCGCACGAAACAACATCTAGCCGCGGTGATGCCTCGTGGTGACTATTTAATTTTAGAAATTCTGCGTTTTGCCCACGCGGTAAAACAGGTCGATGAGGTTGATTATTTAAGAGAAGTAAATAAGGCCGTTAAATTTTCTCCTCGTGAACTAAAAATGGCCGAGGATCTTATCAAAGGTATGACGGCGAAATGGCGGCCCGACAAATACAAAGACACTTACTACGACGACATCATGAAACGTATTGAAGCCAAGGTGAAACAAGGCCGAGGTAAATACATCGAAGAACCTGTCAAAGAGGAACGCATTCAAGAGTCTTCCAATGTCGTCGATCTGCTGCCTCTTTTGCGTAAAAGCCTTGAAGCCCGTCAAACGAAGAAAACCCGTGGTGCCCCTGCGGCGGCTCGTAAGGCTGCCGGCGGAAGGAGAGTGAGTCATGCCTCTTCGAGAGTACATTAAGAAACGCGACTTTACGAAAACGCCAGAGCCTCGTTCTTCTCCGAAAAAGAAAAAGGGTAAAGAGGCTCCGCTAATGTTTGTAGTGCAAGAACATCATGCTTCGCATTTGCATTATGACTTCCGTTTGGAATGGGGCGGAGTTTTAAAAAGTTGGGCTGTGCCCAAAGGTCCTTCGATGGACCCTAAAACGAAGCGCCTTGCTGTAGAAACAGAAGATCATCCCCTGTCTTACGGAACATTTGAAGGTGTAATTCCCAAAGATCAGTACGGCGCGGGCCGAGTTTATATCTGGGATACCGGAACATGGGAACCGATCGGTAATGCTCGAGAGGGGTTTAAAAAAGGGCATCTTGAATTTAAACTCAAAGGTAAAAGACTTCACGGTCATTGGATCTTGGTCAAAACCCAACGTGGTTCGGGAAGCAAAGCTCAGTGGCTGTTAATTAAACGAACCGATGAATATGCGTCGACCGGAGAAGAGTTAAAAAAAAAGTCCGTAAAAAAAATCCCGCAATTCATCTCGCCGGAACTCGCAGAACTCGCCAAGGAACCACCGGAAGGGGAAAAGTGGCTTCACGAAACAAAGTATGATGGCTATCGCACGCAAGCACATATTGAAAAAGGAAAAGTAAATCTTTATACGCGCAGCGGACTTGATTGGACAAATAAATACCCTTATGTCGCCGAAGCCATTGCGCAATTACCGGTGCAAAACGCCATTGTTGACGGAGAGGTCGTTTGGGTTGATGCCGAAGGACGAACCGATTTTCAAAAGTTACAAAATGCTTTGAAAGAAAAAAACCAAGGACGATTGGTCTATTATGCTTTTGACCTTTTATTTTTAAATGGCGAAGACTGTCGGGAGTTTCCACTGCGAGAACGAAAACACCGCCTTGAAAAATTGGTGCATTCTTTAAAGCACCCTTTGATTCGCTATAGTGATCATATCGAAGGTCACGCGAAAGCATTTTTGGAAACGGCCTGTGCTTACAAACTAGAGGGAATCATTTCGAAAAATAGTGAAAGTTTATATTCTTCGGGTCGAAGCGGATCGTGGATTAAAACAAAATGCAAAATGCAGCAAGAGTTTGTGGTTGGCGGCTACGCGGAAGGAAGAGGAGCCAGAGCGAGCTTTGGAGCGTTACTTTTGGGGGTCTATGAAGGCGGTAAGCTCAAGTACGCTGGAAAAACGGGAACAGGATTCACTGAAAAATCCGCGACGGATGTCTTAAAAAAATTAAAACGCCTTGAAACTTCCAAATCTCCTTTTTCTTTGAATGCTCCGAAAGGCAAGGGCTTACACTGGGTGAAGCCCGAACTTGTGGCTGATGTCACTTTTGCCAATTGGACTAATGACGACATCTTGCGAACAGCGGTTTTTCATGGGTTGCGTGAAGACAAGCCTGCAAAAGAAGTGAAAATAGAAAAAGCAAAACCTCTTGAAGAAATCGCAGAGGTTGAGAAGCCGAAAAAAGGATTTAAACCTGCAAAAAATCTTGAGCCTCTCAGAGCGATCTCAAATCCTGATAAAGTACTTTTTAAAAAAGAAGGCATAACCAAGCTGGAGGTCGCGCGGTATTACCAGGATATTGCTCCGCTGATTCTTCCACATATCGCAGATCGTCCTTTAGCTCTTTTAAGATGCCCGGAAGGAACATCAAAAAAATGTTTTTTTCAAAAACACATATCAGGCGAAATTCCTCCTGACATCACGCCGGTGACCATCCGGGAAAAAAGCGGTTCGAAGGATTATCTGACAATTGATTCCAAAGAAGGATTGTTGTCGCTGACTCAAATGGGGGCGTTTGAGATGCACGCCTGGGGATGCCATAGTGGTAATATTGAAAATCCTGATCAGATTGTGATGGATTTGGATCCCGGGCCCGGAGTTGAGTGGGATCATGTTATCGAAGCTGCTTTAAAGCTTCGCGAAATTTTTGACGGTATCGATCTAAAAAGTTTTGTGAAGATTTCAGGAGGCAAAGGTTTGCATGTTCAGGTGCCGATTGCGCCACTTTACTCGTGGGAGCAGATCAAGAGTTTTACAAGAACCGTGGGCGAGGAACTGGTCTCGCGTCATCCCGACGAATACACTGTTGTCATGTCGAAACAAAAACGAAGCAAAAGAATTTTTATTGATTACTTGAGAAACGGACGAGGAGCCACGGCTGTTGTGCCTTATGTTTTAAGAGCGCGTCCAATTAGCAGTGTGGCGATGCCACTGTCTTGGGAAGAACTTCCAGACATTGAGGGCCCTGATGTATTTACTTTAAAGAGAACTTATGAACATTTAAGTAAACGTAAGAAAGATCCATGGCGGGACTTTTTTAAGAAAGAACAAAAGATCTCAATTCTTAAGCCGGTAGTTGCTAGTGATTAGGACTTATTTCATAGTGAAGATATGGCACAAACACTTCCCAAAGAACTTACAAGTCTTGTCGATTGGTCGGTCAGTGAATTAGGGCGCGTGATTGAGTCCGAGCTGGGCACCAAAGGTTTTCAAAGAATTGAAAACATCCGCCGCTATGTCAAATCTGATGATGGCCAAAGCTTGCAAGGCCTTCTGAAATTGAAAAAGGATTTAGCCTCTTTGTCGTCTAAAGAACGTTATGATATTGCTCATTCTTTTTCACTGATGCTGGAACTTATCAATGCCTGCGAAGCTGCTTATCGCACTTCACGTCTTAAAGAAGAATTTAAACAAGAAACTTTGGGGTCACACAAATACGGCCGTATCATTCATGTTTTGACGGCTCATCCCACAGAGTCCCGCAATCCTGACATCATTTATTATTTTAAAAAGATTCAAACGCTTTTAGAAAAACATTTAGATCACCCTGAAGATCAAGATTTACGGAACCTGCATGTCTTAATTAAATGGGTGTGGCGCATTCCCATGTCCAAACAAAGAAAGCCCTCGGTGATGGATGAGGCCGTGTATATTTATTCCCTGGCTTTGCAAAAAGATATTCTGGATGTGTTCATTCAGCAAAGAAAACTAAAGCTGCCATTTTATATCCGCACCTGGGTCGGCGGAGATAAAGACGGTCATCCCGGTGTCGACGAAAAGACGATGCTGGGAAGTTTGCAGATGGCGCGTGGATTTTTGCTGGAATGGATTCACGAAAAACTACGAAACTATTTTTCTGACTTAGAGCCACTTGCGCATTCTTGGGACAAAAAGAAAGTTCAAGCCCTTATTCTGCAATCAAAAGAAATCAGATCGCATCTTACGAAACTTAAAAAAATTCGCACAGGAGATTCTCATCGCGTTCATGCGCTAAAAAAGATTCTGGATCAGACGGCGAAGACTTATAAAAGTATTTTTACGGTGGAATCCCAAAGCCTTTTTGAAATTCGTGAATTAATGAAGATTTTCCCGGGCCTTGTGGTTCCTTTAGAGCTTCGCGAAGACAGCTCTTTGGTGCATGAGTCTTTAAAAGGAGGTCCTCGTAAATATGCTATTTCGAGAATGCTTAAAACCTTAGCGCAGATCTCACCTCAACATGATCCCCGGTTTTATGTGCGTGGATTTGTTCTAAGTCATACCGAGTCCGCTCAGGATATTATTGCCGGAATTTCGCTTGCTGAAAGATTTTTGGGAAAGGCGCGCTTGCCCATAGTCCCTCTTTTTGAAAGTGCTAATGCTTTAGAGTCGGGCGTCTCGATCGTGGAAGAATTTTTGAAAAGTCACCAGCGTCGTCAGCTTATTCAAAAGTATTGGTCCAAAAAATTGGAAGTGATGGTGGGATACTCGGATTCTGCAAAAGAAAATGGTTCTTTCCCATCACGTTTTTTAATTCACTCTGCCTTGGAGCGTTTAGAGACGGCTATCAAAAAACACGGTCTCGTTCCCATTTTCTTCCACGGTTCTGGCGGAAGCGTGGAGCGGGGAGGAGGTTCGGTTCAAGAGCAAACCGAGTGGTGGCCTGAGTCGGCGTTAGCGACCGTGAAGGTCACCGTTCAGGGAGAAATGATTTATCGCAACTACACATCGCCAGAAATTCTTTTAAGACAGCTTGAAAGATTTTCGGCGGCCCGCGATCAGGGAAGAAAGAAAGTCACAGCAAAAGATTCTGTGGAAAAAGATCTGCAAAGGCTTTCTGATTTTGTGCAGAATGCATATCGTGAGATTTTGAAAGACCCGCATTTTTTGGAACTGATTGAATGGGCGACACCTTATTCGTTTATGAAAGATTTGCGAATGGGCTCGCGTCCTTCGAAACGCCAAGGTGCCGTTGATTTAACAAATCTCCGGGCGATTCCGTGGGTGCTTTGCTGGACCCAGACGCGAGCGCTTTTCCCGAGTTGGTGGGGTGTCGGGAGTTTTTGGCAAACACTTTCGAAAGAAGAAAAATCTCGATATCAAAAAGCTTTTGCCCAGAGTTCTCTTTTTAGGTCCTACATTAAAGTTTTGGGATTTACTTTAGAAAAAATCGAGTTGGACATTTTTGCGATGTATCTGCATTCTTCACACCTTTCTAAAGAAGTGGCCGACTCATTTGTCGCACGCTTTGAAAAAGAGGTTGCGGCTTGTAAGAAAGCCGTTCACGAAATCACCGGAGAGAAAAGCCTTTTGTGGTATCGCCCTTGGTTGGAAACCAGTATTTCACTGCGTTCTCCGTTGATTCATCCTTTGAATGTGCTGCAGCTTTTGGCTCTGCAAGACAAAGACATTCTTCTTTTGCGAGAAACCGTCACCGGTATTGCGAGTGGTATGTTGACGACCGGTTAAATGACAGTCTTATCGGTGCATCTTTGACTCTGGCATCCTCTTTGAATAGTGCTATTCAGGGTGGAAAATCTGGTAGCAAAAAGCTCCAGATCCATCACAAAGGGGGATTTATGAGTAAAAGCGCTTTGATTCTAGCAACTGGTTTTCTCTTTGTCGTTCAAGCCAAGGCTTTGAATTTAGGAACTGTTGAAATCGCGGGAAATGCTTGCGAAAACCAAGTCGGAACTCATGATGTCACAGAAGTGAGCGAAGGACGCTTTGTCATTCCCACAGGATTGTACCTCAAAAAAGAAGAGGACAAGCGTGTTGCAAGAGGCACGTGTACTTTTGCTCTTCCTTTGAAGGCATCAGCCGGGAAAAAAATCGTAGTTTCTGACAGCCATCAGTTAGCGAGTCTTCGCGCTTACCCTGCGCAAACTAAAGCGCGCATTGATCTAGAAATTTTTAAAGCGGGCAGCCAAGGCGTAAAACAAATCCTCGAGGTCGAGGCGATCGATCAAGCTTCCAAAGTAAACAAATCTTTGGGACAGCAAGAGACTGTGGTTGAAACTGAGTGTGGAGGCTCTGCCATCCTTCGCGGGAATTTAGCCGCAACGCTGATGGGCGAAGGAAAAGCCAGAGCCTTTGCACGCAACCTGTACCTCAATATCGCTGAAGTCGACTGCAATTAAGGATTGGGATTTACACAAGAAGCAATGATAAGAATTTGGTGAAAGCGCACGATGTGCTGAGATTGGCAAAGCAAACCTTGCTCAGAGCAATCCGCATGAACGCGCTCCTGGCCATTGATATCTTGGCTCACCACTTTGTTATCATTGCACCAGCTCAAGTAAGTGATTTCATCGTCAATAGTTCGGATACTCACTTCTGCATTCTGGGCGAACGTAACGCTGCTAAGTAATAGAGATGCAAATACGGCTAACATTTTCATAGGAAACTCCTTCTTAAGCCGCGGTCTAGCATGCCCTTAAAACGCATTGCAAATGAAGAAGGCCCAAGAATCTTATTTTGTGCGCCCAGAGTTGTCCGCAAGACCCTTGACGATTTTAGCCCAAGCGGATTTAAATGAAGTCTGTGGAAGAAATTCAAGCCGGACTTCGCGGAGTCTATAGATTTATTTTATTCGTTCTTGTCATCGTCAGTTTCCTTATGTGGTCTTTCATTTGCCACTGGACGATTCGCAATCCTGAAAAACGTCTTCGTCGCTTTTCTCGCAATACGCAGTTTTTCTGTGGCTTGATGATTAAAGGTTTGGGATTAAAACTGAACGTCGTTAATAAACCTTCTGTCGATCAGAAATTTTTAGTCGTCAGCAATCACATGGGGTTCGTGGATATTCTTTCGTTGGCGACGTGTTTCCCAATGCTCTTTGTGACTTCAAATGAGATGCGCGAAACTCCGTTTTTAGGACTGCTTACAGAGATGGGCGGCTGCATTTATGTTGAACGTCGCAGTCGCACTAAAATTTTGGATGAGATGAAATCCATTGTTTCCTCTCTGAAAAATGGTTTTAGAGTCGTCTTGTATCCAGAAGCGACATCTACGAATGGCGAAAAAGTTTTGCCATTTAAAAAGACGTTGATGATGGCGGCCGCACAAGCGGGTGTTCCGATTCAGCCCGTTGTGATCAACTTCCGGGAAATCAACGGCGAAGAGTTTTCGTTGAAGTGGCGCGATCATGTTTGTTGGTATGGTGACATTCCTTTTGTCACTTCAATGTGGAAGACCATGACCTTAAAATCCGTAACTGCGGAAATTGAGTTTTTAGAACAAATTCATACAACCGTCGAAGACGATCGCGGTGTGATTGCCGAAAAGGCTCATGCTTTAATCGCGGCGAAGTTTGTGCCTGTAAAGGGTCTTCCGGATGCGACCCCGACTCCTGCCGACATGGAAGCAGATCCTACTTGATTTCATAAATCAGATATGTAAATAATATGTAAATGAAGAAGATCATTCATGTCGACATGGACTGCTTTTACGCGGCCGTGGAGGTGAAATACCGCCCGGAACTCAAAGGGAAACCTTTGGGGATTGGTGGACCTCCGAACACTCGCAGTGTTCTTACGACCGCCAGCTACGAGGCACGCAAGTTTGGTGTGCGTTCGGCCATGCCTTCTTCGCAAGCCGTGCGCCTGTGCCCGCAGTTGATTTTAGTTCCTCCACATTTTGACTTGTATAAAGCTGAGAGTCGTAAAGTCCGTGAAATTCTTCAAAGATTCACAAACACAATTGAACCGCTGTCACTGGATGAAGCGTATTTAGATGTCACCGAATGCACTCAATTTGGTGGCAGTGCTACGTTGATTGCCCAAGAGATCCGTCGTTTGATTTACACCGAACTGAATCTCACAGCGTCTGCCGGTGTGGCTCCGAATAAATTCTTAGCAAAGATCGCCAGTGATTGGAAAAAGCCCAACGGTCAATTTGTGATTCGCCCGCAAGATGTTTCCGCTTTTGTGAAAGACCTTCCTGTTGAAAAAATCTTTGGCGTTGGCAAAGTAACCGCGCAGAAGATGCACGATCTCGGGCTTTACACTTGTGGTGATATTCAAAAGTATACAGTTTTGGAACTGCAGACGTGGTTTGGTTCTCGCGCGCAAGAACTCTATGACTTTGCTCGTGGTGAAGACCACCGTGAAGTGATCACAGAGTGGGAAAGAAAATCTCTCACTGTGGAAGAGACCTTTAATAAAGACCTACAGACTTTGGAAGATTGTCTTAAAACTCTTCCGCCGATCTATGAAGACTTTCTTTATCGTCTCGAAAAAGGGGAGTATCAAGATCGCATCAAAGGCATTGTCGTGAAATTAAAGTTCTTCGATTTTAAACAGACAACATGCGAAGAAGTTTTTCATGAAGTTCCTGTCATCGAAGATTTTGAGCGCTTGCTTGAGAACGCTTGGAATCGTCGCGGAGTTCCGGTGCGCCTTGTGGGGCTTGGAGTTCGTTTGGGATCACAGAAGAAAGAATCCCCACGCATTGACTCGTCGCAGTTAAGATTCGCAATCTAAAATACTTTCGCTGTATCAATTATTTTTTCGAAAACTTTTTAGTGGTGCGCTTTGTTTTGGCACTGTCGTTGCTTTCTTGTCGGACTGCTCAATGGGCGGTGCCAAAGAGACATCGCTTTAAAAGAAAGGACCACTATGAAGAAGATTATTCTATCAGGGCTTCTCATCACCACTTTGTTTTGTAATACAGGCTGTGATTCTTCGGATATTGCAGCAGGAGCTATCGGCGTTGCCATCGGCATTGGCATTGGTGCCAGCGACCATGGCCATGGTCACCATCATGATCGTCGTCCTCCACGTTATCGTGAATGCGGAAGATATCGCTGTTATGAGGCCAACACGCAAATTGATTTGGGCACAAATCCAGAAGCTGTGGCATTTGCTCAAAGACACCAGATAAGCTTGCAAGCGGCTGAACAAATCCAAGACGCTTTTGCGAAAGTATCTACGGAAGGTTTGAACGCATTTACTCGCATCGGTTTGAATGAGAAAGACATCAAAGCGATCAGCAAAAGAAGTCTTCCAGATTCAGACTCTTTGGCGTTGATGGCGCAAAAATTAGATATGTCACAAGCTCAGGCGCGCGACTTGATGAAAGCTGTCGTGGCTGATTTCGACGCTCAAGCATCCGACGTGAGCAGTGCTTATTGGCAATCGTGCATGGCTAAAGGAAAGTGGAAAACGCCGCAAAACATGATTTGCAAAAAAACTTTCTGGCCTGGTTGCAGTCCTGAAACTGGTGCAACTCTTTGTTACTAATATGTTCTTTGGCAGAGTCAGGACTTTAGGGTCTTAGTCTCTGCCGCTCTCTTCGAGTAAAATATTTTTGAAGGGAGATTTTATGATCAGCCTCTGGATTGTTATTTTAACTATGGCGATTGTTCTTGCCGGAGCTTACTTCGTTTACAAAATGAATAAAACGGATGCTCTTAAAGTAGACCGTCGCCATCGTCATCATCCGAAAACTTAAAGTCTCATTCTGAGACAACTCGTTTTTGGCATGAATTTGGTATTTCAAAAAAGTATGAAATACCTTCTAAGCTTATTATTTATTATTTCGTTCTCGGTCACAACCCATGCGCAAACTTCTGAAGAAGTGCCTTTTTTAGTCTGTGATCGCGCAGTAGTTAAGCAGGCTATTGATGTCAGCCGCGCCGTTGTTGCGAGAAGCACTTATCAAATCAAACCTCGCAAAAATATCAAAGCGGATCTGCGTTGGAGTTGGCAAGCGATTGATGCTCTTGAAAAAAATGTCTTTGGAAAACGCATGTTCAATCTTTCTTACGACGTCGTTCCCGGAGCGTCTATTTCGGAAACTTCGATTGCGATTTATCCCGATACGCTGAAACTTATGCAAAACGAAATGCAAGACCCCGCACAGGGAAACTTCTTTATGATGGCGCATGAGATGGGTCACATGGTGCAAAAGTATTGGCATGTGGGAACAGGAAAAGAGGACAGCCCTCATCACTTGCACTCCGAATCTAACGGCGGCGATGATTTCAATATCATGCACGCCGAAACAGACTGCATCGGTGTAGAGCTCATGCGCGAAGCCGGCCAAAAAGATTTCTCCGAAGTGATTCGCGCTCTCGAAATGGTTCACAAAGATTGTTTGTTCTTCAGAGAAAAATCATTCTGCGACAGAGCGCACACCATCCGCGCAAAAACCATCGAAAATTATTTGAAGACTCAATAAAGAAAAAGGGCACAGTTTTTAGCTGCGCCCTTTTTAATTTTTGTCTCAACAAAAAATCCTAAAAAACTTTTTTCCACTCGTCTTCTTTGAAACCCACAAGATGTGTATCGTCACCGATGACGAACGGTCTTTTGACAAGCTTGCCGTTTTCAGAAAGAAGTTTGATCGCTTCAGCTTCTGTCATGGACGGAAGCTTTTCGCTCAACTTCATTTCTTTGTAGACAAGACCTGACGTATTAAAAAGATTGCGAATGCTGCCGCCGCGTTCTTTCAAAGCGGCGAGCATTTCTTTAAGTTCCTTTTGTGAAGGGGCTTTGTCGACGATCGGAAGTTTATCGTACTTCACTTTCTTAGCGTCTAAAAATTTCAAAGCCTTCACACACGTGGAGCATTTCGCATATTCGTAAACTTTAAGCATTGCTCTTCACCAACCAGCCGCACATTTTATAAAGAATGCGGGCGCCGACGTTTCCATCCCACTCCACTTCGTGCTCTTCAAGGCCGCCTGTGGAAACTTCATTCAGGTCAAAAGCGATGATCTTGCGACCGGAAGCATGAACTTCACGGAATAAGAAGAACACTTGGTCCACACTCAAGCCACCCGGAACCGGAGTTCCAGTGTGAGGGCAGAAGGCAGGATCAAGACCGTCGATATCAAAAGAGATATAAACGTTTTGCGGAAGTTCTTTGATGATGTCCTTACAAACTTGCTCCCAAGTTTCGCCTTTTAAAAGACGACGCTTTAAATCCAAGTCGTAGAACGTTTTGATGTCTTCGCGAGAGTTGCTGAAGTCATATTCTTCTTCACAGAAATCGCGGATACCGATTTGCACCAATTTTTTTGGTTTCTTCGCATCCGTCATCACGTTGTACATGATTGAAGCGTGAGATTGCTTGAAGCCTTGGTAGGCTTTGCGCAAGTCTGCGTGGGCATCGATATGGAGGACGCCAAAGTCACCTTTGAATTTGTCGCTCACGGCACGGATCGCTCCCAGAGGTGTTGAGTGGTCTCCACCGACAAGACCTAAAAGCTTCCCTTTTTTCAAAACGTCAGAGCACTGATCGTAAACCCATTGAGTCATCTCTTCGCAAGCCGTGTTCACTTGCGCCGCGAGAGAGTTCATTTTGGCTTCGTCTTCGCTGAGGTTTGTTCGCATTTCGATAAGTTCTTGAGCAACGGCCTTGAACTTGTCGTTCATATTACAAAGATCTTCCGGGAAGTCGCGCATGTGGTAGCCGACTTCGTAGGCCTTGCCGACTTCGATGTCAAAAAGGTCAATCTGTTCACTGGCTTGGCGGATGATTTGAGGACCGCGAGAGGCACCCTCGCCGTAGGAAGTAGTGACCTCCCAGGGAACTGGAACCAAAACGACTTTGGATTCTTCCTCCGTCATAGGGATTCCAAAGATACCGAACTCAGCAGAAATGGTCGTAGTTGGATCGAATTTTACCGTCTTTTCAGACATTTATTTTCTCCTTAGAAAGACTAATTTATATAACATTTAAGCGTAGCGTCAATCGAGCAATAACTTGATTATTTTTCTCGCATAACCCATTTTAAGCGCACTTTGGGAACTATTGAAATTCCCTACGAAATTCTTTGGAGGAAACACAATGAATATGAAGGGTCTCCTAGCTCTACTTCTGAGCTCAGCTTTGACAGCACCCGCTTTAGCAGCAGCACCAAATGCGAACGCTCCTAAAGGCGGAAATTTCGTCTTCAACCTTGGAGGAGAACCTCCAACAGTACATCCTATCACGGCGACAGACGTTTACTCACGTAACGTGCAAAACTACGTGTGTGATGGCTTGGCGACTCGCGATGCTGAGACTTACGAGTGGAAACCTCGCTTGGCAGAAAAATGGGATATCTCCAAAGATAACAAAGTATTCACATTCCACATCCGCAAAGATGCAGTTTTCCACGACGGTACGCCTGTAACGGCTGACGACGTGAAATTCTCTTTCGATGCGATCTTTGAACCAAAATATGAAGCAGCTCACTTGCGTCCTTACTTCGAAGGTATTGCAAAAGTAGAAGTTCTTGATCCTAAGACCGTTCGTTTCACTGCGAAAGATCTTTACTTCAACAACTTCGAATCTGCGGCGACTTTGACTGTCATTCCTAAAAAAGTTTACAGCGATGTTGAGAAGTCTAAGAAAATGAACCGCCAGCTTATCTGCGCGGGTCCTTACGTTCTTTCTAAATTTGACCGTGGCCAATTGATCACTCTTAAGAAGTTCGACAAATGGTACGGTAACAACGACGCTGCTTTCAAAGGCATGTACAACTTCGACACAATCACTCTTCGTTTCTACAAAGACGAAAACGTAGAACTTGAGCGTGCGAAAAAAGGTGAGTTGGATTACCTTGATATGCGTGTTGAAGCGTTCATGAAGAAAACTGAAGGCGCTCCTTGGGGTAAAACTATCCTTAAGCACAAAGTTGAAAACAGCGCTCCTAAATCTTACGGTTTCATCGGTTGGAACTTCCGCAAAGAATTGTTCCAAGATAAAAACGTTCGTATCGCTCTTGCGCACCTTTTGAACCGTGAAGAGATGAACAAAAAGTTCCGTTACGGCATGTCTGATTTGGCAAACGGCGCGATCTACTTGCGCTCTGAATACAACCCAGGCAACAAAGCGATTGAGTTCAATCCGAAAAAAGCTCAAGAACTTTTGGCTAAAGCTGGTTGGACAGACACTGATAAAAACGGTGTTCTAGAAAAAACTATCAACGGTAAAAAATCTGAATTCAAATTCACATTGATCTATCCGTCTAAAGACGTTGAAAAATACTACACTATGTATCGTGAAGACTTGAAAAAAGCCGGCATCGATATGGAGTTGAAGTATCTTGAGTGGAACTCATTCTTGAAGCTTGTTGACGAAGGTAACTTCGACGCTGTGACAATGGCTTGGGGTGGCGGTTCTGTGGATCCAGATCCAAAACAAATCTGGCACTCTGCAAGTGCTGTGGTTGGTGGATCTAACTTCATCGCTTACAAAAACCCTGAAGTTGATAAATTGATCGACGAAGCTCGCGTTGAGCCGAATAAAGCAAAACGTGTTGCTGCACTTAAAAAGGTTTACGCGAAGATCGCTGAAGACGCTCCTTACGCGTTCCTTTTCAACGACAAGTATGCATTTTATGCAAATTCTTCTCGTATGGGCATGCCAGCCGAGACATTTAAGTACGAAATTGGTAGAGACTACTGGTGGTTGAAAGCTCAATAAGAGCTTTCAATTTTCCGGGTGTATTAATTCGTTTCTTAAGAAGTTTTTTGGAGTAGGGCTTTGATCGTTTACCTGATTCGCCGATTGCTTTTGATGATCCCGACATTCTTCGGGATCACCGTTTTGACCTTTGTGCTGATTAACTTGGCTCCGGGAAGTCCCATTGAGCAGAAGCTGCAAGCGATCCGTTTTGGATCCGCAGGTGGCGGAGGCGGCGGTGGTGCTGGCGGAGGTATCAACACTCGTGGTGATACATCGGTGAATGAAGAGGTTATTGAAGCCCTCAAAAAACAATATGGCTTTGATAAGCCGTTGCACGAACGCTACATCATTTGGGTGAAGAACCTGGCGCGTTTGGACTTCGGCGAAAGCTTCACTTATCAAGAGCCTGTTATCGACGTTATCAAAAGTAAACTTCCTGTTTCTTTGTCCTTCGGTATCGCTTCTTTAATTCTGACATATATTGTGTGTATCCCGCTCGGGGTTCGTAAGGCGATTAAAGCCGGAGCTTCCTTTGACCGTATAACCACGATCTTGCTCAACCTCACGTACTCCATTCCTCCGCTGGTTTTGGGTATTTTCTTGATCGTTGTGTTTGCAGGTAAATTAAATATGTTCCCTATTGGGGGATTTCAGTCCGATGACTATGAGTCATTGACGACGATGGGTAAGATCTGGGATCGCGCTCATCACTTTGTTCTTCCTTTGATTTGTTACATGATCGGTGGTTTCACCGAGCTTTCTATCCTGATGCGTAACTCGATGCTCGACGTTGTGAAGTCGGACTTCGTTCGTACGGCACGCGCTAAAGGTTTGGCTGAAAATGTTGTTATCTTTAAGCATGCTCTTCGTAATGCTTTGATTCCAATTGCAACAGGCCTAGGTGGTTTCTTCGGAGCTTTCCTTGCTGGTTCCTTGATCATCGAGCAGATGTTCAACTTGGATGGTATCGGCCTTCTTGGTTATCAATCAGTTCTTTCTCGTGACTACAACGTGATCATGGGAATTACATTTATTTCTTCGTTGCTCTTGATGCTTGGCCGCGTATTCAGCGACATCATCTACGTTCTTATCGACCCAAGGATTGACTTCAAATGATGGATCCAATTCAAAAATATCTTATTAAGAATGAACTCACGCTTAAAAGATATAAACGCTTTAAGCGCGACCGTGTGGCCGTCATCTCTGTTTGGGTTTTGTTGACGATGTTCTTCTTTAGCTTCACTGCGGAGCTATGGGCGAACAACCGTCCTCATATCATGAGCTATCACGGGAAATTATATTTCCCACTTTTTGTAGATTACCATCCAACGGCGTTTGGTCGCGAAGACATTTACGTCATGGACTATCGCCAACTTCAAATGGGTGATGGTGATTGGGCTGTATGGCCTGTGATCCAGTGGGATCCTTACGAGAGCAATAAATCTGTCGACACTTATCCGTCTCCTCCAACGAAAGTAAATTGGATCGGTACAGACGAAAGTGGCCGTGACGTGATGACTCGTCTTCTTTACGGCTTCCGTTACACAATGCTTTTTGCGTTGGGAAGCTGGATTGTGACTTATGCTTTGGGTATCACATTGGGTGCCCTGATGGGTTACATGGGCGGCAAAGTGGACTTGGTCGGTCAGCGTATCGTTGAGGTCGTCGAGAGTGTGCCGATCTTGTTCGTTTTGATCACGATCATCTCGATCTTTACTCCAAGTCTTCCGATCTTGATCTTGCTTGTGTCTTTCTTTGGTTGGACAGGGATCTCTGCGTACATGCGTGCGCAGTTCCTTTCTTTAAGAAAGCGTGAGTACGTAGAAGCGGCGAAAGCCATCGGTGCCGATCACAAACGTATTATCGGAAAACACATTCTTCCAAATGGTCTGACTCCGATTGTGACATTCGCTCCATTCTTTATCGCGGGTGGTGTGAATACACTTTCTTTCTTGGATTACTTAGGACTAGGCCTTGTTCCTCCAACACCAAGTTGGGGTGAACTCATGGCTCAAGCTCAAAAGTGGTTCACAATCGCCGAGTGGCTAGTATGGGGACCAATGGTCGCCATCGTTCTAACACTGACAGTTTTGATCAACATCGGTCTAGCTGTTCGTGACGCCTTCGACGCGAAAATGTAGGTACCTGCTTCCCTTCGTGTTGATTTGGTACTTGTTCTGAATTCGGACTCGAAGTTTTTTCTGTTCAAAGATAAAGGCTCCTCAAAAAGGGAGCCTTTTTTGCTTCTTGGCTAAGTATGCCAAGATTAAAGCAAATCTATACGCCTGAGTTCCCTTACCACATTACAGCTCGCTGCCATAATAAAGAATGGTTTGATATTCCTATCGAAGAAGTGTGGCAGATAATGTCCAACTATCTTTATTTTATCCACACAGCTTATAAAGTGGAAATTCATGCCTTTGTTTTAATGAGCAATCATTTTCATCTTATTGTGCGCTTTCCTGAAAATAACATGTCTGAGGCCATGAACTATTTTATGCGCGAAACCTCTAGGGTTATTTCTCGAGGAGCTGGGCGTATCAATCAAACTTATGGATCCAGATACTTTCGATCCGTGATTGGCAAGGCGAATTACTTTGAACACGTTTATAAATATCTGTATCGAAACCCTGTCGAAGCGGGTCTTTGCAATAAAGTTGAGGATTATCCGTATAGCACTCTGCAAATTCGCTTGGGATTGCGAAATGGCGTAATTCCTTTGGTAGGTGATCCTTTATTGGAAGAATCATCCACTTCAACTTTACATTGGCTAAATACAAAACCTAAAGAAAAAGATCGGGAAGCAATCAGGAAAGGGCTTCAGAGGCCTCAGTTTGGGCTAACTAGCCGGAGCGGTGGAGCTTTCGTACATCATTTGGAAGTCGATCCCTTTTAAAGGATCGACTTCGAAGTACCAAATCAACACAAAGGGAAGCAGGTACCTATTCGCCTATTCGGCTTCTTCGAGGTATGTGTAGCCTGAGAGGCCTTCCTCGTAGTGCTTTATCAAAAGCTTTGCTTCTTGTTTTGTGATCGAACCTTTTTGGATTGATTCTTCTGTGGCTTGACGAACGCTGTCCACCATTTCAGAGCGGCCGTACTGAACGTAAGAAAGAACTTCCGTTACGGTGTCGCCTGGAACGTAGTGATCGATGGTGTAGCCCACGCCGTTCAATGAAATGTGAACCGCGTCTGTGTCGCCGAACAAGTTGTGAAGGTCACCCAGAATCTCTTGGTATGCGCCTGTTAGGAACACGCCAAGATAGTATTGTTGACCGTCTGTGAATTTGTGCAAACGGATCGTCTCTTTGGGTTCACCAGATTCTGTGTCTATGAATTTTTCAATCACACCGTCAGAGTCACAAGTCAAATCCGCCAAAGTTGCTTCACGGGAAGGTTCTTCGCCCAAACGGTGAATTGGAATCACCGGGAAAAGTTGTCCTACCGCCCAAGAATCCGGAACAGATTGGAAAACAGAGAAGTTAGAGAAATAAGTGTCGCAAAGCTCTTTAGAAAGCGCTGCCACG
>NZ_CAMLDV010000061.1 GCF_946478835.1 uncultured Bdellovibrio sp. | reverse complement strand
ACAAAAACCTCAAGACCTTTGCCGGCTAAAAACTCTTGTGCTTGTTTTAAATCAACCGGATTGGTGGAAGAGTGCAAAAAAAGCAAACAGACTATTTTACAATCCATCATCTGTAATTTCGCAGCGATGGCTTCCAAATCTTCAAGTTTCAACGGCACATCCACTTTGCCGTCGGCAAGCACGCGCTCGTGAATTGAAAAAAGAAGGTCTTTGTTAGTTAGCGTTTCAGATTTTTCGCAGACATCAAGCCAGTGTTCGAAACCGTCTGTTGTGATATGGGCCACAGCTCCACTGAGGTTGTAGTCTAAGAGCTTTTTAGGCAAGCGCAGGCTGACAAAGACAGATTGTGGTTTGTTATCCGCATTCTCTGTCACGAATTGTTGAAGCGACTGCTTAAGGTTTTCGCGAGAGAGATACACTCTCTTCTGGGCGACAGGTTTGGAATCCGACAGGAGTGCATATTCGGCGAAAGATTCTCCGACACTCACACCCAACAAGAAGCTCTTTTGCATTTTTAAACGCTCTCTATATTGAAATTGCTCTGGAATATGTTAAAGCTAGACGAACAGGTATAACAAAATAATCTCTCTAAGAAAAGGATTCTAAAGTGAAGATTTCTCCCGAAATTCTGAACCTGGTTCCCTACAAACCTGGCAAACCTATTTCTGAAACTCAGCGCGAGTACGGATTAACGACCGTCTACAAACTCGCAAGTAATGAAAATCCTTTAGGTCCTAGCCCGAAAGCGATGGCGGCGGTGAAGCAAGCTTTGGATCATCAGCATCTGTATCCAGATCCTTCGCACTATGAACTCTTACAAACTCTGTCGAAAGAATGGGGCTTCCCGACAAAACAACTTGCTATTGGGAACGGGAGCGATGAGCTGATTGATTTGTTGACACGCATTTATTGCGAGCCCGGCGACGGCGTTTTGACGTCTGTAGCGGCTTTCAACGCCTATGAAGTGAGTGCCCCTGCGAACCGCGCCGTGATCCATAAAATTCCAATGAAAGAAGGCTATCGTTTTGATTTACCTGCGATTGCGGATTATTTCTTGGCTCATCCGGAAAAGAAAATCCGTTTGGTTTTTGTGTCAAACCCGAACAATCCCACGGGAACTTTTGCTCCCAAAGAAGAGATCGAAGCCTTCCTTGAAAAATTGGGAAATCGCGATGATGTGATGGTGATTTTTGATGAAGCTTACAATGAATTCGTGCGCGATCCTGCTTACGCTTCTGCACAAAAATACATCACGAAATATAAAAATCTGATCGTTCTTCGCACTTTCTCCAAAATCTATGGCCTGGCGGGTTTCCGCTTGGGTGCGATGATTGCGCCTCCTGAGGTTGTTGAAGTGTTTAACCGGGTGCGCAAACCTTTTAATGTCAACGATTTAGCGCAAGTCGCTGCAAATGCGGCTCTGCAAGATAAAGAATTTATTGAGCGTTCGCAGCAGACCTGTTGGAAAGGGCTTGATTACTTCTATAAGAAGTTAGAAGAATTAGGCCTGCCTTACATTCCATCTCAAGGGAATTTTGTCATGTTTGACACCCTCCGTGACGCCGCCAAGGTGAATGAAGCCTTGTTACGCCGCGGGATTATTATGAGACCTTTGTTAAACTACGGTTTCAAAACGCATTTGCGTTTGAGTGTAGGGCTCGAGCACGAAAATCAAGCCGCGATGAAGGCCTTGGCTGACGTGCTCAAAGAGATACCTGTGTTATCCTAACGGATGACAGTGATTGTTGGAGAATTATGGGAATGGTTATTACGATTGATGGCCCTGCGGCCTCTGGGAAATCTTCTGTGAGTAGAGAACTAGCTCGTCGTTTGGGCTGGAACTGGGTTTCTACAGGTGCCTTCTATCGTGGTTTGGCATTCGCTGCTATTCAATTGGGTATTGATCTTGATGACGTGAAGGCATTGGCCGAATTAACTCACAATCCAGTTTGGAAGGTGAGCATGCAAGATGCCCGCACAACAGTTTATTTCCAAAATCAAGATGTCACAGATTTGATCGCTCACGAAGACGTGGGAAATTTTGCCAGCAAAGTGAGCCACTATCCTGAAGTTCGTAAAGCTCTTTTGGATGCGCAAAGAAACTGCAGCAACGGCCCGCAAGGCTTGGTTGCTGAAGGTCGCGATTGTGGAACTGTGGTGTTCCCAAAAGCAGAGGCGAAAGTTTATTTGACGGCAAACTCTGAACACCGTGCCGCTCGCCGTGCGGCGGAGTTGGGCCTTGATCAAGGTGATATGGTGAAAGCGCAACAACAGCGCGATCTGCAAGATTCTACTCGCAAAGTCGCTCCGATGGCGGTGCCTGACGACGCTTTGATCGTCGATACAACAGAATTAAACTTGGACCAAGTGGTTGATAAAGTAGTCGACTACGTTAAAGGCAAAATTTAGTTCGCATCTAACGTAAGAGGTTTTCCTTGAAGTTTGAGAAGTTTCACTTGTCGGAAGACCTATTGCGCAATCTCAATGACAATGGTTTCTTTCGTACAACAGACATTCAGTACAAAGCCATTCCTTCGATCCTTAAGGGCGAGGATGTTTTAGCCATTGCTCAAACGGGAACGGGTAAGACCGCGGCATTTGCAATTCCGATTATCAACATGATTCACAGTAATAAAAGCAGCAAGCGTGCTGTAGGTATTAAGTGTCTTGTGATGGTGCCAACGCGTGAATTGGCGCAACAAATTGGCGAAGTTTTTAATAAACTTTCCAAACACACGAAAGCAAAGCCTTTTGCCTTGTACGGAGGGGTGGAGCAAGACGCGCAAATTAAAAAGCTTCAAGACGGTATTGATATTTTGATTGCGACTCCGGGGCGTATGTTTGATTTGATCAGCCAGGGGTTTATCAACATCAATTATATCGAAACCTTGGTTCTCGATGAAGCCGATCACATGTTGGATTTGGGTTTTATCGAAGACATTGAATCGATCAAACGTAAGCTCACGCGTCGTCATCAAACGCTGTTCTTTTCAGCGACGATCAATCCGCAAATCAAGAAGCTCGCGTTCTCGCAAGTTCGCAGCAGTGCGATTCGTATTCAGATTTCTCCGGAAGATCCGGTTTCAAAAAACGTTTCGCATTTTGTGATGTTCATTGAAATGGACGACAAACGTTTCTTCTTGGCGGAATACTTACGTCAAAATCCTGACGGAAAGTTTATCGTTTTCGTGCGTACTCGTGTGCGTGCAGAGCGTGTCGCTAAAGCGATGGAGCGTGCAGAAATTCCAACGCTTACAATTCACGGAGAAAAAGATCAGACCAATCGCGCGGAAGTGATGAAAGCCTTCCGCACAGGCGAGTGCAAGGTTTTGATCGCAACGGATTTAAGCGCTCGCGGTATTGATATTCCGGATGTCACTCACGTCATTAACTATGACCTTCCCGAAAAACCAGAGAACTACGTGCATCGTATCGGTCGTACGGGCCGCGGCTTCAACAAAGGCATTGCGGTTTCTTTCTGCAGCCAGGAAGAAAGACCTCTTTTGCAGGACATTGAAGAGCTTTTGACTAAAAAAATCGAAGTGATCAAAGTCAGCAAGGTCGATTACGAGATCATCGCTTCACAACCTGAAGAAGGCATGAGTCTTCAAGAGTTGATTGAAAGTGAAGAGAAGATGATCCAGGCCAAGAAGCGTAAGAAAAAGAAATAGGGTGCAATCGGGCTCTTTAATCTTCCACATGGATTTTTTTAAGTTTTTTTGCGGCGGCTTCTAATTTTCTTTTTATTTCTTCCGGTAAACTCTTTTTGCGACAAAGAACCGCTTCAAGCGGTTTTTCATTTTTTAAAGAGGATACGAGTTTTTCGTCATAGTGGGCTTTGTCTTTGGCAAAATTAAGAACTGACGATAAAGCACAAACTCCCTGAAGACGATTTGATTTTAACATTTCAACGGCCTGATCCATGCTGGTGACTTCCGTGAGTCTTTCAGGCTTCACGTATTGATGAATCAGCTCCGTGCAAGTTCCACGCAGTCGACCAATTCGCACGTCTTTTTGTTTCAAATCCACAGAGGGCTTAAGGTAAATGCGTGGTGTGGCTTCATAGAGTTTATCTTGGATCTCGTAATGCTTTTCATACTTTATGCATGAGACCGAGAAAAAGATCGCAAGATCCGGGTTTGAAGTCTCCATGGCATTCACCAGGCGGGCATGCGGATAAAGGTTGTATTCAAAGGTCAACCCGGACTCTTTCGCGAGTTGGGATAAAATATCGTAGTTGATGCCTTTAAGCTGTCCTTTTTCCTCGTAGGCAAAAGGACCCACTTCGGAAAGCCCTACTTGCAGAGTCTGCGCCTTTGCAAAGAAGGGAATTAGCAAAAATAAAAATAAAAGAACTGACATTGAACAATTATTAAATAAGGGCCTTTTGTGTTTTGCAAACAGGTTTTGGGAAACAAGGCAAGATGCAATAAAAGTTAACAAAGAACTGTTTCATTCTACAAAGAGAGATAATTGCAAATTTCTGAAACCGGGTGAAGGCCTGTCGAGTGTTCCCAAATTTACGAGATCATCTCTTTCAAACGTCTACTTTGATTTGAGGTGGATTTATAAGAGTTTGATATATTACGCAGTACCGTTCAGTCAGCTCGACCAATTTTTTCTTTTTCTCTTCAGGGATGTCGTCTTGAATATCAAAACGAAGGCGGATGTTAGTGAGTCCCACGGGGACGGTTCTATCGACACCGAGAGTCCCACGAAAATCCATATCCCCTTCAGCAAAAATTTCTGTGTATTGAAGTTGAATTCCCATATTTGTGGCAACGGCATTCAAAGTGACTCCGGCACAAGCGACCAAGGCTTCCATGAGCATATCTCCAGAACAGGCAAGTGTTCCATCTCCTCCAGCGGCGGGATGCAAGCCTGCGGTGACTTGCGCTATACCTGTGTCGATGTGACAAGAAATATCTTCTCCCAAAGTTCCAGAGGTGTGGAAGGTTACAAGGCTTGCTTCTTTATCCGCTTGATAGCGAGTTTTCAGAGGACGTTGCAGTTCGCGCAGTTTTTCCGTTTCCATAACAATCCTTTCCTTTGTGCGGTGCAATTCAAAAAGGTACGGCGTACCACCGGTCCGAAAGCAGCAGTGCTTTAATTGCCAGAGCTGTCGTGTAGGCAGAAGATCGCCACACGACAGGAAAGCG
The DNA here is from genome assembly GCF_946478835.1 of uncultured Bdellovibrio sp. Next base: position 14,396 of record NZ_CAMLDV010000061.1, on the reverse strand, counting down.
TGCAATGAAAGTCGCTGCATAAAAAACTTGTCCAGACCAGAAAAGGCGGCCGTCGGAATCCTTTTGCGCTTGAGATAAAAGAAAATCCAAACCACGACGTACGCGTTCGCGGTGAAGTTCATTCTTAGGATCTCCTAAAATCAACAAAGCATTGAGCGCCCATACAGTGGACTGAACATAATCGGGACGCGCTAAAAAACTATTTCGCCAAGAACCATCGCGATGTTGTTTGGCGATAATAAAATTCAAAGTGCGTTCGCGTGCGGGATCTAAACATGTTGTTCCGGCTTCAACATTTGAAGCAATCGTGTAGGGAAGGGCATAGAAACTGGGATAATACATTCCGCAAAAATAAAACTGCTTATTGCGCACAACGCGATTGATGTGCGCGCAGCTTGCTTGATAGCCGGGGCCTGACGTCTTTCCAGCGTAAGTCAGCATTCTTAGAATGTTTGCGTTCACAACGCAGTCGACGTCATTCACATTAAACGGAATGCGCGTGCCTTTGTCGGGGGCTGCAAAGTAATTCCGTGGCATATCGGGATCGTGTTCATCAAAAAGCCACGTCATAAAAGCGCCGGTGCGAATATGCCCTTGAGCGGCGTTATAGACATGCGGCTTTCGATCAAAATCACGATAAGTAGAAATCGCATCAATCACTTGCTCCGGTAAAACACTTTGCCACTCGGTCGGCGAAAGATCGCGCCGAAAACTTTGCATGTAGTGCAAGAACGTGTAAGTGACCGATGTTGTGTCAGCGTCAGGAGGAATATTCGCAAAACCTTTCCACTGGCGCGCAAGATACATGTAACGAGGTCCGCGCACTTTCATCCCGCGAAATGTGTACGGAGGATAGAAGTTAAATAAATTTCCCCAGCGATATTTCTCAAGACCTCTTTGCGTTTCCTCGAGCATCACGGGAATTTGTGAGTAACGGGGATTGTGCGCATAAATTTCTGCTAAAACATTCGCAATGGAACTGGCGACAAACGCGGAAGGTTCTTCGAAAGGCACGCCGAACTTTCCAACACCGATGGGACTTGGAACATACGAAGTCACACGCGCTCGCCACTGTCCCGGCTCGTAGCCTTCTTGCAAGCTCACTTGATAGTGTTCGATAAACGAGAGGGCCGAACGGATTTCCCGGTCGTACCGAGGAACCGGAAGCGCTGATGCGGTCTTTGGAGTAAACCAAAGCAGTCCTCCGAAAAGGATCCCAAGAAAACTCCACGCCCCCCGCATACGTCCTCCTTGTGCTCAGATCAAATATGTTCGAGATGACAGACACTTGTCAGGCCCAACATTCCCGCTCTGCAAGAGTACATAATGCAGGACCGCGAAAACCTTGGTGGAGCGCGTAAAACCTTTGACTTCCGCCCCCTTAGGTCGCTAAACCAGTGTTTCGCCCAAAGAGGTGAAGAAAGGTAACGGGTAGGTTCCAGCGAGGACTTACTACGTGGGAGGTTTTAAAAAAACTATATGACGAAACAATTAAACAAAGCCGAGTTGGAGAAACAGAAAGTTCTAGCTTTCTTGGATGCTGAAGACGCAAAGGTTCCAGCAAATCCAGGTCTATTGACATCAAAATCTGAAAAAGGTGATTTCGAAAACCTTTTTGAAGCGTCAATGAAAGAGCAAGACTTCAAAGTCGGCGACGTTGTTACTGGTACTGTAGTAGAAGTTCAATCTGACTATGTTCTAGTAGACATCAACTACAAGTCTGAAGGTTTGATCGCTATCAATGAATTCCGTATTGTTGACGGTGTTCGTGAAGTGAAAGCTGGAGACAAAGTAGAAGTTCTTATCGACCGTATCGAAAACGAAAACGGTATGATCGTTCTTTCTAAAGACAAAGCTGACATGCTTCGTGCATGGACTGATATCTCTAAAGCAGCTGAGAACGAAGAAGTTATCGAAGGTACTGTTGTTGCTAAAGTTAAAGGCGGCTTGAGCGTTGATATCGGCGTTAAAGCATTCTTGCCTGGATCTCAAATCGATCTACGCCCTGTTCGCAACATGGACGTTTACCTTGGTAAGAAATTTAAATTCAAAGTTATTAAGTTCAATAAGAAACGTGGCAACATCGTTCTTTCTCGCCGCGCTCTTCTTGAAGAAGAACGTGACAGTCTCCGTTCACAAACTCTTGACACTATGGCTGAAGGTTCCGTTGTTACTGGTGTTGTTAAAAACATCACTGACTACGGTGCGTTCATCGATCTTGGTGGCATGGACGGATTGTTGCACATCACAGATATGTCTTGGGGCCGCGTAAAACATCCTTCAGAAATGTTGAATGTTGGCGACGAAATCCAAGTTAAAGTTCTTAAGTATGATAAAGAAAAAGAACGCGTATCTTTGGGTATGAAACAGCTTCATGCAGATCCTTGGGAATCTGTGAAAGCTTCTTACCCTCCAGGCACTAAGCTTAAAGGTAAAGTTGTATCTTTGGCTGAATACGGTGCATTCGTTGAACTTGGCGAAGGTATCGAAGGTTTGATCCACGTTTCTGAAATGTCTTGGACAAAACGTGTAAAACATCCTTCTCAAATCGTTAACGTAGGCGATGAAGTTGAAGTGGTAGTTCTTGAAGTAGACACTGAAAACCGCCGCATCAGCTTGGGTATGAAACAGCTTCAAGCAAATCCTTGGGTTGAGATGAAAGAATCTTATCCTCCAGGAACAATCATCGAAGGCGAAGTGAAGTCTGTTACTGACTTCGGTATCTTCATCGGCATCGAAGAAGGTATTGACGGTCTAGTTCACATTTCTGACTTCTCTTGGACTAAACGCGTAAATCACCCAAGTGAAATGTTCACTAAAGGTCAAAAAGTACGCGCGGTTGTTCTAGGTGTTGATATCGAGAACGAAAGATTCTCTTTGGGTATCAAACAACTTGAATCTGATCCTTGGGCAAACATCGAATCTAAATACGCTATCGGTACACAACACGACGTTAAAGTAACTAAAACAGCTGATTTTGGTGCTTTCGTTGAGCTTGAGTCTGATATCGAAGGTTTGATCCATATTTCTGAGCTAACAACTGAGAAAATCAACTCTGTTGAAGATTTCATTAAGCCAGGTCAAACGATCAAAGCTGAAGTGATCTCTATCGACAAAGACGCTCGTAAGATCGGCTTGTCTTCTAAACTTGTAAAACTTCGTGAAGCAAAAGCTGATGTTGACGATTACGTTAAAAAAGCGACTGCAACTTCTAAGTCTACTTTCGGTGACTTGTTTGCAGATCAATTGAAGAACGTAAAGACAGACGGTAAGCAGTAATTAAAGCCAGGTTCGGGTCGCCGCAAAGCACCTGAACTGGACTTCGTGCCGTTGACTGTAAAGTCTTAAAGAGGGACCCTAGTAGGGTCCCTTTTTTTATTTTCAGGAGCGCGCATATGCAGGGCAGTTTCTTTAAAAAACTTGTTATCATTTTTCTAGTCTTTGTCGGCATCGGGGCTTTGCTCAAAATGAGCGGAGATTTCTTCGGTGAATCTGAAAAGAAAGTCACAGCGAAAAACACAATCCTTCATTTGGATATGAACGGTGTGATTCTGAACGGGAAGAAGTTCCTTAAAAATCTCAAAAAATACAAAGACGAAGATAAGGTAAAAGCGATCCTTATCACGATCAACTCTCCAGGCGGAGCGGTCGGTCCTTCTCAAGAAATTTACACAGAAATCAAACGTGTTCGTGAAGAACTTAAAAAGCCAGTGATCTGTGTTTCTACGGGAGTGATGGCGAGTGGTGCCTATTACTCAGCGGTTGCTTGTGACAAAATCGTCGTCGCACCGGGCGCTCTAGTGGGTTCTATCGGTGTGATCATGGAGTTTGCGAATATCGAAAAGCTTTATGATTGGGCGAAGATCTCTCGCTACTCTATCACTTCTGGAAAATTCAAAGATTCTGGTGCTGAGTACAGAGCGATGCGCGAAGACGAAAGAGCTCTTTTCCAAAATATGATCGACGAGGTCTATGCGCAGTTCAAAGGAACAGTCGCGAAAGAGCGCAACTTGAAAGACGAGTTGGTATCTGAGTATGCTGATGGTCGTGTTTTCACAGGTGCAACGGCGGTGAAGCTGGGTTTTGCCGATAAAGAAGGTTTCTATGAAGACGCTGTGAAATTGGCAGCGGAAACGGCGAAACTGGGTGATAACTATGACGTCTTTGAAATTCCTAAAAAGCGCGTGAGCATTTTTGATTTGGGCGACAGCGATCGCGAAGACGACGTGAACAGCCTTGCAGAATACGCGGACGTTCTGAAGGGTAAATCTTTCGGACCGGATATGGAAGGCGCGATGAAGTTTGTTTTGAGATCCAAATTCTTGAATCAACCCATGATGATCTTGCCAGGAACTTGGGAGTAACCGGTTTCATGGCAAAAAAAGTCGCAAAGAAAACTCAAAAATCTGCTGCGAAACGAAAGGCGTCTAAAAAGGCGCCTTTTGCGTCGGGAAAACTGCAAATCGGAAAAGACATTTGGCCTCTTGAACGCGACGTGCTTTTCCGTCCTGATCGCATGAAGTACGTGCGTAAGCTGATCAAACCTGAAGGCTGTGTTTTTTGTCGGGCAGCGCAGGCGGAAGTCTCTTTTGAAACTCTTTGCGTGTATAAGTCTAAGCACTCAATGGTGGTGCTGAATAAATTTCCGTACAACAGCGGTCACGTTTTGGTTTTGCCACAACGTCATTGCGGAGATCTTTTGAAACTTTCGGAAGAAGAGTTCCGCGATTTGCAAGACACCATCCGTTTGACGATGAAATCTTTGAACGAAGTTTATGAACCGGGCGGAATCAATGTCGGTTTGAATCACGGAGCGGTCGCAGGCGCGGGAATTCCCGAACACTTGCATTATCACCTGATTCCGCGTTGGGCCGGGGACCTTAATTTCTTCCCTCTCATTGCTGAGACCAAGGTCTTGGTTGAAAGTCTGGAGCAGACCTATGAGAAGCTTTGGAGTATTTTAAAAAAATGAACAGAGGCATGACCTTTCAAACAGCACCGCTGACTCCGGCAGTAAAGTGGTTGCTCATCATCAACGTAGCAATCTGGTTTATCTTCCAAGTGATAATGGAAGGTTTCTTACGTGTTCCTTTCTCTTCGATCTTTGGTCTTTACCCGGGCAAAGTTCTTTTTGATTTTCAGATTTGGCAGCTCTTCACGTACATGTTCCTGCACTCTTTGCAGGTGACGCATATTCTTTTCAACATGCTGATGCTTTGGTTCTTTGGAGCCGAGCTTGAGCAGCGTTGGGGCACGAAATTCTTCCTCATTTACTATTTTGTTTCGGGAATTGGTGCTGCAATTTTGTACTGCTTGGGTGTCTGGGGCTACGCTTTAGCAACAGGTTCGCAAACGGGTTTGATTGTTCCGGTCATCGGGGCGTCGGGCGCGATCTTCGGTCTTTTGCTGGCTCAAGGGATTCTTTTTGGTGAGCGTATTGTTTACTTCTTTATGCTCTTCCCGATGAAGACCCGCTATTTCGTGGCTTTGATGGGTTTGGTGCAATTGGCCTCCATGATGACTTCAAGTGTCAGCGGGGGAGAGGTTGCTTATTTGGCCCATCTTGGGGGGATCGTTTCGGGCTATATCTGCCTTAAATTAAAGGGCTGGTTTGACCGTAACGAATGGAAGAAAAAGTCCAAAAACAAGGGCCGCAACCTGCGCCTCGTCGTCGATAACGAAAAGAGCGATAAACCACCAAAATACTGGAATTGATAGGTACCAGCTTCCCTCTGTGCTGATTTGGGGGAGGTATCTCTTCCCAAATCAGCACAGAGGGAAGCTGGTACCTTTTAGGGGGCTGGACTCTGCCCGCAATCTACGCTATAAAAGGGTCTCGATAGAAACAGGGAGTTTATAATGTCTTTGGCTCAAGCTAATAAAAATTTGAAGTTCGATAAACGTATGACTGAAAGAAACGTCAACGTTGGTGAAATGTCTAAAGAAGAATTGCAAAAACACCTTGAATCACTTCCAGATCTTTCTCACAACGTAGAGAAATTCACTATCGACGGTAAGAACTCTTCTTCTACTGAAGAATCTCACTAAGCGGCGGATGCCGAGGATGTCGGAGCACCAGTGGTGCGAAGACTGGACTGAGTAAAATCTTAAAAAGCCTCTTCGCAAAACGAAGGGGCTTTTTTATTTTATATTCAAAGCTTCAGCGATTCTGGCTTTGATGATTTGGCTTTCCGCCTCAGTAGGAGGTTCACCCCATTTTTTAATGAAGTCGGCTTCGGCTCCGCGATAGGCTTCTTCGAATTGTTCTTGTTTGATTTTTGGAATGGCAGACTCCACGCTTTTTCGGGTTTCTTGAAGTTGCGTGACGACTTCGGTGACTTGTTGTTTGTGATAATCCTGAAGTTTGTGATACCCCGTGTGCGCATTAAATACCAAAACGATTCCTAAGAATGTCGCGCCATAAACTCTTCTAAAAGTATTATAGGCTTCAATTTTAGATTGAGATTTCAAAGCAAGGCGCGCTTCTTCGGCGTGCTCTTTAAAACCGTCGCGAATAATTTTGAACATCAAATCCGGCGGCACTTCCTGATTTTTAACTCCAGGTAAAACCATCGGAATGCGCATCCATTCTAAAATGCGACTGTGTTGAATCGTCCAAATTTTATCGAGACTTTTACGGAAAATACCGGCATCCCTCGGGTCATTAATTTCACCCCAAGTTCTAATAAGACCGTCTTGCAAAAGTTTTTCTTTAATTAGCATCACCGTGGAGTCTTCAAGGCGTGTTTCTTTGTCTTGGCGAATCCAGCGATCGACGGTTTCTTTTTTACCGAATAAAACAGTGCCCAGTTCAATGGCGTAACGTTCAACGGCTTTATCGGAAACGAAAGTCTGTAAGTCCGTGTCGTTGATTAATTTACGAAGTTTACGTCGGCGCAACCATGAAAAGTCTTTGCCGATGTCTTCAATAGAGTGTCCTTGAAGGATGAAGTCATTGTTTTTAGCATCCAGTTGTTGGATGACTTCAAGAACAGTGGGAAGGAATACAGATTCGCAACGTGGCGCACGAGCCTGAGCGGCCAGAGGACCGCTCAGGGAAAAAAGAATTAAAATGCCAAGTAAACGAATCATTAATTTCATGAATTACTCAAGGGCCATCGCTGAAGAACGCAGGGCCTGACGAGTGTTTTCGATTTCTTTAACAACCAACTCAGCTTCGGAGTCTGAAAGACCGCTGATGATTTGTCCGATGTTACCTGCACTCATCACCAAAGGACCGATGAGTGTTGCTCTGGATTCTTTTTGAGTCACACCGTAAACCGTGATAGCGGCACCGGCTGCTTGAGCGATCTGCGCGATCAATTTGTTTTTCGAAGTAGAACTTTCGTTTTCAGAGTACTCATTCAAAGTTTTGCGAGCGCCTTGCAAAGATACTTCAAGATTTTTCAGAAGAGCCGCAGAAGATTTGTCTGTCGTCTGGCTTAAAGCCTCTTTCACTTCTTGTTCAGCCTTCGTCAACTGTTCGTTTAATTTAGTCACATCGGCTTCCGGCTTCACGGCTTGTCCGGCAACACTTAAACCTACAGAGCCCGCCGACATAAGAACACTCGCCGCACCGGCAAGAAGTCCTAAAATGCCATCACCACTGCCGCCACGTGCGCGGAATTTGAATGTAGCATACACAGAAAGCCCCAGGCCCACAGCCGCACCTGCGACAGCGGAGCCACTTAAAATGCTTCCTTTAGAATCACGTTTTTCAATAGCAGTCTTTGTCGCCACAAGAGCTTGATCTAAAGAGAGCAGTTCTGCCTTCAAAGACTGAACATTTTCTTTAGCAGTTTTGATTTGCTCTTCACCAATACCGGCTGTGCGGTCTTGGGCGAAGGCGGCACTTTGCATGCTGATCATACCAGCAAGAGTCAGACATAAAATTTTCGATGACATGGGTTGTTCTCCTTTTAAATCATTTGTTTTATATTAATTATTCAAGAGTGACGGCTGCAGAAATCAGCGCACGGCGAGTGCTTTCGATTTCTTTGATCACTTGCTCGGCTTCAGCATCCGAGAAGTTTCCTACGATCTGTCCGAGATTTCCGGCGCTCATCACCAAAGGGCCGATAAGAATCGCGCGGGATTCACTGCGAGCCATTCCATACACTGTGATAGCCACACCAGCAGCTTGTGTAACCTCTGCGATCAATTTGTTTTTGCTAATGGAAGCATCCTTTTCATCATAGTTCGCCAGTGTTGCACGAATGCCTTGCAGATTTCCTTCAAGCTGTTTAAGTAAAGCCACAGAGGATTTATCGCTCGTTGAAGCGAGCGCTGATTGCACTTCACTTTCCGCTTTTGTCAGTTTGTCATTGAGGTCTTTCACATCGACTTTTTGTTTTGTCGCTTGATCTAGAGCACTTGTGCCCGCTGAAACACCTGACATAACCATTCCGGTCATTGCCGCCAACATTCCCAAAATCCCGCTCATTTCTCCACCGCGTGAACGTAAGGAGAATGCGGCATAAACAGACAACCCCAGTCCGAGAGCAGCACCTGCAATGGTCGTCGAACTGAATTGGGCGCCTGAGTGATCGCGTTTTTGGATATTCTCTTTGGCAGTGCTTAACGCTTGATCCAACGCCAACAACTCCGCCTTCACAGAGCGGATGTTTTCTTTAGCTGTACGGATTTGTTCAGTGCCAATACCTGCCGTGCGATCTGTTTGCGCAAAGGCCACACTTTGCAGGCCCATCACGCCAGCAAGAGTGAGCGATAGAATTTTGGACGACATAGGTCTCTCCTTTGGTTTTTTGAAAAAGAGAGCAAGGGATATGCCTTTTAAAACGAGATATATTTGAATTCAGTGTCTCAGGATGAGACGTCTCCCGTTTTAAGACAAAGCAGGGCACCTAAATGAAAATACTTTGACGGGTGTTGCCTTAAATTATTGTTGGCTTTGGTTGGCTTGAGCTGTGAGCGAGTTGTCACGGGCGATAGCGGCTGTGACTTCTTTTTGATTAAACGGGGTCCACTCTTCGCGGATGATTTTGTAAGTGTTGCCGGACTTCAATGCGTAGATCGTCTTAACGCCGTAGTCGACGTGTTTATCGGATTCGTATCTTTGCAATGTCTTTACTAACAACTGATCGTTGTGTTGAACGATGTACGGCTGAGAAAGATGAACCTTGATGAATTCGTATTTGGATTTCAAGTTGGCTTTGTGATTTTTCCAAGAATCGAAGTTAAAGCCGGGAGCTCTGAAGTCTTTGTCGTAAAAGCTCATGTACTTTTCGATATCTTGGTTTTCCCAAGCTTGGCGCCAGCCTTCAACAAAAGTGTTCAGTTCCAGGCGGCGTTTTTCGTGATCTTCTTTAGAAAGATAATTCACGTGATCAAAGATCAAGATCGGTGTTTCACGAAGCTTGATGTAGTCGGCAAGCTTTTTAATCACCTCGTTGCGAACCACGACACAGCCTCTTGAACCGCGAGTCAAAGGCACAGTGTCGGGAATGGCGTGCAGCCAGATGCCAGAACCTGTTTTCTTTTCTCGTTGGTCAAATAGATTTGGGTAGTTTGTCGTGAAGGCCAAAGCGCCATAAAGATTGAAGGGGATTTTTGGCTGAGATAAACGCTGCTCTAAGAAATAAATACCTTCTGGAGTTTTGTGATCGTCGCGTTTTGTTTTATTTCCACCGGCTTTACCGATGTCAGCAGGGTACTCTTCCACTTTTTTGATTTTCTCGCCATTGCGCTCAAAGACGGTGAGCTTGCGTTGTTCTTTATCGACAAGAAAAACGTAGCGAGAAAACGCTTCTGTCTCTGAGATTTGTAAAAGGGGAGCTGGGAGAAGTTCCGTTTCAACTTGAGAAGTGGACGTGACGGCAGGGCCCGCCAGTGTTGGCAGACTTAGCAAAGATAAAGCACAGCCCGTGAGGAAACGTCTCATATCTCTATTATGGTCGGAAGTGTCTTATTCTTGTCAAGTACCTGTCCTCGTATGTCTAAAGCTTGGACGTTTTGTCTAAGATTTTTCCTTAATAAATGTGAAGAAATAGGGTCTTAGATCTTAAGACCTAGGCCTGTTTCACCGATATCTTTCAATGAAGAGGTAGTTAGACATGGCTGAAACACAAGAAAAAGCTCCAGCTCCCAAGCGCAACCTAGGAATGATTCTGCAAATCGCTTTTGCGGTTCTGAATATCGCCGTGATGGGAGCAGGGGGTTACATGGTTTACGCCTCGACGATGGGTTGGGAAAATCCAAAAATCACAGAAGAAGATGCTGAGCGTGAACTGGCCTCCACTTCCAATGAAGCTGACCTTTCTCCGCTTGTGTACACAATGGATAAGTTCACTGTGAATTTGGGGGGCGAACCCAAGCGCACGATCCGTTTGGAAGTGAATCTACAAATGCTTGGTAAAGAGGGTTTCGAGGAAGTGATGGAACCTGAAAACCGCGCAAAAGCTCGTGACCGCATTGTACGCTTGTTAAATGATAAGTCCTTCGCGGACCTAGACAGCATTCAAGGCAAACTCTTTTTAAAAGACAAAATCGCTGGTGAGGTGAATGGCATTCTTCATCGCGGCGTTGTGAAAGATGTCTTTTTCTCTGACTTCGTTGTGCAGTAAAGCAGTCTTCGCCGAACAAAAGTCTTAAATGTCCTCTATTCGTTGAATTCATAGCCTTGGGGTTTCAAACTAAGGGTTATTGCATATTCAACGAAAGAAGCAGCTATGAAGAAACGTTTTTCGCTTTTGCTTTTAGGACTTTGCTTTTCCGCGACCGTCCTAGCCGTCGAACCCACACCGACACTCCCTAATAAACCCGAAAAAAGTGAAGTGATCGGAGCCATCAAAGGATGGGCTCAACAAAGTGATCTTAAAATCTCTTTGCCGGTCACAAAGTTTGTTTTGGATAACGGACTCACGGTTCTTCTGCTTGAAGACCATGCCGTTCCGATGGTGAGTTATCACACGTGGTATCGCGTCGGTTCACGGGATGAATATCCAGGTGTCACGGGCGCCGCTCACATGCTTGAACACATGATGTTCAAGGGTGCCAAAAAGTATGACGGCAAAGCGTTTGACCGTATCTTCCACGAAAACGGAATTACAAATAACGCTTTCACAACGAATGACTACACTGGGTTCTATGAAAATCTGCCAAGCTCTAAACTTGAATTGGTGATGGACATGGAAGTGGACCGCATGAGTTCTCTTCTGATCAGCCCTGAAGATCTTAAGAGTGAAAAAGAGGTTGTGAAGGAAGAGCGTCGCTGGCGTGTCGATAACAACCCGATGGGACTTTTGCGTGAGTTGATGATGGGCACGATGTTTAAAGTCAACTCGTACAAATGGCCTGTGATCGGTTACATGAAAGACATTGAAAACTACGACTCTGAAAAACTGCGTTTCTTCTATAACACTTTCTATGTTCCTAACAATGCGGTTTTGGTTTTGGTTGGAGACTTTAAAACGTCTTCAGTAAAAAGCCTGATTGAAAAGTATTATGGCAAGCTTCCTTCAAAACCTTTGCCTGAAAAGAAGCATCCTGTTGAACCTCCACAAAAAGTTCAACAAAATGCGACCTTGAAAAAAGACGTGCAAAATAATTCCTTCGTAGTGGCTTTCCAAAGTCCGCGTCAAGGGGAGCCCGACATGTATCCGTTGGATTTAGCGGCAAATATTTTGGGTTATGGAACTTCCAGCCGTTTGCACAAACGTTTGGTTTACCAAAAACAAATCGCGACTTCGGCTTATGCCTATAACTACGCAATGAAAGATGCCGGCGTTTTAGGTGTCGGCGTCAATATGAAACCGGGTGTTGGTACTCAGGAAGCTTTGGATATCGTTTATAACGAAATCTGGAAACTGCGTAATCAAAAGGTTTCTGACAAAGAATTGGAAAAAGCAAAAACGCAAGTCATGAAAGACTTGGTTGATAGCCTAAAAACTATGGACGGAAAGGCGCGCGCTTTGGCTGTGAATGAAATCGTCACAGGCACGTATGAAAGCCTCTTCACGGATCTTGAAAAGTATCAGGCTGTTACGGCGGAAGATATTAAGAAAGCCGCAGATAAATACACGCAACAAACTCAGCGTTCGATTATCACCCTAGAGCCTAAGGCAAAGAAGGAATAGTTATGAACAAAATCACGTTGGCATTCACACTTCCTTTGATTTGCGCTTCCTTTGTCGCCTGCTCAAGCTCTTCTAAAAAAGAAAAAGCACCTTCCGCGGGTTATGTCACTAAGGGCAACGGCTCTTTTAAGCTGCAACCTTATAAAGAACTCACCTTAGAAAACGGTCTTAAAGTTTTCTTCGTGCATGATGCGACATTGCCGCGTGTGAGTCTGACTTTGATGATGAAAACGGGTTCTATGCAGGAGCCTTCTCAGCATCCGGGTTTAAACGCTTTGACGGCGTACTTGCTGGAGCAGGGGACGCAAACTAAAGACGCCATGAAAATTGCCGATGACTTCGGTCAATTGGGAGCTTCTTTAGATATCACTCCTGGTGCTGATGTAACGACGGTCTATGCCGATTCATTGACGACGGGTTCAGAGACACTTTTGGATCTCTTTGCCGATGTCGCTATGAACCCAGCATTTAAGGACACGGAGATTTCCCGCATTCGCGCGCAAATGATCGCGGGCTTGCAAAAGAAAATCGACAATCCGTCTTCGTATGCAGACGATGAGTCGGATAAGTTTGTCTTTGGAGAGCATCCTTACGGACGTGACGTGAATGGAACGATTGAGTCTCTTCGCGGCACAAGCAAGCAGGATATCATCAAACACTATCTGACTTTCTATCGTCCTAACAATGCGTCTTTGGCTGTCGTGGGGGCTTTTGATGAGGCTTACGAAAAGAAGATCCAAGACGTTTTTGCAAAATGGACAAAAAGAACCATTCCAGTTGTGAACGTAGCGGCTCCTCCGGCGTCGGATTCTTTGAAAGTGAAGCTCATCGTGAAAAAGGGTTTGCAACAAACACAAATCCGTATTTCTGAATTGGGAATTTCACGCAACGATCCTGATTACCTGGCACTGCGTTTAGGCAATGAAGTTTTGGGCGGCAGTTTTGCCAGTCGTTTGAATCAAAAGGTTCGCGATGATCTCGGGCTGACTTATTCGATTTATTCTTTCTTTGATGTGAGAAAAGAGCGTGGAAGTTTTGATATCTCTACTTTCACGAAAAACGAAACGGCGGGAAGAACTTTGGACGAGGCTTTGAAAGTCGTGACGGATTACGTGAATAACGGGGCTCAAGAATCTGAAATCACAGCTTCACGCAATCAGTTGATTGGACAGTTTCCGCGCGCGATTGAAACCGCGGACCGTTTGGCTTACAACCTTATGGCTTTGGACTTTTACGGAATCCCGGTGGATTACCTCACGGACTTCAATAAGAACGTGGCAAATCTTCGCTTGAAAGATTCCAATGCGGCGATCAAAAAGGCTGTTGATCCGAATAAATTCAAAGTCTTGGTTTACGGGAATGAAAACATCATTCCGCAATTTGAAAAATACAAACCAGAAATCGTAAAAGCGAAATAATGAATCACTGACTGAAGTTCTGCGCATCTTGCAGAACTTCAGGTCCCCACATCACCGTGGACCCCGTCGTAATATAATGCTGAACAAATGAAGAAAGATCGCTGGCGCCTTCGTTTTGCCAGTACATCACGCAATTTGTATTTGTGGTGTGAGCACCATGTGCTGTGTCCTGGTGGGGAGTCACCATCGGGACACCGTTATTAACAAAACCCAAAGCGTGTCCAATCTCATGCACCATCGTGCTTTGCTCGACGTATTTGGGAACAGGTCCATTGGGATTATTGCCTGAGTTTTGAATCACTTCCTTAAAGATCGCAATAATAGGTGTGCCGCCAAGGCTGACGCCGATCACACTCGCTGTCGGGCCCGAACCGGGATTGTAATTTCCTTTTAAGAAATAAAGATAGAAGTGCGCTTCTGTGGAGGTGGGTTCGGCTTGTCGATACTGTTTGCTTAAATTTAAAATGTCAGTGCCAAGCCAGCTTGTACGATTTTGCGAAGGAATCGCCGTCATTTGATTTAAAGCTCTGGGCACAATCAAAACAGGAGCGGTGCTACGATACTGAAAAATGGAATTCAAATTGTCTTCTAAGATTTGCCAGTAGTTCATTCCCGACAAAGTCGTTCCCTCGTAGGGTTCAGCTCCGGGTTCGTAGTAGACTTCTACAACGACTTTTTGCGTGGATTTAAAATAAAGATTGGGACTGGAAAAAGGAAAGCTCGTTGCGGAATCAGAACTTGAGTTGCTGCAGTTTTGAAAGAGCAAGCAACAGCCCATAAAAAACAAAACGAGGGTGGTTCTCCTGAGGGAAGTCATACAGACTTTTCGGAGAAGCCCCTCGTTTTCTTAAGAACAGTGTCTCAGTTTGAAACAGTTCTTATT
>NZ_CAMLDV010000060.1 GCF_946478835.1 uncultured Bdellovibrio sp. | reverse complement strand
ACGTTGGGAATTGCACTAAACAGTTTCGGTCGTTTTGATTTTGCCTCCCACCAAGAAGGTTGGGAGCCAGGCCCTATGTTCTTAGGCCGTGGGCAAAAACCAAGTCTTTTGGATTTGTGGGCTGAGAACGCGAAGCTCGCAAAATTGCAGGGCCTTGAAGATCGTTTTTCAGCGCAAGGAATTCAGCGTTTTAAAAATTCTCTTTTTGCACTTTCTAAAATCAGCCAAACTCGCGACAGCGATTTAGGTCATTTGACGAAAGAAATGCAAAGCCTGTCTTTGCAAAGACTCGCAATGGAAGCTTACTTGCAACGTCAGACGAAAAAATTGATTGTCGCAGGTCCTTTGGCTTCGGTTTTTGCCAATGCTTTCAAAAAAGATCCTCACACTACTGTGCACACTGAAGACTTTAGTGAGTCTCAAGCCGTTGCCTTACGCGGCTTTAAAGCTTTGCAGGAGACTTTATGAGTTATCAAATTGAACTCTTTCATTCGCTTTTAAATGACTTCCTTCAAGGTGAATCTGCTTTGATGACGATTGAAGGTGACGTGCTTGCTGTGCGCGGCGTGCAGGCTGTGAGCTACGGCACACTGACCATGGCGGCCACAACAGCGACAAAGTATTTGAAACTTCAAGAGGGCGATATTGCTCTTTTGAATGACCCTTATAGTGGCGGCAGTCTTCTCAGTGACATGACTTTTGTGATGGCCGTTTCTGAAGATTTGATTTGGGTAAGCCGACGCTCTTTAGATAAATCCGTCAAACTTGCGAAATCTGTGGAAGAAGAAGGCCTTCGCATCCCTCCAACACCGCTTCGTCAGAAAAATCAGCTCAATGAAATGATTTTATCGGCAATGCAAGCTCACCCCGCTTGCCCTGCTCATTTTGTGACGTGGCTAAAACAACAATGTGAAGACATGACTGTGAAAGCGAAAACGCTTCACGAGGCTATTGAATACACAGGTTTCACAATCACCGGCGAACTCATCGAGGAATACATTGATCTTTGCCGCAAATCTTCCGTGCAAAAAATCAGCGAGCGCGCTTCGGGTGAAACACGTGTCGACGTTGTTTTAGATAGTGGAGAACTTCTGCGTCTGAATATGGAAATCCACGATGGTAAAGTCTCTTTGGACTTTAGTGGAACAAGTGCCGCAAAAACGGTGTCTCTGACAGAGTCTGCAACTTATGGCGTATGTTTTTATACTTTGAGCCGTTATTACGGGTTTGAACAATTGGCAAATTCAGGATCTTTTTCTGTTTTGCAAATCACTAAACCCGCAGGCTGCTGGCTGATTGGAAAATACCCAGCTCCGACTTACAAAGGCATGACTTGCGGAGCCGCAGCTCTGCAAACAGCGATGGAGTTGGCTCTTTCCCAAATTCATCAAAAAAGCGAAAAGGCACTTTCGAGCAACTGTCCTTTAAATTTTGATTTGCTTCATCAAGATAAGCACATGCTTTTGACTTTACCAGGAGGCGTGGGAGCTTCTTCTTCGCACGATGGCGAGTGCGCGCACTTGCCATCTTTCTCGATTGAACAATTGGAAAGGGATTTTCCGGTAAAAGTTCAGCGTGTAGATCTTCGTCACTCCACAGGCGGCAAAGGAAAACACAATGGCGGACGCGGCGTGATTCTAAAAATCGAAGCCCGTGAAGACATTCAGGCGGCTTGGGTGACCGACCTCACTTTGCATCGTCCTCGTATTTCTAAAAACTGCTCTCACGGAGACCCTTGCGAGGTTTCTATCGAACATGAAGGAACTCACAAGGTTCTTCCCGTTTTAGGACAACAGAAGTTTTCCAAGGGTGACGTAGTGACTTTGTGCTCTGGCAGTGGCGGCGGTTACGGAAAAGAAGTCTAGAAAACTTTTCCGTACCTTCTAAAAAGTGCTATCATTGTTTTATGAAATACTTTTCGTTTTTAGTGACGATTTTAGTAGGGTTAGGATTCTTTGCCGACGCGAAAACTGCGAAGAAAGGAAGTTCTGTGGAATCAACGGAAGTGGCTTATTTAGCTGGTGGTTGTTTTTGGGGAATGGAAGATCTTTTACGCAAGATCCCTGGGGTCGTTGCCGTTGAAGTAGGCTACATGGGCGGCACGACTAAAAACGCCACATACAATATCGTTAAAACTGGAACTACGAATCACGCTGAAACTGTGAAAGTGGTTTTTGATCCGAAAAAATTAAAATACGAAGATCTGCTTCTTCACTTTTTTAAAATTCACGACCCCACAACAACGAACCGTCAAGGCAATGACGTTGGCACTCAATATCGCAGTGCTATCTTCTACACTTCTCAAACTCAAAAAGAGGACGCAGAACGCGTTAAGACGCGTGTTGATAAATCGGGAGCGTGGAAAGCTCCTGTGGTCACACAAATCGTCCCCGCTGGAGAATTCTGGAAAGCTGAAGAATTTCACCAGGATTACTTGCAAAAAAATCCCGGCGGTTACACTTGCCATTTTGAACGCAACATTCAGTTTTAGTAATATAGGTTACATCTCCGAAAGGCCCCCTTTTACACGTGCAACTTGTCGTAGAGCAAAGTATTGCATGAAGGTAAGTAAGGAGAGGGGCCCTTATGAAACGCATCTTGTTCGCATGGATCTTGACGTCCACAGTTCTAGGATTTTCCACTCAAACATGGGCTGACACGATTTCATTTCGCTCGGACTATTCATGTCCTTACGTCTGCAATCCGGATTCTGTCCGTCCTGGCTATATGGTCGAAATCGTTCGCCAGGTTTTTGAAAAACACGGTTACAAAGTCGATGTAAAAATCAGCACTTGGGTTCGTGCGCTTAAAGACACTCGCAACAATAAAGCGCAAGCACTGTTGGGTAGCAACCAGAACGACGCTCCCGACTTTATCTTCTCGAACAAGTCCTTGGGCCTCATCAAAAATGCTCATCCAACTCTGAAGGACTCAGAACCTTTTTTATATGTGGGATTTTCACCGAATAATCCGAAATCCAAAACCTATGCGAAGATTTTAAATCAAGGTATTGAAGATCTTCGCCGCAGTGGTGAGCTGCGACGGATTTTAGAGAAATACAATCTGGACGACTGGGAAAAACCGTCTTCGATCTCTTTAAGTGCTTTGAATGATTTTCGCCCCAGTTTCTTCAAGGGCTCGCTTGATCTTTTCAACATGCTCAATGCTGGAAGTCTCTAAAACGAAATCAATGCGCGTCTCACGCAATGATAATCCTTTAGAAACGCGGTCATGATGAACTTCTAAAATATTGGCCTTCTGACCCGCGATCGCTTGCGTGAGCTTGCTGAGGTTTCCTGGCAAGTCATCCACGATCACGGAAAGTTCACAAAGACGTCCGCGCAAAATCTGCCCACGGTCGATGATTTTAGAAACGATATTTAAATCAATGTTGCCGCCACTGATAATCACGCAGCATTTATTGCCAAGACTCAGAGAGCCTGACATCGCCGCCGCCATGGCCGCAGCTCCCGAGCCTTCGACAACCGCTTTCGCTCTTTCCATCAGGAACACAATCGCTTCTGCGATTTCGTCATCACTCACCGTCACGACTTCATCGACATATTTGGAAATAAAATTATCGTACATCACTTGCGACGGATTTTTGATTGCAATACCGTCAGCAATCGTCGCGGCTCTTTTGATATGACTTAGCGGTTCTTTTTTAAAGAGATGCGCCATTCCCGGAGAACGATCACTTTGCACTCCGATCACGCGCACTTTCGGATTGATGGATTTCACAGCCAGAGCGATCCCGCTGATCAAGCCTCCGCCACCAATCGGCACAATCACAGTATCAAGATCCGGAACCTTTTCTAAAATCTCAATACCGATAGTTCCTTGCCCTGCGATCACGAAAGGATCTTGGTAAGGATGAACAAAAGTATAACCGTTTTCTTTTTCTAATTTTTGCGCGTACTCGTAGGCTTCGTCGTAGATCTCGCCTTTAAGCACTACATTCGCCCCGTAAGCGCGAGTGGCTGAAGCTTTGCTGATCGAAGCGTTCTCGGGCATCACGATCGTGGCTTTAACGCCAGCAAGACTCGCGGAAAGTGCGACACCTTGTGCGTGATTTCCGGCAGAGCTTGCAACCACACCGCGGGCTTTTTCTTCGGGAGTCAGATTAGAAATTTTATTGTAAGCGCCACGGAATTTAAAACTTCCCGTGCGCTGTGTGTTTTCAAATTTGAAATAGATTTCACTGTTAACCAGTTTACTTGCGCTGAGCGAGTGGCTCATCTCGGTAGGACAAATAACATCTTTAATAAGCTCACGAGCCTTTTGAATATCTGCGAAAGTAACTTTCATGGTGAACTACGACTCCCAATACGCCGTTAACCCCCAAACAGGGGGATACTCCTTGTGCGGAAGCAGCGTTTCGGTCGCCTCCTTCACACTGGAGTAAAGATTCGAGTGGTTTATACCCATGGCCCTACTCTCGTCGAAAAAATAAAACGGCGCAAGATGCTTTCCACAACATTCACAAGTCGTCACCAGCTCATCCTCAGCTGAATTGACACTTCCGCAGCGATGACAGAGGCGAAAATGGGTTTTGGTCGACATACGTACTCCTTTACGAGATTCTTCAATTTTAGGCTCGTGTCCTCGTCCCAGCAAGACGCCGTCTCAATTTAACCTGTTGATTTTACGTTACAATCTGACTAATGACTTTTCGCGTTATCTGCAAATTGTGAGAGTCTATTTTCGAAGCAGATTAGACAAGTGCGCGAAAGAACGCTATTTTATTTGCCAGCGAAAGGGCATTCAATTCATGGAAACGACATTGGTTAAATCTCTGTTTAGAGATACTGAAAAATATCTGGATAAAGAAGTGAAACTCTCGGGTTGGGTTCGTAAGATCCGCGATCAAAAAAATTTCGGTTTCATTGAACTTAATGACGGAACTTTCTTTAAAGGTGTGCAGGTCGTTTTTGATACAAATTTGCCGAACTTCGAAGAGGTGGCAAAACTTTCCATCACAAGCTCCATCTATGTCACAGGTAAAGTGATCAAGTCCCAAGGGGCTGGACAAAACTTTGAAGTGATGGCTTCAAAAATTGAAATCTATCAAAAAGCAGATGCTGAGTATCCTCTGCAAAACAAAAGACACAGTTTTGAGTTCTTGCGTGAGATCGCGCATCTTCGTCCACGCACAAATACGTTCTCTGCGGTTTTCCGCGTGCGTTCGGTTTTGGCTTACGCGATTCACAAGTTTTTCCAAGATCAAGGTTTTGTGTACGTACAAACTCCGATCATCACAGGCTCTGATGCCGAAGGTGCCGGAGAAATGTTCCGTGTGACGACCTTGAAGCTCGATAAACCACCACGTAAAGAAGATGGAACTATCGACAACTCTCAAGACTTTTTCGGTAAAGAGACGAACTTGACTGTGAGTGGTCAGTTGAACGGTGAAACTTTCTGTGCGGCTTTCCGTAACATCTACACATTCGGTCCGACGTTCCGTGCGGAAAACTCAAACACGTCTCGTCACGCCGCTGAGTTCTGGATGATTGAGCCTGAAATCGCCTTTGCCGATTTGTCAGCGAATATGGAACTGGGCGAAGCGATGATCAAATACATCATCCGCTACGTGATGGAACAATGCCCAGAGGAGATGGAATTCTTCAACCAGTTCGTGGAAAAAGGTTTGTTCGATAAATTGAACAACGTCCTTAACAGCGAATTCGGTCGAGTCACTTACACAGAGGCGATTGAGATCTTGGAAAAGTCCGGTAAAAAATTCGAGTACCCAGTAAAATGGGGTATCGACATGCAATCGGAACACGAACGCTTCTTAGCGGAAGAACATTTCAAACGCCCGGTATACGTGACGGACTATCCGAAAGAGATCAAAGCCTTCTATATGAAGTTGAACGCAGACCAAAAAACTGTGCGTGCGATGGATTTGCTGGCTCCTGGAATTGGTGAAATCATCGGTGGTTCTCAGCGTGAAGACAACCTGGAGCTTCTTGAAAAACGTATGAGTGAAGTGGGTCTTCACCCGGCAGATTATTCGTTCTATATGGATTTGCGTCGTTACGGCAGCTTCCCTCACTCCGGTTTCGGTTTGGGCTTTGAGCGTATGATGATGTATATCACCGGAATGACAAATATTCGCGATGTGATCCCGTTCCCGAGAACGCCTAAGAACGCTTTATTCTAGACCTTCGTCTAAATATTCCCTCCTAGCCTCTTACTTTGGATGAGAACTCCGAAGAGAGGCTCAGGAGTATCAATTTGAATTTGTTGAATCGTTTTTCTCGCATACTAGTTGCTCTTCTTATCACCGCGACTTCGGCTATTGCTCAAGGTCCCGATGATTTGCAAGAACTTATTTTGACGGGAGATCTTAACGGTCGCTCTTCACTTGATTTCCGTAAAAACGCCCGCAACGTCAAGTATCTGATTCCTGAAGGTTCTGAAGGGACAGTGCTTGAGACGCGCAAACTCAGCCGCACCGGTTCTTATGGAATCAAAGTTCGCATCACGAAAGTGGCTGAAGGTCATGGCACCAAAGGTACCATGCCTAAGGTGGGCGATGAAACCTGGGTTTACTTTTCGCAAAAAGACCCATGGCTGACATTTAAGGATAAAGAGGGATCCGAAGTGCAAGATCCCGAAATCGCTCTCACCTCTCGTGCCAAGCGCGAAGGTGGGGGTATTCCATCTGAAGGCACTGAAGACGCTCACCTTCCTACTAAGGAAGAAGTTCTTCGTGAACAAAAGCCCGATAAATCAACAGACCCCAATCTCGCAAAGGTCGACGATCCTAAAAAGACCGAAGGCGACTTCTGTGCGACATGCTCAACATCACAACCTGGTGTTGCCGATAAAAATCGCTCTGACATTCGCGATGTAAAAACCGAAGTTGAAAAAGCAGCGAATCCGAAAATTCCAGATCCTAAATGGGCGAAGTTTCCAGGTGTAGCTCGTTACTCTTTAAGCAAAGAGGCCGAAGCATCTATCAAATACGGAATGCGCAATAAAGAGCGCCGTTCAAAAAAACTTTGCTATCGTTACGTGAAGCGCGCCCTTCTGGGTGGCGACCTGGTGGATGATTATCTTCCCGGCTCCAAAGCACGTTATGGTGTCGGCGATTTAAAACGTCGCGGTTTCATCAACATGCTTGAAGACCCACGCTACAAAGGTTTGATCAAGAGTCCGAAAGACGCTCCAAAAGGTGCCGTTCTTATCTACCGCAACACTCGTGACAGAAATCACGCAGGACATGCAGAGATCAAAACGGATTGGGGTACAAAAGGCGGTTACGTCAGTGACTTCTTCCGTACGGACAAACAACCGATTCCAAATCGCGAATTGATCGGCGTGATGATTAAGGAGAGACCATGAGAAAACTTAATTTCTCCGCCTTAGCCCTCACCGTGTTTTTAGCTTTTTCTGCTCACGCAACAACGGCTCAGCAGTCTCTTGAAAAACTGCAAGCCTACTCTGCCAAAGACGTTGAAGTTTCAGCGACAAAAACAGAAGACGCTGTGAGCGCCAAGAACCAAGAGATGCTTAAAACGATTGAAGACACTGTGGACTTGATTGTTTCTGGAAAAGAAAAATCAAATCCAAAGTTATTAAAAGAACTTGTTCGTGTCGCTGTTTTGACTTTTGAAAATGATCCTTCGGAGTCTGCTTCTGAAATGCTTTTACCTCTTTATAAAAAAGAGAAAAAGGCCGTGGAAGAAGCAATCAAATCTTTGCCGAAGAAAGACGCTAAGGAACTTCGCGAGTCGCTTAAGAACACAGCCCGCGAAGAAACTGAAGGCAACGGTTAATTAAACCGCTGCGATTTCACTAAAGGACTTCACTTCCAGTGAAGCTCCCCCCACTAAGAATCCATTCACGTGAGGTTGTTTGATAAGACCGGCGGCATTGTCTGGCTTCACACTGCCTCCGTATAAAATCGGACTTTGTGCAAAACCCAATTTAGACAGGATATTGAAAACATCTGTGTGTGTTTCAGCCACTTGCTCGGGAGTCGCCACTTTCCCCGTTCCAATCGCCCACACCGGTTCATAAGCGATCACCACAGGTTTCGTTTTATCCGCTTTCGCCAAACCCAAATAAAGTTGCGTTTCAAGAACACGGAACGTGTGAGACGCTTCACGCTCCTCCAAAGTTTCCCCAATACAAAGCATCGGAGTGAGTCCCAAGCCTTGTGTGAAGGCCACTTTTTCAGCGATCAGCGCATCTGTTTCACCAAAGATTTTACGGCGCTCGCTGTGACCGATCAAAACGTAACTGCCACCTAGTTCCTTCACCACTTGCGCTGAGTTTTCACCCGTGAAAGCGCCTGAAGCTTGGAAGTAACAATTCTGTGCGCCCCATTTGATTGTGGTTCCAGTGAGAGATGTGCTTGCTGCTTCTAAAGAGATTGCCGAAGGAAAAAAGACCAATTCGCCGGTGGCTTTATTTGCGACTTCTTTGAATTGCGCAAAGAACTCGCGCGTTTCTTTCGGAGTTTTGAAGAGTTTCCAGTTGGCTGCGAAGATCTTTTTCATCTGGTCTTTTCCTTGAGTTGGGTTTTGTGGAGCGTCTCTTGTTCAGCTGTTCTCGGTAAATTGAGAATCTGTCCATCCTGAGAGGCCTTCCTGACGAGCATCGTGCTCGTCAGGGGATGTGTTTTTGTCTATCGCTTTGAACGTAGGATTTCTAGGCCTGGGAGTTTGTCGCCTTGGAGGTATTCTAGGGATGCTCCGCCGCCTGTTGAGATGTGGGTCATCTTTGCTGCGAAGCCTGAGGCTTCCGCTGCCGCAGCCGAGTCACCGCCACCAACGATCTTCACAGCGTTGCTTTCAGCGATCGCTTGCGCCACACCGAAAGTTCCTTTTGCGAAAGCGGGATTTTCAAAAATACCCATCGGGCCATTCCAGAAAATAGTTCCTGCTTCACGAAGAGCCGTTGAGAAATTTTGAATTGATTTAGGACCGATATCTACGCCCAATTCATCTTCAGCAATCACCACGTCTTTTGTGACGTGAGCATTTGCTGTATCCGTGATGCCTTTTGTCGCCACGTGATCCACAGGAAGAAGAATCGTTTTATTGCGAGCTTCAATACGCTCGATCATTTCTTTGGCGTATTTCAACTTGTCATTTTCCACCAAAGATTTTCCGACTGGAAGACCTTGGGCTTTTTGGAAAGTGTAAGCCATCGCGCCACCAACGATAAAACCGTCAACAACGTCCATCAATCTTTCAATCACCGCGATCTTGTCAGAAACTTTTGCTCCCCCCATTACGGCCAAGTACGGACGTTTTGGATTTTGCAAAAGAGAATCCAGCATCGTGATTTCCTTCTCGATCAAGAAACCAATGCCTTTGTCTTTCATTACGGAAGGCAAAGCGTGGATTGTCGCGTGCGCACGGTGAGAAGCACCGAATGCGTCGTTGATGTAGATGTCGCTGTAGTTCGCGATTTTTTGCGCAAACTCGACAGAGTCTTTCGTCTCCCCTTCTTCGAAACGCACGTTCTCAAGAAGGATCAACTGATTTTTTTTCAAAGATTGAAGCAAGTGTTTTGGCGCGTCTGAATCTGGGTCTTCCACCAAAATCACTTCGGCGTTCAAAAGTTCTTGCAGACGTTTTGCCACAGGCTCTAGTGAAAACTCTTTGTCATCTTTAGACTTCGGACGTCCCAAGTGCGACGCCATCACAATCTTCGCACCTTTTTCGATGCAATATTGGATTGTCGGCAAAGACGCTGTGATACGGTTTTCGTCTGTGATCTTTCCGTTCTCCATTGGAACGTTCAAATCAAGACGCAAGAAAACCACTTTGCCTTCAAGTTCAAAATCACGAACTGTCTTAATGCCTTTTAGACCAGTAGCCATGGATTAAAGACCCTTCTTCGCCATGTGAAGTGCGACATCAACCATGCGGTTTGAGAAGCCAGTCTCATTGTCGTACCAAGAAAGAACTTTCACCATGCGAGGACCTACAACCATTGTGGAAGCAAGATCCACGATAGAAGAGTATGTGCTGCCGTTGAAGTCGACACTCACAAGTTCATTTTTCTCTACAGCCAAGATGCCTTTCAATGCACCTTGAGACGCCGCGATCAAAGCTTCATTCACAGCTTCTTTCGTCACATCTTTTTTCGCTTGGAAAGTGAAATCCACCAAAGACACGTTTGGAGTTGGAACGCGAACGGAGATACCGTCGATCTTGCCTTTCAACTCAGGCAATACCAAACCCACGTTTTTCGCAGCACCTGTTGTTGTTGGGATCATGCTCACAGCCGCAGCACGTGCACGGCGCAAATCTTTGTGAGGAGCATCCAAGATTTTTTGATCGTTCGTGTAAGAGTGAACTGTCATCATCGTTCCGCTCTCAACACCGAATGTCTCATTCAATACTTTTGCTAGAGGAGCCAAGCAGTTCGTTGTGCAAGACGCATTGGAAACAACTTGGTGCTTAGAAGGATCGTAAGATTCGTGGTTGATACCGTACACCATTGTGATGTCAGCGCCTTTTTCAGCAGGGCCAGAAACCAAAACGCGTTTCGCGCCGGCGTTGATGTGTTGCATGAATTCCGCTTTGTCTTTGAATGCGCCTGTGCACTCTAGAACAAGGTCTACGCCCAAGTCCTTCCAAGGAACTTCAGCAGGATTGCGAGTTTTAGAAACCGCAATTTTTTTACCGTTAACGATCAGATTGTGACCTTCAGTAGAAACATCAGCGTTGAACACACCGTGAGCTGAGTCGTACTTAAGCAAGTGTGCATCGCCTTCGATGCTATCCAAAGAATTGATTCCGACGATATCGAGTTTTTCAAAACCCGCACGGAAAAGAACACGACCAATACGACCAAAACCGTTGATACCAACGCGCAATTTAGACATGAGAGAGCTCCTTTTTAAACCCCCTCAATATCGACTTTTGCAGACGAAAAAGCCAGTCTAGACACTATAAGTCATTAGACTGGCTTTTTGTGAAATTATCTTAAAATTTCCAGGAGTTTCGCTCTTAGTAGCGAGAAACACCCAAAGAAGGGTAAGCGCTGTTTGAAATCGCTTTCACAAGCACGTCAGCGTAGCCACCCATAGACTCAGCGCGGATATCAATCGCTACGACGCGATCACGACCCAAGTTGAGGTTTTCAGAAACCGCCGTGTCACCCGCATAGAACGTTGGAGTTGGGCTCAACTCACGAACGCGGATTTGGCTGCCAGAAACTGTGTTCACAATCGCCTCAATAACTCGAACACCCGCAGACAAGGCGCGAAGCTAGATACGCTCCAAAGAGACTGCGTTGTTCACGTTAACACGAATCCACTCACCACCCGTGCGACGAGTGATTTGGCTGATCTGAGCTGTTCCCTCATAACGAGATTGAGCCGGAGGAGGTGGTGGTAGATTTGGACGTTGTGGCACATCTGGGTAACGAGGAGGTCTTGAAGGTTCTTGACGACCGCCACCGTAGCCACCGCCGTTGAAGCGAACTTCCGTTTCACGAACTTCATACCAAGAGCCATCACGACGAGAGCACGCAATACCGCGAGTCTCTTCTGTGCTTCTGCGAGTGTAAATCACACTTGAGTATTCACGGCAGTATTCGCCAGTGCGGTTGTTGTAACCTTCACGAGTTGTTGTGAAGCTTCCACGAGAACCTGTGCGAGAACCGTAGTTACGGCCGTCCCAATCACAGCGATCTCCCAAACGATTGCGAAGAGCGCGGTCTTGCGCTTCTTGGAAGGCGCGACGGTCAGCTTCGTCCATATCGGCTCCAACTTTACCGCCGATCATAGTTCCTGCGATAGTACCGATGATGATCGCAGCTGTGTTTCCATTTCCTTTACCGATTTGAGATCCAACCACACCACCGATAACACCACCAATGATGTTGCCGATTGTTTCTTTGTTCGCCATTGCTGGGCTTGTATATTGTACAAGTGAAGCGACAATTACTGATCCTAAAACGAGGTTCTTTTTCATGGAGACTCCTTATCTTAAAGTCTTTGTAAATCAGATGACCCTTAATCCAAGTTCTGTGCCAGGCTTTTTAGTGTCAAAAGGGGACCGAAATCCCCTTCTAGAGCTGCTTATCTACGCAATAAGTGACCACAACGTGTCAGCGGAGCAATCTTGTTAGCTGCATAATTTACAGCCCCAGCCGAAGTCATATTCAGTCCGCTTGAAGAGTACGCGAAGTTGTATTCGCTTCTGAAACGGCTTGCGAGCATGTTGATGTGATCAACACCTTCACAACGGCTTTCAACCCAGCTACGTGCAAAGCTAGTTGCACCAGCGGAAGTCATATTTAGACCGTCACTTGCATAAGCAAAACGTTGAGCGGCTCTCAATACAGACGCCATTTCACGAGCTTCGTTTGCCGTCATGTTTTCAACGTATTGAAGAGCGTAGTCTCTAGCGCCAGCGGAAGTCAGATTCAGACCGTCGCTCGCGTAAGCCACGTTGTAAATAGCTTGGTAACGAGCTCTGTATTCACCGACTGTATTGCAACGATGAGATTGGTTGTATTGAAGCGCCCATTGAGTCGCACCTGAATCCGTCAAATTCAAACCATCACTGGCATACGCAAAATTTTTCGCTGCATAGAATTGCTGATGATCGTCGTCAGAGCAGTAACCTTTCAAACTTCTGTTGTCATAAACAGGAGATTGCGGTTGTGGCCTTACCGGCTCGTTGTTTTCAAGAGCCAAGCGAGGACGACCTTCGTTCGACAAAGCTTTCACCTCAACAGCAGCATAACCACCGTAAGATTCCATGCGAAGGTCAATCGCCACGATTCTTTCACGCACATTCAAGTTTTCAGAAACCGCTCTTGAACCCGCATCAAAAACAGGCGTGTTTTGGAATTCACGAATAGAGATACGTTGACCACGTTGAGTGACAACACTGCCTTCGTGGATTTTCACACGCACCGCCGTTGCCGCTACTTCCACGCGATCCAACGTCAATGGCTCTGTCACAAGAACGCGATACCACTGCCCACCGGATTGACGAGTGACTGTATTGATCGCCACAGATCCTTCGCGCAAAGACTGCACAGGCGCTGGCGGAGGAGGAAGATTTGGTTGCTGAGGACGAGGTGCTGGCGTCACGTAACCGCCGCCATTGCCTGCGTTGCCGTTATTAAAGCGGACTTCTGTCGTTTGCACTTCATACCAGGAACCATCAGCGCGAGAGCACGCCACACCGCGAGTTTCTTCTGTGCGGTTGTTCACATAAATCACGCTTGTGTATTCGCGGCAGTATTCATTTGTGCGGTAGTTATAACCTTCACGCACGGACGTGAAACTTCCACGGGCACCTGTTCTTGAACCGTAAGAACGGCCATCCCAGTCATTACGGCGTCCCAATTGATCACGCAAAGCTCTTTGTTGAGCTTCTGCCAACGCACGACGATCTGCTTCGTCCATGTCACGGCCTACTTGGCCGCCGATCATTGTTCCAGCGATAGTTCCGATGATGATCGCCGCTGTGTTGCCGTTACCTTTACCGATTTGTGAACCAATGACTCCACCGATCACACCACCAATAACATTTCCGATCGTTTCTTTATCTGCGTGCGCGGGAACTGCCGCTTGCAGGATTGTCGTTGCGACAAGAGCTCCCAAGACCAATTGTTTTTTCATATTTATCTCCAAGTGCTTTATTAAAAAATTTTATCTAGTTTTAGTTATTTCCTGAGCTTTGCGAGGATATACTTTTCCGTCGTCATCATCCTGAACCAGAATGATTCCTGAAGAGTACACACCCAAAACGCGACCGGCGTAGTAAGCGCCATTTCGGTAAGGACCGGATACAACACGGTCCCCGACACAGATTCCTTTGCTTCCTTCGCAACGAACGGATTTCATCACAACATTGGCAAGGCGAAGATAAGATTTTCCGTCATCGTCATCACGAACGTTCAAGAAACCGTTGGAATAAACGCCTTCGATTCTTCCTGAATAGTATTTATTATTCGTAAAGGGACCCGACAAAACTTTGTCGCCCACGCAGTTTCCTGCAGAATCACAACGCACAGACACGTGAATGTCTTTTGCAATACGAACATAAACTTTACCGTCGTCGTTATCACGAACACGGATTCTTCCGTTTGAATACACATCAACGACAGAACCGTAATAATATTTATTATCCGTGAATGGTCCTGAAAGAACGCTCGCTCTTTCGCAAATATTTTTTGAAGACTCGCAAGTGATGCGTTTTCCTAAAAGAGTTAAGTCACGCACATAAGTTTTGCCGTCATCATCATCGCGCACCAAAGCTTGGTTATTGCGATACACTTCCACTACACGGCCCGTGTAGTATTTGTTTTCTCTTAATGGACCGGAAAGAACCGCGTCACCCGCAGAGATTCTTGTGTCCACATAAACCGGAGGTCTTTCGGGAGTCTCAGGTCTGTTTGGAACATCAGGGCGTTGAGGAACAACCGGCGGTCTTTCAATTCTTAAAGCTAATTTAGGAACGCCACGATCAGAAATCGCTGTCAGTATCACATCGGCTTCTGCAGAATAAGACTCTGCCAAAATTTCGATAGAGATCACGCGATCACTTAAATTCAAATTTTCTGACTCCGTGACAGAACCTGTTGGCAGCACCGCTGTATTGCGATACTCACGCACGTCAATTCTTTGACCATTCTCTGTCACCAAAGTGGCTTGATGAATCTTTAGCTGACTGTTGGTCACACGCAGATCCAAGCGCAACAGCGAAAGGGGTTGTTGCAAATCAATCTTGTAAAGAGTCCCGCCGGATTTGCGAGAGATCTCAGAGATCGCCACGGAACCCGCATACTGAGACTGAACCGGCGTCGTCACAACAGGCGTCGTGGGAACTGCCGGAAGTTGCGGAGTCGCGCCGTCGAAATCCGGAAGATCAGAAAGAACTTGCGCATGGGCTGTTTGCATCAATGTTAAAACTGCTAAGAAAGTGGAAATAGTGGAACGTTTCATCTGATGCCTCCTAGCGAATCTTTTTGGCAAGTAATTTAGCGTCAACAAATGTGTCGTAATAGCCGCTTCTCACGAACAACGCTTGGCCATTTTCAAAAATTTCCGCAACAAGGCCCATCGTATTAGAGAAAATCACCGTGTCTCCAGCGCAAATTCCTGTCACGCGTTCACACTGCACGGATCTTGATAAAGAAGCCGAGTCCGCAAACGTGTCATAATAACCAGCACGTTGGAGCAAGACTTTGCCGTTAGCAAAAATGGCGGCCACAGTGCCCACCGACGATGAGAAGTACACGCGGACTCCAACACAGAGTGACCCAAGACAACGAACTGATTTCGCCATGGCACCTGTATCAGCGTAAGTCGGATAGTATCCATTACGGTCTAACAAAGCTTGATTGTTTGCATAAATCGTTCTGATTTTTCCTACAGATCCTTGATAATAAACGGTGTCGCCGACACAAACAGTTCCTGTTGACGAACAGCTCGTGGCTTTAGCAACAGAGCGATAATCCACAAACGTGTCATAGTAACCAATACGCTCTAAAAGCACCTTGCCATTATCATATAAAGCCGTCACTTTTCCCGATGTTCCCGAGAAGATAACAGCATCGCCCTCACAGAGTGATCCCAGGCATTTCACATATTTCGCTAAAGAAGACGCGTCAACAAAGGTGTCATAGTACCCATTGCGAATCAGACGAACTTTTCCGTTTGAGAAAACTTCTTTCGCATAGCCCATGGTATTTTCAAAAAGAACGTCATCTTTTACACAGATTTTACCGACACAAGAAATAGATTTCGCCAAATCGCGAAGATCCACAGTTACGTCATAATATCCATCACGCGCGACAACGGCCTTTCCATTTGAAAAGATACTGCGAACCTCGCCGACAGAATTAGAATAATAAACTCGATCGCCCGTGCGGATCACCGTATCCTGAGGTCTCGCAGGAACTGGCGATGGAGGAGGAGTTGGTCTTACAGATACACTTTGGTTATCGCCGCCTGAGTTTGCTGACGGAGTCGTTGTTGCCGGACGATCCACGGTCACCGTCATTTTAGGAACTTCGCGATCACCGACAGCCGTCAACATAACGTCCGCTTCACCGCCAAAAGATTCCGCAAGGATTTCGATGGAAGAAATACGATCACTTTGATTTAAATTTTCAGAAGAGGTGAGAGAATCCGTCGCAAGAACATTGGTATTTTTTAGTTGGCGCACGTCAATTCTTTGACCCGCATCCGTAACCAATGTCGTTTGCAAGATCTTAAGCTGGTTGCTGGTAACACGAACATCCAAACGAAGTAGGGAAAGAGCCTGTTTCAGTTCGACCTTATATAAGGTGCCGCCTGATTTTCTCGACATGCCAGTAATAGCGATCGAACCCGCAAACTGGGTTTGCACAGTTCCACTATTCTGAGAAGTCGTTGCAGGCTGCGCGGGAATTTGAGGAAGGTTCTCCGTAACCCCATCGAAACTGGGGAGATCCGTAAGATCCGCATACGCAGAGTTCTGCGCAAAACTCAAAGCCGCGAGTACACTCGCAATCAAACGACGTTTCATAAAGGCTCCTTAAATTTTGATTCCGTGAGCCTTATTCCAAACTTCGTGCCCGTTCCAGGGCGTTCCTAAAGCAAATAAAAACACTATAAGAAGTATCCAGCTGTCTCAAGTTTAGACAGGGGCCCTTTTTCGGGGGCCTTTTCCTGAGGAAAAACACAGACCTATGAGGTCCCTTTTGTTATCTCGCAGCTTTCAAATTCGTCACCTGCTTCGCGAACTTTTCCTGCGGTACTTCTTTTGTCATTTAAAGGAGAAGTTCTATGAGATCTTACGGTGTTTTACTTCCAAGTTTGCTGCTTGCACTCTCTGCATGCTCGCCTGATGTGCACACACATCACCTC
This sequence comes from uncultured Bdellovibrio sp., assembly GCF_946478835.1. The sequence goes on along the minus strand of NZ_CAMLDV010000060.1, from coordinate 2,889 downwards.
CCCGACACATCCCGCTCGGAATCCGTGATTGGCGGAGAAGAAATTCACGAGCGCTACACTGACGCAGCAAAGAGTGTCGTCGTCGTAGAGATCGTCAACAGTCATGGCCAGGCCGTTTCGTTTTGCACAGGAACTTTGATTGGTACAAACTCGGTCCTCACCGCAGGCCATTGCTTTGATAAAGCACACATCCCTCAGCTTGCAGGCTTTAATGTGGTCTTCACCGATAAATATTCTTTTTGGTGGAACAAAACGGAGCGCAAAGGACTCAAGTGGTTCGTGCCGGATTCTTACAACAGCACTAAAAAAGAATATGACCACGATATTGCTGTGGCATTCTTCTCTGGATCTCTGCCACAAAATTATCAACCTGTTGCTTATGACAACGACGAGCGCACGGATCACTCCAATGCCACGGTCTATGTTTATGGTTATGGAAGATCTCAAGACTATACGGGAGGCCGAGGTCAAAGCCCGATGGACTACGTCGGTCAGCTTCATCGCGGCATTATGAAAACGGATGCGCATTATGATCGAATGCCTGACCGCTATTGGACAGACAGAACGGTGCCTGTGTTTATTTGCCAAGGGGATTCCGGCGGACCGCAGTTCTATCATGAAAATGGTGAATTAAAAATTCTAGGCGTGAACTCGGCCGTGTATGGTCCGCGACTTCCCAACGGCACAACAAGTTGCAAAGGCATTGCCCAAGCAACAAAGGTCGCTCCGTTTGCAGATTGGATTAAGAAAACGCGCGCCGATTTTTTCAATCAATAGCGCGTTTAAAAACTACCATTTAATTTTAGGAAACATTTTAAGAGCATTTTTACGAGTTTGTTCGCAGAGTTCTTCTTCACTGATTCCTTTAAGCTCTGCAACGAACTTCGCCGTATGCACAACATAGGCAGGCGTGTTCTTTTTGCCACGCATGGGGATTGGTGCCAAGAACGGCGAATCTGTTTCGACGTGAATACGATCCAGAGGCAACATTTTGACTGTACTGCGAAGACTGTCGGCATTTTTAAATGTCACAACTCCGCTGATAGAAATATTGTAGCCCAGATTCAATGATTGACGAGCCAACCACTCTGTTCCTGTAAAGCAGTGAATAACCCCCGTCACGTCACCTTTAAATTCTTTGAGAATTTCAATCGTGTCTTCTTCCGCATCTCGCGTGTGAATTTCAATAGGCATCTTCGTGCGTTTGGCGATTTCAAGCTGCGCGCGGAAAGCGTCTTGCTGTTCTTGGCGCGGTGATTGGTCGTAATAATAATCAAGACCGATCTCACCAATGGCCACCACACAAGGTTCACTCACGTGTTCTTCAATAAATTTTCCAGCGGCTTCCGTATAGACTTTACCGTCGTGAGGATGAACGCCCAGCGTGCAATACACATCGGGATAATATTTGCGCGCAATTTCTAAAACGATCGGATGATCGCCAGGCTCTGTGCCAATCGTGATGATTTTTTTAACACCCGCGGCTTTCGCATTCGCGATTGAGGCTTCAACACCCTCTTCAAGCATATTTAAATGTGCGTGAATATCTATCCATTCCATAAAAACCATTTTACCTCAGGAAAAAGGTACCTGGTACCTTTTTTAAGGACGAGACGTGATATAGAGCTCTTCAACAACGAGCTGAGGGTCTCGGTTTGCACTGAGGGCTTGTTCTGCACGCAAGGCCTTTTGAATTAAACCCAAAAGAAACTCACGACTGTATTCTGCCAAGGCCTTAATCAGTGGCGCTTGATCGACGTTGGCGATTTGATTTTTTACGCCTTCTTGCAGATAGATTGCGTCTTTCATAAAGCCGACCCAGTAAGAAAGCATACGTTGCCCTTGAGCACGGTCTTTAAATTCGGTTCTCCAAAGTTCATTTAAAAGAAAATCGCGGTCTTGCAAAAAGAGATTCAGGATCTCGATCGACTTCTCACGCACTTCTTGTTCCGGACCTTCTTGCAGTTGCGCAAGTTTTTCAAAACTTCCGCCTGCCGCACGCACGGCCCAAGTAGGCGCTTTGGTTTTTCGAGCCAAGTCTTCTGCCGACAAAGGCTTAAACTGCACAATGCGCGAGCGTGAGCGAATCGTTGCCATAATTCCCGCAACACTCGGAGCGATCAAAAAGAAGAACGTTCCTGGAGGTGGCTCTTCTAAAGTTTTTAAAAGTGAGTTCGCTGCTTGAGGATTCAGACTTTGCGCTTGGTCAATGATGACAACGCGATTTCCGGAGAGACTCTTAAGACTTAAGAACTCAATCACCTCGCGCGCCTGTTCCATTTTAATTTGTGCACCGGAAGGCTCAATGACTTTCAAACCTTCATGCGTGCCTTGCGAGATACGAAAACAAGAAGGACACTTGCCGCAACCACGAGGACTTTGTGGGCAGAGCAACGCTTGCGCAAGACCCATGGCTGTCAGTTTCTTACCAATACCTGCTGGCCCCACGAACAAATATGTCTGTCCGGGCTTTCCTTGTTCAAAGGACTCCACCATCTTTTTGATGATGTCTTGATGTCCTAATACAAAATCCAGCATGCGAGCCATGAGTTAAACCTATTTTAAAATATTTTTCTCAGCCAACGCTTTAAGAAGCTGCTGAAATAAAACTTCTGGAGTTTCCTGCGCATTGAGCACAAGCCAAGAGCCTGCATCTTCACGCGCCTGTTTTAAGAAAGACTGACGGACTTTTTCGTGGAAAGAATCCGCTTCCGATTCAATGCGATCTTCGCTTTCGCCATTTTGAGCACCCCGGCCCTGACGACGACGACGGGACTCTTCAACAGAAAGATCCAGCAAGATTGTCAAATCCGCTTTCAATCCGCCCGTCGCGAAGTTATTCAGCATCACAACATCTTTTTCAGAAATATCTCGTCCCCCGCCTTGGAA
>NZ_CAMLDV010000059.1 GCF_946478835.1 uncultured Bdellovibrio sp. | reverse complement strand
TCAGCGCCATCTAGCCATACAAGTCCAGTGAAATCAAAGACTTTTCTTGCCCGTCTCCAGTGATTTTCTATAATGAGTTGGGAGGCCACAACATGAAACGACTTCTCTCAACGATGGTCCTGATCAGCCTGTTTGCAGTGACGGGTTGTCAGTTTAAAAAAGATGCTCTGGGAACTGAGAAAAATCCCATTAAATTTCATCTTGTCCCTGCTGTTGATGCAAAGGTTCTCACGGACAATGCTAAAGTTCTTAAAGAATATTTAGAAAAAAACACGCCGTACAAATACGAAATCACAATTCCTCAGTCGTTTGTCGCTGTCGTTGAAGCGTTCGGTACGAAAAGGGCCGACGTGGCTGCCATTAACACTTACGGATACTACCTTGCGCACAAACAATACGGTGCCGAAGCTCGTTTAACCGTCATTCGCTATGGCTCTGCCACTTACCAATCTCAATTCCTGGCGCGAGCGGATAGTAAAATCAAAACGTTAAAGGATCTTGCGGGAAAAAAAATTGCCTTTGTCGATCCGGCGTCTACATCGGGTTATCTTTTACCTTTAAAAACTTTGAAAGATCTTAAGATTGAACCTAAAGACATTGTGTTTGCAATGAAGCATGACTCTGTTGTGACGATGATTTATCAACGACAGGTTGATGCCGGCGCGACTTACTACAGTCCTCCGCAGAATGGTCAGATTGAAGACGCGCGACGTTTGGTAAAAATGCAGTACCCTGATGTAGAACAAAAAGTAAAAATCATCGAGTTGTCAGAGCCCATCCCCAATGATCCGATTGCATTCCGCAAGGATATGCCGGAAGAAATGAAAGAAAAAATCGTCGACACTCTTTTGCAGTTTGCCGCGACAGACGAAGGCAAAAAAGCTATTGATCTGATGTTGGGAGCGACGAATTTTAAAAAAGCCTCTGATAGTGATTACGACACCGTTCGCGAGATGTTAAGAACGTTGGCGCCAGAAGGGAAGTAAAGTGGGCACTCCGCTTTTAAGCGTGCGCAATTTAGTAAAAACTTATCCCAGCGGAGTGACAGCTTTAAAGAATGTCACTTTGGATGTACAGCAAGGAGAGTTTCTTGTTGTCATTGGTTTAAGTGGCTCGGGTAAGTCAACGCTGCTTCGCTGTTTGAATCGACTGCAAGAGCCGACCTCGGGGCAAATTCTTTTTGAGGGGCGAGATATCGGTTCCTTGCAAAAAGCTCAGGACATTCGCTCTTTAAGAAAAAAGATGGGAATGATCTTTCAGCATTTCAATTTAATTCCGCGACAAAGTGTTTTGAAAAACGTGTTGATGGGACGCCTTTCTGAAAAATCCACCTGGCAAAGTCTGCTAGGAATTTTTTCTGAGGCAGAAAAGCAGGAAGCTCTTAACAATCTTAAGCTTGTTGGTATTGGTGATAAGGCTTTAGTTCGAGCCGATCAGCTTTCTGGCGGACAAAAGCAACGCGTGGCCATCGCCAGAGCTTTGACACAAAATCCGATTTTACTTTTGGCTGATGAACCGGTTTCGTCCTTAGATCCGGCGACTTGTCATGTGGTGATGGATTATCTTCGAAAAATCAATCAAGAGCTGGGGATCACCGTGATCGTGAACCTGCACTTTCTTTCTTTAGTGAGGCAGTACGCAACTCGCGTGGTGGCATTGAAAGACGGGGAGCTGGTCTTTACCGGAAAACCTGAAGAGATCACGGAAGAATGGTTTCAACGAATTTACGGCGAAGGTGCCCATGATTTTTCGAAGAACGATCTTTGACGGAATTCTTTTTGCCTTTTTACTGGCGGTTCTTGCGGTGGCACTTTTTGTGTCTTCGGAAGAGCAGCTTTTGAATTTAAAACTCGTCAGTTTAGTTTCTGTCGCCTTTTTTGCGGTGGGCTGCGGGATCAGTGTTCTTCTTCGCAAAAATAAAGTCACGACATTAGGGGATGTTCTTTTTAAAACGGCGGCTCCTACTTTGGCTGATAAAGCATGGTATCGTCGTTTCTGGGGTTGGCAGCTTCTTGTGAGTCTTGCGGTTGCATTTATTGTCGCCCTTCTTAAGACCGAATTTTCGTTTATCGAAATTTTTGACGAAAACGGATTTGCAGGAGCGGTGCGGTTATTTAAGGGCTTGCTTGATCCGAACTGGGCTGTGTTGCCTCGTGCAGTTTTAAATATCATCGAGACGATTTTTATGGCGTTCTTGGCAACAAGCTTAGCGATTCCGGTGGCATTTGTTCTAAGTTTTCTTTGTGCAAAAAACATCATGAAGGGTCCTTGGGCTCAAAGTGTGTACTTCGTGCTGCGAACAATGCTGAATATCACACGCTCCATTGAAGCTTTGATTTGGGCCATTATCTTTTCAGTGTGGGTGGGAATCGGTCCTTTTGCGGGAATGTTGGCTCTCATGGTTCACTCTGTAGCGTCATTGGCGAAACAATATTCTGAAATGGTTGAAGCTGTTGAAGAAGGTCCCATCGAAGCCATTGAGTCAACGGGTGCTAATAAACTCCAAACAATTTGGTATGCGATTGTTCCTCAGGTGCTTTTGCCATATATTTCATTTACGGTGTATCGCTGGGATATCAATGTGCGAATGGCGACGATCATCGGCCTTGTTGGTGGCGGCGGTATCGGAACGATGCTGGTGCAGTATCAAGGACAGGCGATGTGGCGTGAAGTAGGGTGCATCATCGCAGTGATTGCCGTTGTTGTGTGGGCTCTGGATCTTGCCTCAGCTCATATCCGTGAAGCTTTAAAATAGAGGTTCGTTATGTCAGAAGCTAGATACAAAGTCACAGTTCGTGAACACCATGTGGATTCATATGGGCATATCAACAACGCCACGTATTTGGAGTTGTACGAGGAAGCCCGCTGGGAATTAATCACACCACGCGGTTATGGCTTTAGCGAAATTCACAAACTGAAAAAAGGCCCGGTGATTTTAGAAGTGAATCTAAAGTTTCTAAAAGAAATCCGTCTGCGTGAAAACATCACGATCACAACAAAGCTTGTAAACTACAAAGGCAAAGTCGGCCAAATGCTTCAGCAAATGGTGAAGGAAGACGGGACGGTGGCGAGCGAAGCACTTTTCACTTTCGGTTTGTTTGACATGGTGGCAAGAAAATTAATCGAGCCAACACCAGAGTGGAAAAAAGCTTTGGATATGGAATAATTTCCTGATTTACCAGAAACTCTTAACGTTCTTATATCGATTGTCGTAGCGAATTTCCGCTGTGGTCATAGGACCGCAGCGTTTGTAAGAATTCATTGCTTGTACTTGAATAGTGTTTAAGCCATCCACAAGTTTGATGGTGATTTCATGACCCTTTAAAAGCTTCTTATTTCCATTGATAATCACAATATAGGACTCAAACCACGGCATGCTGTTTTTCAAAAGCATTGTGACTTCAGGTTTTGCAAAATTCAAATAAGCCCGATTTTTATAGTCTTGCAGATTGTTCCAGTTTACTAATTTTTGAGGTGCTTTTGTCTCAAACTGGAGATGGCAAGTATTTAAAGGAGCATCAAAGATCTCGCGTGGAACGTAAGTCGGAGATTTATCTGCGAATCCTTGAAAAGTGATCGCGGGTTGGACGCCGTTTCTTTTGCAACCGATGTTTTTCAAGTGAGCTTGTTTGGTATAAAACGATCTTAAACCACCGATTCGAGTCGACCAAATATATCTTCTGACAAAATTCTTTAATAGCTTTAGATGAGCTTTATTATTCTTGATATAAGCTAATGTACGTTCTGTAAATTTAACGGTCGGATTTTTTCCCGCGGCGATGAGTTCCGCAAATTCGTTATAACTGAGAGGAATATTTTTATGCAAAGCATATGCGTGAATTTGAGGATCAATCCATACCCATTTACAAAGCTGATTATCAAAATATTCCGCCGTCACGTGACCATGACCCGAAGAACCTAAATCGGGGTGTTTTGTCCTGACATTGAGAACACGCGCTGGAATTCCTACGCTTTGACAAAGCTGTACAAAGACAGAGGCAAACTGCACGCACGCAAATGAAGCGCCCTTGTGGGCTAATTTCAGAATGGTCAGAGCGTCATGTTTTTTAGGATTCGAGTTAAACCCGTCGTGTCCCCATGCTTCGGAGGTGAATTTCGCAATTTTCAGGGCTTGAACGAAATCAGTTTCATTCTTGGAAATGATCTTTTCGATCTTTGTATAACTTCGAAGATTTTCAACACCTCTGTTATTCAAGGGATCAAATGGCAGATGAGCGACATCTCCCAATAAAGTGGGTTGCTGAAAAGATGTAAGATAAATTCTTTTGGGTTTATTGGTCATATTGTAAAGGCTCAAGGAAAGTAGCTCCACGGTCTCGTGGAGCGTTAGGATTAATACTTCGGATTCATCAGTTTTAAAACATTTCCATCTGGATCTTCAAATACCAGCATGTGTCCCCAAGGTTGATCATCTTCGCCAAGAATTTTTGCGCCCAGTTTTTCAAGCCTTTTTCGATCTTCAGGAACGTTGTCTGATCTTAAAGTGAGTGTGGCACCAGCATGAGCACCATGACTGTCCCTTGGAATCTTAGGAATTGGATTGTCTTCAGGGTGAAGGCCGATTTTTACGCCATGACAATCAAGCGCGATCCAGTACTCGCTTTCGTCAATGAGTTTCATGCCCAGACCTTCAGTATAAAATTGAATGGCACGTTTCGGTTGAGTCACGCTGTAATAAATATCCTGAACTCCGGTGATCATGAAAGCTCCTTTTAAAAAAGGATATGGTTTAAGATTGGTGTCGTCAGTAAAAAAATTTTAAAGCACCGCTCCTCTGGACAATTGTTAATTCTTGCCAGAATCTTGCCCGCTACTAATAGATCGTAAACGCAGTTTGGAATGCTTCAGCGAATGATCTCAATAAATTGCATTCAGCGTTGAATTTATTTGTAATAAAAATTTTCTTGCAGGTGATTTGTTGAATTTTACTTCTCTTTTATTGAAATATTTTTTTCTTTGCTAGGAGCTTCCTAAATTCGCAAGAAAGTCCTCTTAAAGGTGAAAATTGAAGCAAATAAGTGCCTTTGTTGAGGCAATTCAGATCGCCGTTTCTCCCATTGAAATCCTCAAAAATCGCTCTCAAAAAGTCATGGTATGGTACTGCCACGGTGGCAGTGAGTTCCTATCCGTCAGTGGTGTAGCCAGAGTGATTTTTAGATTGGAGAAAAAGATGAGTCTCAAAAATTTAAATAAATTCGAACTTGATCAAAGAATCAAATCGTTGGTCGCAAAAGAGCGCGAGTTGCTTCACGAAATTCTTCTGACTATTAAGGAAATAGACCAACGCAGACTGTATCTGGAATACGGTTTTGCCAATTTGTTTTTATACTTAGTCGAGGGTGTTGGTTATTCTGCCGGGAGTGCACAGCGTAGAATCGATGCTGCGAGACTGCTAATTGAAGTGCCGACATTAGGAGAAAAGATCCAATCTGGTGAAGTAAAACTTCATCAAGTGTCACTTATTCAAAAAGCAGCGAGAGATGTTTATAAAACAACTCAAAAGAAAGTCACTGCCGAAGAAAAACAAGAGTTGTTGGAGCAAATCACTTCAAAGAATTTTCAAGAATCTCAAAAAGAAGTGGCATCCTTCTTTGATTTACCAGTCATTGAAGCAACAACCCAAGTAATCCAAGCCAATGAAAGCATTCGTTTGTCTTTGACGATTTCAAAAGAACTAGCTGACAAAATTCAACAAGCGCAGGCTCTTCTTTCTCATACCATTTCTTCGAATGATATCGTGGATTACCTAGAATACGTGACTGATCGGGTAATTAAGCAGAAAACCTCTGTGAGGCCGCGTCCTCAAGAGGAAGTCACTGCCACGATGGAAGTAAAACCATTTTCTGCGAGAACTAGAAAGACAGTTATTAATAAAGATAAATGCTGCCAGTATAAAGATCCAAGCACTGGAAAACAATGTGGTAATCGGTGGTTTTTACAGGTAGACCATAAGCAAAGTCGATGGGCTAATGGCAAAAGCACGGTTGCAAATGCACAAGTACTCTGCTCTCAACATAATCAAATGAAATATCGCCAAGAGGCTGGATTCAAATATCTTTCAACGTAAGTAAGCAGTGCTAATGATAAAGCTAGAATCCAAGCATCAGAAACAAATGCGTAGCGGTTGATTTAAATTAGACAACCAAATGTACTTCGGCCTGAAGCGCAGGAGGCGCTTCAGGAAGGCCTCTCATGGACGGTCAGATAATTAAAGCCCGAGAACAGCTGTACTAGAGAATCCTACGCCGCTTTTGCAATAGGTAGCGCAACCACCGTTAAATAAAATTTCCCTTTGCTCGTGGAAAAAGGAATCATCATTCCGGCAGAGCCCGCCGCACAAGGCACGATTTGGTCTGACCCCAAAAGCACGCGAGGCACGGTCATTTGAACGCCGTAGCTGGTGATTTCGGATTTAGCATTACCAAAAATAATATTATTGATCTCACCGACGGCGTCTTGATTGTCCTGGGTAAGTTCTGTTTGTTCTTCCATCAACATCGTGGAAACCACTTCCAAGAAACTACCTTTATCAAAGGAAATACTCAGATACCCCTGGAAGGACTGACTTTTAATGTCAATCACAGAGGAAACTTCGCCGAGCAAACATTCTTGCGGAGATTTTGGACCGGCCTTTTCCATTTTCACTGACGTCACGCCAAATTGTGCAAGAACGTTGGTCGTTGCTTTGATCACAGCATTGATCACGCGCACATCCACAGCGTATTTCGTAGCCGCTGCAGCTGTGCTTGCGTCTTTGGCTTGTCCATGATGTTGCACGTTTAAAACGCTGATCATGGCATTGATGAGTTCTTCGGGACTTACGGGTTTTTTGAAGAATTTGGAACTGCGTAAAGACTCCGGAAGATCGGCAGGATCCTTTTGCGAGATCACGATGACTTCAGCGTCCTGAGTGTTTTTGTAAGTATGAATACCATACACGAAACCGCCATCCATCAAGCGAGGGACTTCGGTGTCGATAATAACCATATCAAATTTTTGATTTTCCGACTTGATCGCCGCTTCAGCTCCGTCTTTCGCGCGCACCACGATAGGAGACACGCCCGAGCTTTCAAGCTGCTTCAGCAAAGGCTCTTTTACTGATTGCTCGAGTTCACAGTTATTATCAACAATGAGGATGTTTTTTCTAAGTTTCATTTCTTTCTTCTGTATAAAAACCATAAACTTCTATCAGTTTGAAAACGGAATTCTTAACGCCTAGTAATCTGATCGGCTTTCATGAGGATCCCTTTAACTTTATTTAGTTTAATTACAGAATGAAAAACGACTAAAAGTTCGACAAAAAATTTGAATCATTTTTCTTACAAATTGTCTAATTTCCTACAGTTAAGTCGAGTCTTGTTTGCGCCGATAGGTGGTCCAAGGAGTAACGGAACAATGGCAAAACAGTATTATCTTTCTAACAATGGGACTCATATCGGACCGTACACGCATGAGACAGTCTTAAAAAAGATCGAGGCCCAGGAACATCAATGGACTGATTACGTTTACGATGAAAACGTAGGTGAATGGATGATGCTACTTGAACACCCTGAGTTTGCGCAGAAACTGGCTCAGAAGCCGTCGGTTCGTCCAAGTGCGACGCCTCTTCCAAAAGCGGGATTTGCAAACGCTCTTAAGGACAAAGAGTGGTTTATTCTCAAAGAGGGAAATAACTACGGACCGTTCTGCCAGTTGGAGTTGATCCAAATGCTGCAGGAAAAAACTTTGTTTGAATACGATTACATCTGGCACGCAAAACTTCCTGCATGGAAACGAGTCGCAGAAGTGGAAGAGTTCTCTTCAGATAAAATCCGCGGAATGAAAGATTCCAAAGATGTCGACGTGGCAGAGATTTTCTTCCGTCGTCGTCATGCTCGCGCATCTTATGGTGCTTCTTTGATTGTGCATAACAATAAAACTGTCTTCCGTGGTCAAGCGTTGGAAATCAGTGCCGGCGGAGCTGGTGTCTTGATTGATACTCCAAATTTACAACCAGGCCAGTCTTTGTTTTTACATTTCCAACCCGGTGACGGAGTTCCTCCATTCAATGCGGTTTGCCAGATCGTCAGTAAGCAGTTCGTGAAAGATGCCGCCAATACGAGTGCTACGGTAGAACCCGTAAAATACGGCGTGAAATTCACGACTCTCAGTCAATCGGCGCGTGAGTCGATTAAAAACTTTACGACAAAGGCAGCATAAGATTTTTTGTTCTCTATGAACGTCTTGAAAGAGGATTTATGAAAAAGGAATTTTCAGCTTTGTTGGCGGCCATGATGTCAACAGCTCTCATGGCTTGTTCTTCGGGTGTGCAGTTTGATCTTCCAGAAACGTCCGACAACTTTGATCAAAGTGTGACCTACAACAACAAAGTGGATATTCTCTGGATTGTTGATAACTCAGCGTCAATGTTGAAGCATCAACAAAATCTGAGTGCACAAGTTCCAGATCTGGTTTCTCGTTTGAACTCGTTGAAGATGGACTACCATATGGCAGTCGTTACGACGAGTATGGGAGGAACAAATCCTGACGGCGGCCGCTTTATTGGAAGCCCGAAGTATGTAACGTCTTCAACTCCTGATCTTGTGAATTCACTTAAGAATCGTATGATCGTGGGTGAGGCAGGAAGTAGTAATGAGCGTGGCCTTGAGTCGATGGAAAATGCTTTGTCTTCGGGTTATCTTGCTAACGAGGGTAAAGGGTTTTTTCGTAATGATGCTTTGCTAGTTGTGATTGCGCTATCAAATGAAGAAGATAAGAGCGTAGTTTCTAACCCCACTCAGCATTACACAGGCTTGCTTGACAGTCTTAAGCGCCCTTGGGTCGATGGTTCTAGATCTTGGGTCTTTAACTTTATCGGTGTAACACCTGCAAGTACAAACTGTACTACATTTAATGACTATTCAGAGGTAGGCTGGAGATTCATTGATTTAGTTAACGTCTCTGGCGGCGTTCAAGAGTCAATTTGTACGTCTAGTCTGGGATCAGCCATTACAAACATCCGCGCCCGTATCTACCAAATCCTCACAGACTTTAAACTTTCTAAAAAGCCTGTGATTGAATCCATCACGGTTACGATCAACGGCCAATCGGTTCCTCGCAGCAACGTGAATGGATGGGATTATATCGAATCTATCAATGCCATTCGCTTCTATGGCTCAGCAGTTCCGGCGGCTGACGCATCCATCAAAGTGGACTTCAAACCTAAAGACGCAAACTGATAATAAAGACCTTGGGCTTTCATAAGTTCTTCGTGAGAGCCCACTTCAGCAATTTCCCCATGATCTAAAACGACAATGCGATCACACTGCTGAATCGTCGAAAGACGGTGAGCGATGATAATGCTTGTGCGACCCTTGGTGATTTCTTTGGTCGCCTCTTGAATGATGTGCTCACTTTCAGAGTCGATATTCGCCGTCGCTTCATCCAAAATCAAAATATCCGGATTGAAAGCCAAGATGCGCGCAAACGCGATCAACTGTCTTTCGCCGACGGATAAGTTTGAGCCACGTTCTTCTACTGTGCTTAAAAGATCGCGGCCTGTGCGCTTTAAAAGACTCATATAGCCCGTTTTCTCACAAGCCTTCAGAATCTGTTCTTCACTGATGCGCGAATCACCTAGCCCGATATTATCGCGAATCGTTCCGCGGAAGATAAAATTATCCTGTTGAACAACGCCGACATGGTGGCGGATCTCGGTGCGAGGAATTCTTTCCAAAGCCAAACCATCGATAAAAATACTTTTCTCTGGAGCATCGTAAAATCGTTGCAGCAAGGAAATGAACGTCGATTTTCCGCTGCCAGTTCGTCCGACCAAAGCGATCGACTCGCCCGCTTTGATTTGCAAAGAGATATTTTTAAGCACGAAAGGCAAATTGCTTTCGTATTGGAAATTCAAGTTGCGAATCTCAATATCGCCTTTAACAACCTCAGGAGTTTGCAGATTTTCCAGTTCATACTCTTGCGGTTCATCCATCAAAGTGAAAATACGCTCAGCACTCGTTAAGGAGTTTTGGAATTGCTGATATTTCTCCAAAATTTCACGAAGAGGCGGGATGAAGTCTTGAATATTCATCAAAAACGCCACCAAAGCGCCAATCGCAATGGAATTCTGCGCACTCAACAGTCCGCCAAAGTACAAAGCTGCCGTGATTGTCGTGGCATTAAAAAGATTCATAATCGGCTGCATCAGCGCATAGGCACGGATGGAGCGCATATTCGTATCGCGGTAATCAACGGAAAGAACGCCAAACTTTTCACGATTGCGGAAAACACGGTTGTAAAGCTGAACAACCTTGATGCCGTTCAGGTTTTCCGCCAAAAACGCATTGATCAATGATAATTTCTTTTTCTGTTCTCTTAAGATATCGCGGATGCGATTGCTTAAATAAAACGAAGCACCAATAAAAAATGGCGCTAAGACCAAGCTCACAAGAGTCAGTTTCCAAGAAATCAAAGCCAAAGCCACAATAACAGACATGATGATCACGAAATGCGTGAAGACAGAAATCACGCCATCAGTGAAGAGTTCGCCCAAAGACATCACGTCGTTGGTCAAACGAGTCACGATTCGGCCCGTCGGCGTTTTATTGAAAAACTGCAAAGGCAATCTTTGCACGTGGGCCATCAGGTCTTCGCGCAAATGAAAAAGCATTCTATTTCCAAAAATCTGGAAGAGATAAACGTTCGCAAAAGAAAAACACGAGCGGAAGATTTCTAGAATCAAATAAGCGTAAGCGACTTTTGTAAAGACGCTGTAGTCTTTTCCCTTCACGCCATGGTCGATCGCATATCCGATCAAAGCCGGAATCAAACGGGCAACAGTAGCTCCACCAGCCACTGCGAAGATCGCGGAAAAAAGTAATAACTTTTCACGACGAGCATAAGGCCACAGGCGTTTAAAAAGAACCGGGTAGGTGATCTTGGTTTTCACCAGGTCTTCATGCATGAAATTTTCACTCATGGTGATCTCCTTTCCCTTGGATTTGGACAATTTTTTGGAATGTCGGGCTCACTTTTAAAACTTCTTCGTAAGTGCCATGGGCTTCGACTTGGCCGTCTTTCAAAATTAATAAATGATCCACGGCCTTTAAAGAAGACAAACGATGGGCCACAATAATTCGGCTGGTCGTGGAATTGCTCTTCGCCAATTCTTCTTCAATGGCTTTTTCGGTGCGCGTATCCACGGCACTTAAAGAGTCATCCAAAACCAAGACGGGAGTTTTCATAATCAAACCGCGGGCAATGGTCAGGCGTTGTTTTTGTCCGCCGGAAAGGTTGACACCTCTTTCGCCCAATTGTGAATCGTACTTGTGCGGTAAGGAATCAATTTCTTTACTGAGATCCACAATCTCCGTCATGCGTAAGATTTCTTCTTCAGAAGCGCGTTCTTTAAGGCCGAAGCTGACGTTCTCAGAGATACTTTCACTAAATAAGAAAGCTTCTTGAGGAACAAGCAGCAAAGTTTTTCGTAAAGACTCTTGAGAAATATTTTCGATCGACACTCCGTTAATAAGAATCTGTCCCTCTTCAAGTGGGTACATACGAGAAAGCAGGTGAAGCAAAGTCGTTTTTCCGGCACCAACAGGACCCATGATCCCTAAGCTTTCGCCGGCATTTAAAGAAAAGGAAACGTTTTTCAAAACATAATGGTCACTGCCTTTATGTTTGTAAGAGACATTTTTAAATTCCAAAGTTTTAAACTCAGCAATTTCGTAAGTGCCATTATCAGGAATGTCTGTTTCTGTTTTAAGAACATCCTTGATGCGGTCAAACGAAGCGTAACCTTTTTGGAAGTAAGAAAACCCCATTCCCAAGGCTGTCATCGGCCACACCATTTTTTGGATGTAGCGATGAAAAGCCACAAAGGTTCCAATGGTCACAGCGCCTGAATAGATATCATCTTTAGCGATAAACAATAGAATCACGCTGCCAGAGGTAACGCCAAACTCCATCACCGGAACAAAGAACGCATCAATGCGCGCGACTTTATTACAAGCTTGTTCAAACGCAGAGCTGACGCCGTTAAACAATGTTGTGCGGTTGTCTTCCTGAGCAAAACTTTTAATCACACGGATGCCGCCCACAGTTTCTTGAGCTACACCGGTAAGTTCGGAAAAGCGGTCCTGCTGAATTTTATAATTGGAGTGAATAAGACGCATCACTTTCCAAATAAGAAAGGGAACAATCGGAAGAAAAACCAACGTCTTCCAAGTCCAAGCCCAATTCATAGTCGCCATAATCGGCAGAACCACGGCGATGATAATCACGCCGTCAGCGAGGATTAAAAGCCCAGGACCGATCGCTTGGCGAAAAGATTGAACGTCATTGGTCAAAAGACTCATTAATTCTCCCACTTGATTTTTGTGGAAGAAGTTCGGTCCCAAAGACGTCACGTGACGGAAAAGTTTTTGGCGAATGTGTTCAGCCGCAAAAGTGTGAAAGCGCCCAAAGTTCGTACGCCATCCATAACGGCTGACGGCAAGTCCTGCCATCACCGCAAAAAAGATCAAACACGTTTTGCCGATATTATTCAACGGCACCTGCGCTTCGATCTGGTCAATAGCCGTTTTCATGATGAGTGGATACACCCCATCCAGCGCATTCGTGATGATTAAAAAAAACATCCCCAAGCTGAAGGCTCGGGGATTGTTTTTAATGTAAAACCAAAGGGGACGATTAAAGAGGACTGAAGAGTCAGTGGTCGAACTTTGCATGCAGAAGGAGAGTATTTAATCCTGCTTGAGCCTGCAAGTGTTTTGAAACAACGTGGGATATTGCTCTTGGCGTCGTTCGTACGCTCTTTGCTCCCAGCCATAAAAGAAAGGTCTTTTGCTTGTTAAACGATCCACGATGAACTTGAGAATGCTCATAGAACCTCCTGCGTTCTCTTACTAAGGATCGGCGGCTTGGTCCTATAATTCAATACCCTTGATTTAAGTACCATCATGTAATACCGTGGTTTTGGGGGTTGATATGTCACAAATTGACCAATTCTTGAATTCCCTAAAACGGGCACTAAAAGCAAAGAACGTCTTGTATCGAGACTTGGCGAAAGCATTGAATTTGAGTGAGTCTAGCGTTAAGCGCATTCTCTCCAACAAGAGTTTGAGTCTAGAGCGCCTGGAAGAAATTTGCAGAGTCGCTGACATCAGTTTTTCCGAAGTCGTAAAATCCGCCAACTTAGAAGAGACCTCTCAAGTTTTTACTCTCACGGATGATCAGGAAAAAGCGTTGGCCGAAAACTCGCGCATGCTGCATTACTTTATGATGTTGCAAGAGGGAAAGACGCCGCAAAAAATCGAGCGGGAGTATCAGATCTCCAGTTCCGAGTCGAAAAAATATCTTTTCCAATTAGACCGTTTGAATCTCATTGAGCTTCATCCGCGTGACAAAGTGAAATTAAAACGCCATGGATTTTTGCGCTTCCGTCGTGACGGACTTGTCGGGAAAGCTCTTTTTGAAAATACGAAGGCGCACTATCTCAATTATGATTTCCGTCCAGAGGACTACATTCGTTTTTCCTTCTTAAAACTCAGCCCGCAGACTATGGCGAAGTACAAAACGAAACTTGAAAAATTGATGTTGGAGATGCAAGAGGAGTCCCGTTTTGAAAGTGAACACAACGTTTCCGTCGTGGATATGGGTGTTCTCTTTTCGTATCGTCCTTGGCAGCATTCCTATATGGGCGCGATCAAAAAGAAAGAGTAATGGCACCAGCTTTGCTTTTAATAAAACCAGAGTAATTAAAGGGAGCAAGAATGAACTGGCAACGGATAAAAACCGCGATTTGTCAGGGTGACTTATTTATAGACAGTCGCCGTCGCTCACTTGTGGTTTTTCTCATAGGACTTCTATTGCCTGCTATTGGACAAGCGGGCCTTAAAGATGTGAAGCCATGTTTGTCCACGCACCTTCGTGAGGCCATCAAAATCAACGAACAAAGAGCCCCTGTATACGAGCGACTTTCTCAAGGGCAGAGCCGCGCGATTTCTGAAATGCTGATCAAGGCCGAGAAGAAAGTTTTATGGGTGGCTCCTTTAGCAGACGCATGGGCGGCCCCCTATCAGCGCGCCGGCATCCCGATTCTGTGCGCGGATTTTATTGATATGTCGCACACACCGGCATTTCGTGCGGTCAACCCAGACGGTAAAGACTCACTTCAACATTTTCATCCGGCGCCAACGGGCGAAATTTCTGAGCGTCTGAGGGAGCTTTTTAAAGCCAAAGATTATGATGGCATTGTTCGTTATGCTGATGAGCAAGTTCAAGAACTCAACAGAGTTCCCCGCTACAACTGCATGGTTCGCCACGTTTTGGAATCCATTCGTCGAATGGCAGGTCTTGCGCCAATACATGACCAAAAAGCTCGCGCGAAACTGCACATCTCGTCATTGCTTTTGTCGAGAACAGTTTTGAAATCGCACATAAATCTTTTGGACGAATCTTCTGAAATCGACGCTCTTGCCGCTCCTTTGCAAGCCGAAGCTTTGCCGATCATCTGCCAGGATGTGCCGCATATTCCTTGGCCCTGACACACCTTTCGGAAACTTAATTTGCTGATATTCGCACTTCCATTGAGAGTGTGACTATGGCTTCATTTGCACGCATCTTTTCACTATGGATTTTTTTAGCAGTGGATCTGATCGCGACAACGGCGTGGGCGGATTCTTTATTCAATCGTCGTTTGGGAAACGGGCGTTTCCTTTTTGACGTTGTGATGGAGCAAGGTGTTTCTCGCGAACCTTTGGACTTGATCTTCCGCATGTACGATTACAATGAGGGGCGAATTCCGAATCTGACGTACACGGTGCTGGTCGATTACTCCCGGCCCTCGACGGAAAAAAGATTGTTTCTGATAAATCTTAGCAATGGCTCTGTTGAAAAATTCTATGTGGCTCATGGCATTCGCTCAGGCATTATTGAGACGCGCAGCTTTTCAAATCTTCCGGATTCCTGGAAAAGTTCGTTGGGCTTTTATTTTGCCAAAGGTTCATACGTCAGTTCTAAGAACGGCATTTCACTTTATCTCGACGGTATTGACCGCTCGAATAATAACGCCAAACTGCGAACAATTGTTTTGCACGGCGCCTCTTACGTGAGTGAAGACTTTATTCAAAGAAATGGACGTCTTGGCTGGAGCGAAGGATGCTTTGCCGTTGGACTTGAGTATGTGAATTACCTGATCAATCTTTTGCAAAACGGAAGTCTGCTTTTGTCTTATCATAAAGACCTCATTGGATTTTCAAGGCGTTATCCTTCCGAGCAAGCAATGGTCGGCGATGAAGTCGTTCCTCCCGGTGTTAACACAAATCGAACACCGGGGGAGGGTGGAGGACTTGATTGGATTCCTTCCGCTGTCTCATTCTGAAATATAAATAATTAAACTTCCTCATAAACCCTCGAGAGTGCTTCAGGTTCTTAAGCAGATGCCGATCTTTTCCCATGCAATTTCACTCCCGGGGAGTACATGTATGTGGAATAAAGTCTGGAAGTCACAGAGTTACCGTTACAAAATATTAGCTCTTCTTGTCGTGGCGATCCTGCCTTTGTGGGCGATAGTTTTGTTTTACGTGCTGCCCTTGGTGCGTACCAATTTATATGAAGACCGCAAAACATCCATTCGTAATACCGTGGATATTGCGGGAAAAGTTTTAGAACACTATCATCAACTTGCGGAAGCCAAAGTCATCACTGATGAAGAAGCGCAGAAACAAGCCTTGCTTGCAGTTTCAAAACTCCGTTATAACGGCAATGAATATTTTTGGATCAACGATCTTCATCCCAAAATGATGATGCATCCGATTAAGCCGGAACTGAATGGTAAAGATCTTTCTGATATGAAAGATCCCGAAGGTCTTCGTTTGTTCGTAGAGTTTGCACGTGTCGGACAAACTTCTGAAGGCGAAGGTTTTGTCAGATATCTGTGGCCGAAGCCGGGTTCACCTCAGCCCGAGCCAAAAATCAGTTTCGTAAGACAGTTTAAGCCGTGGAAGTGGATCATTGGTAGTGGTGTGTATGTGGATGACGTTGAAAAATCCGTGGCGCAGTTTCGCTCCAAAGTGATTATCAGTTTTTCATGCGCATTCGTTTTAGCTTTTGGTTTGTTCTTTGTTTTCGCCGGAAAGCTTATGAACTTTTTGGCAAAAACTGTGAATGATACGAACGATGCAAGCCAACAGGTTTTGGAAGCTTCCAATATGCTTTCAAATGCGGGACAAAACGTCGCACAAGGAGCCGTGGAATCCGCAGCCCGTATTGAGGAAACACTCAACGCCGTTAAAGAATTAAATGACATCGTGAAAACCAATCAAGACCGCGCAAGAGCCGCAGCAGAGCTTGCGAAAAATTCAGAAGCTGGTGCCTCTCAAGGTGCGGGCGAAGTTAAGCGCTTGATTGAATCCATCACGGTGATGTCGAAAATTTCTGGTGAGATCACGTCTGCCATGGACATCATTGACGATATCGCGTTTCAAACAAATCTTTTGGCCTTAAATGCGGCGGTGGAAGCCGCTCGTGCCGGAGAACAAGGAAAAGGTTTTGCCGTTGTTGCCGAGGCCGTGCGTGGACTGGCTTTAAAGTCAGCCCAAGCTGCGAAAGAAGTTAAAACGGTGATCACAAGCAGTGTCACGCAAACTCAAGTGTCGTTAGAACTCGCAGAAAAAAGTGATAAAGTTTTAGATGGAATTGTGACATCCGTGCAAAAGGTCAACGTGCTCAATCAAGAAATTGCTGAGACTTCTGCACAGCAATCCGAAGGCATTCGTTCCATTCACGATGCGATGGGATCTCTAGGGCAGCAGACGCAAGCTTTCTCGGCGGCGGCAGAAGAAACAGCGGCAACGTCTGAAGAGATGTCAGCGCAAGCCAACACTCTTCAGCACATGGTTCACCATATGGCTTCTGAAGTCATCGGAAGATCGGCGAAGAAGGCGGCTTAGGTTTCTAAAACCAAGACGTCTTCAATAATTCCCGCTCTCATGATCATTTGAAAAAGCTGCGTGATTTTTTCTGACGTCAGGACATGGGAAAAACCCACCAGGGCCTGAGAAACGGATTTGCCTTCTTTGAGTTCGGTTAAAACCTGGGCCTCCACGTGATCAATTCTATGCACGTAAATTTTTTTTTGCTTCTTATATACTAAAAGACTTTCAGGTGTTTGCCAGTGAATATCGTCGATGGCTCCAGCCGGATCATTGCGTCGTCGCCAAATTTCATAGATCGCGTAAGGACTTTGAAAGATGTCCATGCCTTCAATGAAATGCACTTTGAAATCCTCTGAATTCAGCAACGCCTGGATTTCCTCGGCGGGAAATGGATCTGATGTTGGCGTATGATACATATTTTTAAAAGTCCACTCAAAGCGTGCCAGATCATAGAGAAATGGATGAGCCGTTCCCAAAGAAGACATCTGCAAGTGCTCCGGGAATTCATGACCGTAATCAGAAAGATTGTACGAGCGTGAGGGTTGAGCGTCGATATACTTGCGACTGGCGTTGTGAAATTCATCCTCACCTAAAACCCACAAAGAGGCCTCGTAAATTTCACGTAAAGCTTCGGTCAGACGGGCAACGTAGCCTTGATGATAGACTTGAAAGGCTTGCTCTAAAGAAAGCGAGCCGACGGGTTTTAGTTCCGCTTCGGCGTTGCTATCGGCGGTTTGTCGAGAGGCAATATTTCTTTTAAACAGGTTCAATGCTTCGTTCAGATTCATGGGAACTCTCCAAAATGTAAACGGCCTTCATCACTTCAACTTCAAGCTCATGGAAGTCAGGAATGTCTTCATCGCGTTCAATAAGAATCGGCAGGTGGCGAATTTGTGGCGCCAAAATTTTAAACAAATTCCAAACAGGTTCGGGAATATCTGTCGAATGGGTATCAAAAAGAAAATCGCCATAGTCCGAAGGCCCTGCCATATGAACTTGCGCCACGCGATCCATCGGAATGTGATTTAAAAAGTAATGCGGATCGAAACCGTGATTGTAAGAATTCACGTAGACATTATTGATATCCAGAAGCAACCCGCAACCGGATCGGCGACTGACTTCGCTGACAAAATCCCACTCGCTCATCTCATTGCGACGATAGCTGATGTAAGTCGATACGTTTTCTAAAATCAAAGGACGACGCAAAAAGGTTTGTACGAAATCGATATTGTTCACCAAAGTTGCGACACTGTCTTCGGTGAAGGGGAGAGGAAGAAGATCGTGCATGTTCATATCCGACGTTCCCGTCCAACAAAGATGGTCGGAAACAATAAACGGTTCCACGCGGTCAATCAGATCACGAAGTTTCTGTAGATAGTCCAGGCGAATGCCTTCGGGAGAACCGATATTCATCGAAACGCCGTGCAGGGCGATGGGATAATCCTGACGAATGAGCTGGAGCATCTCCATCGGACGTCCCCGCGAATCCATGTAGTTTTCCGAGATTGCTTCAAACCACGCGACTTCCGTAGAAGGTCGTTGTTCTAAAAAAGAATAATGAGGAGGCCTGAGACCCAACCCCACTTTGTGAGTGAATGATGACGGGTGCATTTTTCTTCCTTTAGTTATTTTTTTGCAGGGGCTTGAGGTTTTGCAACTTTGGCTTCGCCGACGATTATGATTTTAATATCGTCACCGACCATCCATCCGCCTTTGTCGAGTTGCTTATTCCAAGTCATCCCGAAATCTTTACGATCAATCTTGGTTTCTGCATCAAAGCTCACCATGCGATTGCCCCAGGGGTCTGTCACAGCGCCGTTGTAATTGACGTCCAAAACGACGGGCTTGGTGACGCCGTGAATGGTGAGATCTCCGTGAACTTTTTTAGGTTTGTCTTTGTCGTATTCGACCTTCGTACTTTTGAAAGTCATGTTGGGATACTTTTCAACGTCGAAAAAGTTTTTACTGCGCAGATCTTTGTCGCGATCTTTTTGATTCGTATTGAGTGACGCGGTTTTGATAGTGACGACGACGTTATCAAGTTTTTGAGAAGTTTCATCAAAATCAAAACTGCCATCGAACTCATCGAAGCGGCCGTTGACTTTGGAAACAACAAGATGGGGAGCCTGAAAGGCGATACTCGTGTGAGCTTTATCAAGCTCGTACTTTGCGGCAAACGCGGAAGAAGAAAAAGCAGCGGTCGCTAAAAAAGAAAAAAGTAGAACGCGCATTTTAAATCCTTTCGGTTTAGTGCTCGTTCTACTTTTCTAGAGGAACCTAACTTTTACAAATTAAGTTGCTGAAAGTTTTAGTAATTCATCAAAGCTTTTACATCAAGCTTGCCGCCTGACACAGTTTTGCCTTGCAAAGCGGGGATCGCTTTTGCAGAACCCAAGATCGCAGCTTTCACTTCATGCCATGATTTATTTGGATGAGCCGACCAGTAAAGAGCCGCCGCACCAGCAACGTGAGGAGTCGCCATAGACGTTCCATCCCAAGTTGCTTTGAATCCAAATTTATCAATCACAGTGTCAGAGTAACCTTGGCCGACAACAGTCGAGAAGACCTTCACTCCAGGCGCACCGATATCAACGGTTTTAGCACCCCAGTTAGAGAAAGAACCCAATTTGTTGTTCACATCAAGAGCTGCGACAGAAATGATATTTTCATGATCGTAAGACGCTGGGTAAGCAGGAAGTTTGTCAGTGTCGTTATCATAACCAACACCTTTGTGTCCGTTACCAGCCGCCGCGATAAATAGAACACCTTTATCTTGGCTGTATTGAATAGCATCACGCAAAGCTTG
>NZ_CAMLDV010000058.1 GCF_946478835.1 uncultured Bdellovibrio sp. | reverse complement strand
TGAGACGTACATCTCCTGTTGAAGTGAGTTCGAAGATGTCACCGTTATACACTTTGCATGTCTTGCCATTTTCATCTGTAAAGACAGAGGTCGCCTTCATGTTCTCTGTTGGAGCTCGACCCATCGTGAATCCCGCATCCAAAATTAAACCTTTGTAGTTTTTAATTTCAACCCCTCCGCGATTGTTGGGGTTCACACTCGAAGCCACTGTGACTTTCGCATCCGAAATCTCTGCGATCTCTGCTGTTTCATAATCGAAATGATAAACGTGTCCGTCGACCGCCGTGACTTCAAGACGACGAGTTTCACTATTCCAGTTGAATTGCGGAATTACGTTACGGTGTGGGAAAAGAAAGAACTCACGGGCCCCTGTTGTTTCAGAGATGGAGCCGTCACCGTAAGAGTTAAACACCATGAAGTTGCCATCTTTTGAAAAAAGATAATCGCGATAAACTAGACCTGACGTTTTGAAACTGTGAACAGATACGAAACATTCTCCATTTCCAGTAGGGCGCATTTGTACTTGAATGCTGCCGCCTCTTTCAACTTTATTCTGGCAAACAGGATCTTGAGCGAATGCTGACGAAATCCCAACAAATGATAAGATAAAAGCGGTTTTCAGTAGTTTCATTTTCACCTCGTTCTTTAAGCTCACCTTACGTGAAATGGGCTGTCAGCCTGTATTGCACGACATCATCAAAATAACCAAATCTGGACTCGCACTTTTTTAACCATTCGTGATTCTATAGTTGTCTACCTAGTGAATGTAGCGAGGCCTCTTCATGTCTTCTTTCGTCGAAGAATTTAAAAAATACCAAAAACAAGAGCGAATCCTGACGGCAGCGATCGTTCTAGTTTCTGTGCTGGCGCCGGTGTCTTTCACGGCTTTGATGAATAACAAGATTCATTGGGTTTTGCCCTATGTGGTTGCCGTTGCAATTTTATCTGCGGCTTTGTGGCTTCATTTCGTACGCAATAATGTTTCTGAAAAGCTTTTGCGTAAATATGAAACGTTGGATGTCGGATCTGTGTTGGCGAAAAAACTGACACCAAAAAATCCGCGTCGTTTTGTGATCACTAACAGAGGTTACAATCACTTCTATCTAAAATGTCTTAACACCGGTGAACAAGTATTGGTGTCTAAAGACAGAGTCCAAGAAGATTTCGATATTGCAAATTGATTTTTCAAATGCCTCAAGGGACTCTGCTAGCAGAGGGGGAGGCTATGAAGATCTTTTCATGTATTCTGCTCCTTCTGTGCGTTTCAGTATCTTCCGGAGCAAATGAACCTGACGAAGTATCTCAAGATGAAGTTTCAATAGAGCGGCAAAAATACACTTGCGGGACTGAAAAACTCCAAGGTGTAAAGTTTAACTTTTGTTATCGCAATCAAGAAGCCACCAATAACAACGACATTGTCTATTTCTTCCATGGGCTGAATGGCTCGGAAGACACTTGGTTTACACAATGTCTGGGGACTTTGATGATTCAGCGATGGTGGCAGTTTAAAGGCTATAAGCCGCGGATCGTGGGAATTTCTTTTGGACCGTCGTGGCTTTTGGTGAACAACAAACGTTTTCCGATTCTGCCGCTTTTTGCAAAAGGCATTATCCCATTGATGGAAAAGAAAATGGGTGGACTGAATGGCGGGCGCAGGCACATCATCGGTCAATCGATGGGTGGATTTAATGGAGCTGAAATCGCTCTTCAATATCCGGAGATGTTTTCCCGCGTGGCTTTGCTTTGCCCGGCGATCACGGCGGTGGGCCCATATTCTTCAGATCAAGAAATAGATAACTACATTTATCGCACGCACGCGATTCCAAAACTTGTGCGCAAAATGCTTTCGATTTCTCGATCCATTTTTCTTAATCAAAAAGATTGGGAAAATCACGACCCCATCCGACTTCTGAAAAACTTTAAAGGAAAAAAGAAGCCTAAATTTTATGTCTCTATTGGACTCTGGGATAGCTATGGATTTCAAGAGGGCGCTGAAGAGTTTTCAGCCTTGGCCAGTGCCATGGACTTCTTTTCAAGCTGGGTTCCAGTTCCTGGACCGCATTGCAATTTCAACCGCCGAGCCACAGCCAATTTCATCATGGGAGATTAAAGTATGAATGATATGGAAGCCTACAAATATGAAGAACGTAAAGAGAAAGGCTCTGACATAGATCAAGAGGCTTACCGTGAAGAGATTCGTCTTTTGGTGGAGCACATCGTTCGCTTGCTTGTCGATCAACCGGAAACTGTGACTGTCACAACCTACGTGGGTCCTAAAACCACGGTTTATCGTGTGAACTGTGCCAAAGAAAACCTCGGGCAAGTCATTGGAACTCAAGGCAAAACAATCATGGGATTGCGGGCTGTTGTGCATGCGATGACAGCCCGCACCGGGATAAGATCGATTGTGGAGATTCCTGTTTAATCAGTAATTTGTCTAATTTCAAATAACAGTGCTAGCGTAAGCTCTCTTGAAAGGGAGAGCTTATGAAACTGATTTTATCTTCATTGCTTATAACGTGTGCTTTCTTAACGGCGTGCTCAGATAGCGGAAGCAAAAATAAAAACAACCCAGGTCTTTATACTTTCTCAAAAGATTTCCAACCCTCACACAAACCACCCAACGCAGCTCCGATGAGTTATTTAAAAGATGTGATGATCTCCATCAAAGATTCGAATTTATACATTCCATCAGATGCCGCGTTCTTCAATGTGATTGCTGACGGCTCTGACCTAAAGCAAATTTGGGATGGAAGTCCAGAGCGCCAAGAGGCGTTTAAAAAACTAAATAGCGAAGGCCTGCGCTTTGTAAATGAAATCAGAACAACGTGCACCATCAACGACGCCCGTAAAACCGAAAGCGGCGACGTCCGTCAAGGCGCTACGAAGACCCAAAGTATCAACATGTCGACAAGTGGGAATACATGCCCGTTTCTTGTTAGCAAAACGGACTCTAATGCTACGACTTATGATTTGATTAAACTCGATCAAACCGCAGAATCTGTTCAGATTGTGATGAGAATAGAAGGCACAAATTCTGAATCTCGCGAAGTTCGCAGTCAGCGTGTTTCTGATCTGTCAGGACTTCGTTCTTTTGCAATCAATCTACGCTTCAATGGCAATGTCGATGTCATACAAACTGAGACGACACAAACAATGAAAATGCGTATTGAAGGCAGCGGCTCTTTGATGTTGGTATTGTCTAACGGCGACACTGTTCGTGGTCCTCTTTCCATGGAAGCCGTCGGCACAGAGAAAGGAATGGAGTCGAGGTTCCTGTTTGAAGGTCAGTCCAATCAAGGTGTAATTCGCGTGGTTGTCATTACAAAAGCCAACCAGGCGCCTGAGATTTATCTGAATGGAGAGAAACTCGACGCAGGTGCTTTCGGAGCAATCCCGTTTTAAATCGGTTTTCCCATTTCGTTTTCAATTACACCTCAATTCCTTTTCACTTAAAGCCCTTTTTTGAGGGCGCCTTGTCTTGCTCGCAAAGCCCTTTTAAAAAATAAGGGCTATGCGCAGTGAGTTTGAAGTCTATAACGACAAAAACGATACCTATTATTCCTTCCGACCTTTGTCTTTTGAAAAAGACTTTGCGATTTATTCTAAATGGATGAATCAGCCCTATCTTGCGCAATGGTGGGGGTTAAATAAGTCTCGCGAGGATTTGGCTAAAAAGCTTCTTTCTGAACTCGAAGATGCTCATCAGGAACTTTACATTGGTATGATTGATGGAAAGCCCGTCAGTTACTGGGAGAAATATTGGCTTAAAGAGGATGTTCTAAGTCAGTATATCAAAACAGAGCCCTATGATCAGGGTTTACATTTCTTAATTGGCGAAACAGATTATCTAGGTCGCACTCACACATCGGCCTCGATTGCGGCTTTCACAAAAATGGTCTTTGAAGATCCGCGCACCCAAAATCTGATCGGCGAACCCGACGTTCGTAACGTTAAAGTTCTACGCTATGCTAAAGACAATTGCTTTGAAAAACGCGAAGTTGTGGAACTTCCTGAAAGAACATCCGTGATCACGGTCTGTCAGCGCGAAAAGTTCTTTGAGAAATTTTCTCGACAAAGCGGTCAACTCTACAAGTCTTCTTCCACGATTTTTCAATCCCAAGAAGCTCATTTTGGGACTGGTCTGTAAGATATTATAAAACTGGTTGTTCTTTTTTTAATAAGTTTATGTAAACTCACAGCATAAACAGGAGCAACTATGTATATTCCTAGGTATTCACAAGTTCAGGATTTAAAGCTCATCCAATCCTTTATCGAAGACTACAGTTTTGGAACCCTGGTAAACGCAACTTCCGAAGGTGTGTCTGCCAACCACTATCCTTTTTTAGTAGATCAAGAAGGGGAGAGTTTGGTTTTCTGGACTCACCTGGCTTTGGGAAATCCTCAGTGGAAGCAGCTCTCTCAAAATTTAAAAGCCACCGTGATTTTTACGGGACCTCACAGTTATGTTTCGCCGGTTTATTATAAAGATCCGCTGAATGTTCCTACTTGGAACTATACGGCCGTTCACGCATCTTGTGATTGCGAAGTTATTAAGGATGCAACG
This sequence comes from uncultured Bdellovibrio sp., assembly GCF_946478835.1. The sequence goes on along the minus strand of NZ_CAMLDV010000058.1, from coordinate 15,307 downwards.
ACTGTCAAAGATCTTATGGAACGCCTTGTGGCTCATTATGAAAAGAAAAACGGTACGACATGGAATTATGAATTGCCAGAAGACTTCCATGAAGATCTTTTGAAAGCGATTGTCTGGATCAAACTCAGCGCCACTTCCATTGATGCTAAATTTAAACTGAGTCAAAATCGCGATAAAGAGGACTATTGGGGCGTCATTAAGGAATTTTCAAAACGCACGTCGGAAAACGACCGTGAACTTTTGAAATACATGAAGCTCACCACTCCAGAAAAGTTTAAATAAGCTGTTCACCGTTTGTGAACAAGTGGCTATTTCTTTGTGCCGCCAGGAAAAGAATAGAATCCCGCGATTAAATTAAGAAATTCAAAAGCTCCTTTGATATATGTTTTGTGAATTTATCAAAGGAGTATTTTATGAAGTCATTCATCGTCTTCACAATGTTACTGACATCTTTCCAAATTCAAGCAGCACCGGCGAAATACTGCAAAGCCCGCAAAAAAACAGCACAGAAAATCGAGCAAATGCGTATTGTCGATTTGCCTTTTAAAGCTGTGCAAAACGAAGTGGTTAAAGCGTTGATTTCAGATAAGTGTGTGAGATCTCGTCTTGATGACGAAGAAATTCTGACTCTTTCCGAAATGCTTCTATCGCCTGAATATACAGAAGATTCTGCGAATCAAATCATTGGCGAATTTTTAGCTCAATAATCAATCCGCACACGGTGGTCCAGGTCGTGATTGTGGGGGAGCAGGGGGAAAGACCGTTCTGACGTTTAAAACAGCGTCACAACGGTCGTAGTTTAACGAAGTCACTCCCATGTAAACCAGGTAATGAACCGGCCTGAGAGCACCGTTATTCTCGATCATCAAAACATCATACTCAAAAGTTCGGGCAATTCCAGGTATCTTGCTGAGATTCGAACCAATCAGATTCGCTTGAAGATCAAAAGGCTGATAATCATGTAAAGTCTTTCGCGTGGATTCAACAATCTCGAGCGCCTGTTGTTTGCAGTTGTCTTCCAAAAGACCTGCGTTTGCTGAAATAGAAAAAGACAAAACGCACACCATCAGTGCTGCAAAAATCTTCATAATTCCTCCGCGGGATACGCAGTAAAAATCGAATAAAAAAATCGGTCAACTTCGGTAGAAAAAATACATAGGAGACGGGGAGAAGCGTGCACTATCCCCGTCGAGCGGAATCAGTGATTCGCTTATCAAAAGAATACAAATCCCATGAAGAAACTTACACAAAACACGGTGGCTCATTTGTATGTTCTGATTTTCAAGAATATGGCTCCATCGACCTTAAGCCAACGTTATCAAACTATAAAATGGTGGCAAAATCGGTCGTCGCAATATGTGTAGCAAATCCAAATGATGGACTAGATCCGATTTCAGAACGATTGCTTGCAACGGTGATCGTAACAACAGATCCAGCGTGGAAAGAAACTTGGAAGTTGAATGCCTTTGATATCGTAACGCCGCCACAGCCAGATTAAGCAGTTAAAACGGGCTCGGGGAAGGCCTACATATTTTTCTGATAAGTTATATTATGTAACGTATAGTATATGTCTTTTCTGGATATATTCGATCTGAGGCTTTAAAAAGGCTCCAAATCCATCGATTTAGAGCCTGTATTTTTGATTTGGATTCTTAGAATACTTTTGAGCAACTCATCGCTTTTAAGTTCACTTCCGTCATTTGCTTCAGGAACTCATGACCTTCGCGATTGTATCTTTCTCTAAGGCCTTCGTTATTAGCGTCTGCCGCCGTAGACCAGTTCGTGAAGTTAATCCCGGTTTTAGCAGAGATTTCTTTTACAAAGTCAGCAAATGAATAATCGTTAGTAAATGATCCTTCTTTGTATTTAACAACTTCATCTGGGAACACCAACAATGGCGCTAAAAGTTCGATTTCATTGCTGTACATAGATGGCACATTTGGAATCATTCGGCGTGAATCCATTTTAACTACCAAAAGACCACCATATGGAACCGAAACGTTTTCTCCTTTAACTTGTTTTGTTACGTTTTGACCCATGAATCTGTAAGCCACATTGGGATCGTACGTAAATGAGATAAAGCTCGACGCCACAGGGTTTCTTGCATGCGCCGTCATTTGATCTGTGATCTTTGTCGATCTGATGTTTTCACCATGAACTTTAAAGCCAATATCTCCATTTTTCTCGCGGTTTGTAGATAAAGATCTCAAACGACGCGTATAGCTTCCTTGGTTTTTAGTTAAAACTGTCGACATAAAACCATAAACTTCGCCATTCGCAGTTTGTTTGCGTTGGATTTTATCCGTATCGTATTTCAAACCACGGAATGCGACGGTTGTTTTTGAAGCATCTGGATGCTCGATGGCTTCAAGCCAGATTTTCCAGGTATTTGCTTCTACGGGTTCCATCACAGACCAAGGTAGATAAGCCTCAAGCATTTGACGAACGCCTTTACGGTCATTCTTTAGGATCAAATCATCAAGCTTGTCTTGCATAGCTTCCATTTTATCAAGCGCACCCGTCTCAGATTTCCATTTATCCAAAGCCTTTTGTTGTTTGCGCGCGTGTTGAGCGGCCGCTTCATCAAGAGATGCAGATTTAGCTTTTAATTCTTCACGAATGTCTTGAATTACATTTGAACTAAGACCCATTTCTTGAAGAATATTTTGTTTTACAGAAACATTCTCCAAAAGATCCGCTTGCAAAGTATTCCAGCGAGCCTTCGCCGTAGGGCTGCCTTCGCGAACGTTTGTGATAAGTTCCGCAATCGCATGCGGAGACTCAACTTCAGCACGAAGTTTTTCATTCATGGTGCCTTCAAAGATGCTTGATTGAGTACCCCAATAATTTGAAGTCGAAGTCAGCATTCTCGCCAAAGCTAAATCTTTCAGAAGAAGTTTTGGATTCTGAAGAGCCGTTTCATCATAACGAAGACGGAAGATCAGCCCTTTTTCCGTGTATTCCGGAATGATTTCAGTATGAGTTTCCGTTGCCACAGAACTTACTTTTTCAGCCATCGCTTTAGAAGTCTTACGAAGGTCTGTTGAATAAGGAGAAGGCTGTGTTTCAGCAACGATTTTTCCAATAACATCTGCTTCCACAGAGAACGGCGCTTTTGTTGTGTTAGACGTATTTGCCGCCTGCGTCCCCGCCATTCCACTTTTAAGCGGCTGAGACGGAGCCGTCTTAGCATTATTTAAAATCTGCGTTGCTGCTGACATGATCTTATCAAAAAGACCCGCATGCGCCGGTGCCGCTTGCATCGTTACAGCCAGGACCACCGCCAAACAAGGAAGAGTTCTTTTTACAAAAGGACGGCTTCGCATCTCATACCTCCAGCAGACTCAGTGACTTCGCGGAAACGAACGCCACCGTTTTTATCGATTTCTTTAGTTAAACCTAATTTCTTAAGAATTTTATTTTCGTAGTGGTTCGCAAGAACTCGTTTTGAATTCGAGTTAAAGAACACCGCCTGACGAGTTTTTTCCGCATCGAAAGTCACCATTTCAATGCTTAATTCTTTACCCATCACAGCTTGGATCTTAGAAAGTTCCGCCGCATAAACTTTATTTGCGTCAGCCGCAGACATATTTCCTGCCATTACTTGCAACTTCAAAGCTTTCTTAGGATTCCAAGTGCCATTCAAAAGTTCTTCGCCACCAACAATTGCAAAACTCACTCCGGAAATCTTTTTAGAGATCAATTCCAAAGCCCCGGAATATTTCTCAAGCTTATCCATCAAAAGCTGGCGATCAAAAGAAGGTTCAGCTTTAATTAAAGCTTCCAATTCCGCATCCGTTTTCAAACCTTTGCGAAGAGCCAACTGAGTTAATTGCAATTTCGAAGTGACATCGCGAGACGCTCTTAATGAATCAATTTTATGATACATTGCTTTCACAGCGCCTTCCGCCGAGATCATTTCAACATTTGAAACCGGAGCTTTGATTCCGTTGTTCACAAACAAGCTTTCTAAAAGCTTTAATTGACCGTTCTTGCGTTTTCCAGAGTCCGCAGCAGCGACAGCCAATGTTTCATGCTCAGAGCCAACAACGTCTGATACAAGAAGATATGGTTGGAAGCTGACTTTAGGACCTAGGTTTTCTTTCAAATAACCAGTTTCAAGTTCAACCACGTCGATTTTATTGCTCCATTTATCAAACCACTTTTTAGTTTCATCAAACGGAGACGTCACTTGACCCAAAGTTTGACCTGTCTTCACGAAATCAGTTCCGTAAGAAGGCTTTTCTAGATCAAACAGCTTGCCATCTTGAGTGTAAGTCTTAGAAGGAGCGACCACGTCCCCGACTTTCAGACCTTTTCCAATAATTCCGCCGGCAGTTCCGATATAAACCACTTTGTCATGGCCGGAATTTTTAATAGCGCGAGCGACAGGAACAACTTCATCTCCCCACATATTAGAGATAAATCTCCAGCGCACGATACGACCGTCTTTTGTTTCCAAAAGAACGTCAGAGATATCATGGCTTGGCTGTTCTGAAGTCACGATTTCATAACTTGAAGCCATTGGATTTTGTATTTTTTCAAACTCTGTTTTCACGACAGGAGCTTTTGTCGTTACAGAGAAATATGTTCCAGTCTCTGTCACACGTTGAGAAAGTTTTTGGATTTGTGATTTTTCAGGACCCACAACAGATTTAATATCTGGTTGAACTTGTGCCATCATACCAGCCATCGCAATCACGTTACCGATTGCTGACTTTTGACCAATCACAACCATGTCAGCTTTTGGAAGTGTTTTAAATAGCTCTACAAGACGTTGTTCTTGTTGTCTGTGAACGGCATTGGCATTTCCATACACGCGAACGAAGTCACTTTTTAAAGCCACCTTGTTTTCGTATTTCAAAATACGCAATTGAGCGATCAAGTGTTTCACACGGTCATCGCCAGAAATACGCGTAAATGCATAAGAATATTCTTTTGTGCGAGCATCATAGACCAAATAAATTTTATTGTAGTTTGCAGAACGAGTTTTTACTTCTGCAACGACTTCACGGTCTTCTTGAGACACCCTTTGACGGAAGTCGCGCTCCGTACCCATGTGGAATTCAATCGCTTTACCTGTGATTGCAGCATCCCAGAAAAGCGCGCGAGTTGTTTTTTCAGAAATATATCTTTCAGCGTCTAGCAAAATAGCTTTGCCATCCACATTCGGGATTGATCTTTTGTTGTAAGTCACAGGTTCACTGTTCAAACCAGAAACTGAAGCTTCACGCTTTAAAGTGATAGGATCCGCCTTAAAGCCTTCCATTAATTTTTTGCGGAAGAAGTTATAATTCCACTCGATATCTTTCAAAGTGAGGTTCTTAAATTCTGGGAATTTCTTATGTAATATGCGCAAGATCAATTCATTCCATTTATCTGGATTGTTCAGATCTTGAGAGCTGTATCTTTCTTTTGCGTAGTCTTCAGGTTCAATACGGCGAATGGCTTCTGCCGCGACCTTTTGATCGTGATCCATCAAATAATCTGCTAGACCATCTGAATAAAAATCCAAACGATCCACAGCCAATAGATAATCCAATTGAGTCAATTGGGCTCTGTGTTCAGCTGTCATTTCAGCGCGAGCCGTACCGCCCACTGCGCCTGTAGCGATTAAGAATGCCAGTACAAGAGTATAGATCTTACGCATAGAAAACACCTCATAGGAGTCCTATGCAAAGTCTGTGTGCCGGGTTAAGTATTTAAAATGGTTTGCTAATCTCAATCTGAGAAGGGGATGAAATTCAAGATTTGTCACCCGCCTGTCAAGAGGGGAGACGCCTCAAAAAGAGACCCGACTCCCCGTCTGATTTTTTATTCGAAAGTCCACTCTTTGAAGCCGGCTTTCAAAGCGGCTTCAAGATCTTTGCGGTCAATTTCATAGACATTGCTGTTTCCTGTTGGAGAACCGCAAAGTTGAATGCGCATCATTCCGTCATTTTTATTTGAAGCAGAATGAACCTGAATTCCCTTCAGTTGTTTTTGCATTTCAGCGACAGGGATGGCTTTACCCTGACCACACTGCAAAGAACCATCGGGTTTATAAACTTTCACACGATCCGTTGCTGCTGATTTAGTCACAGGAACCTCACTTGTTACGGCTGTTTTTTCCGCCCCTTTTTGAGTTCTGCAATTGCCATGAGTGCAAGCACCCAAAACAAACAAAAGAGGTAAAGTCATAAGCAGCTTTTTCATCTCTTACTCCTTAAAATAAGGTGTTTTAATCCAACCCGCGTTGATCGCAAAAAGATTGGCTTCGCCTGAAATGAAATAAACGCGACCGGCTTTTTCATCAACCTGAGGAGTTGAAAGAATACCTCGTCCAGGTTCCATCGCGCCCAGTTCCGCCCCTGAGTTTGGATCGAGGAACTTTAATTTTCCTTGAGACTCCCCAAACACAAGTGAACCTTTGTAAGCTTTTACTTGAGTGGCAATACCTTCTTTAAGCTTGTAGCTCCAAACCTTATCGCCATTGGCTTTTTTCAAAGCCCAAACTTCACCATTGGTCGTAGGATAAATGATTTTATCTCCCACCATTGTGACAGCACTATAGCCGCCGCCATCAATACGCCAGATCACTTCGCCTTTATCCAAAGACACGCAATAAAGTTTATCATCATAGCCTGCGATATAAATTTGATTTCCATCAATCACAGGAGTTGCATCGATATCACGGAAACGTTTGTTGCGATTCAGTTGTAATTCCCAAACCACAGCGCCTGTTTTCGCATTCAAAGCCACCAAAGATCCGTCGGAGAATCCGACATACAAAGTGCCGTTATAAAACGCCGCCTGGCTGCCACCGCGAATGGAAAACTGTGATGTGTCCTGACGAGAGTACAACCACAACTGACGTCCTGTCGCTGCATCCAGTGCGTAAAACACGTTGTTGCCAGCTAAGAAATAAACCACACCTTCTTCAAGCAAAGGTGCTGAAAGGTTTTCGGCCTTCGTTGGAAAGCTCCACTGAATTTGACCGGAGCTGGATTCAACGGAATAAAAATTCCCATCGCTCGCACCTACGAACAAACGATCACGAATGGATGTCGCACTAGGCTCAACACCATTTGGAATCGCCAAACGCCATTTTTGACGGCCGCTTTCTTTTTCATAAGCGACGATGCCATCAAGACCATTGCCTTGAATGACGAGATCATTCACCAAAAGAGGCGTCATGCGATTGATTTTACGAAAGCCCAGATTGTCTTTAACAGTCGTCTGACGAACCCACGCCGTTTTAACTTCGTATTCTCTTTTGCTGTTATTTTTTGAACTCCATTGCTCAAGTGTGCGATCTACTGTCGCACATCCTGTCAAAGCCAGCACCAGAGATCCGAGAAGAATCGACTTCATGAAGTCCCCTGATTAAAGATTCTTTTTTGCTTTTAACAAACGCAAATATTTTTGAGCTTCACGAGAAGCTGCGAAATCTGTTGTGCCTTGATCGTCTTTTTTACCGATCTCAGTGTAGATTTCTTCTGCTTTCGCTAGATCATTCATAGATTCAAAGCAAAGACCCATGCGAAGTTTTGCTTCATCGTGAGCAAAGGCCAAAGCTTTATTGCTAGCCAAAGTCTGCCATTTTTCAATCGCAGCTTTACAATCGCTCTTATCTGCCAAAGCATTTCCCATCTGCATAAGAACAAGACCTGTTAGGACGTCTTTCTTATCAAGACCTTTTTCTACTTTCGCCAACGTCGCAATCGCCTCATCGTTCTTTTTGTAGTCCATATAGATTTCGCTCAAATTCAAAGCGGCCATTTGTGCTGCTTTTGTGTTTGGTGCTTGATCGATGAAAGCTTCAAAGCCCGTGATTTCAGTGCCGTAGTCTTTTTGCATGTCACCAGAAGCTTTTTTAGAAGGATCTACGGCTGGAACGTTCTTTTTATCTTTAGACTGAGCCGCCATCACTTCAGCGCGAGCTGCTTCTTCAAAACCACGTTTTTTCTCGCTGTAGGCTTTCTCAAGAAGGAAGTATTTCTCTTGCTGAGAAATTTCTTTTTTCTCAGTCATGTAGTTCATGATCGAAGCACCAACGCCGATCACGATAAAAACGGCAACGGCTGTGATCACCATTTTGGAATGTCCCGTTGTCCAAACAAAACCTTTTCTAAGGGTTTGTGTCACTTGATCCGGAGATTTCAACTCATCTTTTGTAAACTTAGTGCTCAAGATATTCCTCGCTGTTAATAAATACTTACACGAAGAAAGATTGTTCTTTGGTCGAGGTGTGTTGTCAATTCAGCTGTGACAATGATGCGAGGTGCCTCCATCGCGTGAAGGCTGCTTAGGTCTGGCGGCCACGACGGCCGACAGAAAGGCTGCTCACGGATGGCCACACTAAGTAGCTCCGAGAGCAGCTGAACGAAGACTAGCGGTTGTGTACTTCTTTAAGCGTCGTGAACGCGCGAGAAGATTTACCTGGATGACGTTGTTTCAAGCGACCAATTGTGTTGATGCGCTCTTCAGCCAAACGGTCCGCAGCTGTGTGAGTTCCGATATTGTCGCGTTTTGCAACTTCGTAAACTTTCAAGATGTTGTCGTAAACGCGTTTTGTTTTTTCAAATGCGCGCTCTGGAGAATAACCTTCAAGTTCAACGAATACGTTCATCAAACCACCGGCATTGATCACGTAGTCTGGAGCGTAAAGGATGCCCAATTCTTTCAATTGGTCACCGTGACGAGCTTCAGCAAGAACGTTGTTCGCGCCACCCGCGATCACTTTAGTTTTGAACTTCGTGATTGTTTGATCGTTCACGATCGCACCCAAGGCACATGGAGCCAAGATATCGCACTCCGTGAAAAGGATTTCATCTGGAGAAACTGCTTTTGCAGAGTATGCTTCCGCTACGTTTTTAGTGCGGTTCATATCGATATCAGCCACAGTGATCACTGCGCCTTCTTCTTTAAGGTACTTCACAAGGTTTGAACCTACGTTTCCAAGACCTTGAACGGCGATTTTCATGCCTTTCAAAGAATCAGTTCCGAATTTTTCTTTTGCAGAGGCCTTAATTCCCATCAAAACACCGTGTGCTGTGTAGGGAGATGGATCGCCAGATCCACCGAAGTCCTTAGGGATACCAGTCACCCAAGGAGTTTCCATGTAGATGTGTTCCATATCTTGAACAGAAGTACCCACGTCTTCAGCCGTGATGTATTTACCATTCAAAGAGTTTACGAATTGACCGAATGCACGGAACAATCCTTCAGATTTTTGAGTTTTAGGATCACCGATGATAACCGCTTTACCACCACCCAAGTTCAAACCAGAAGCCGCCGCTTTATAAGTCATCCCTTTAGACAAACGAAGAACGTCGACAAGAGCCTCATCTTCATTTTTGTAGTTCCACATACGGGTACCACCCAAAGCAGGTCCCAAAGAAGTGTTATGAATAGCGATGATCGCTTTCAGTCCGACATGAGGGTCGTTACAGAATACAACTTGCTCATGGTCTCCATGCTTAGAAATAAGCTCAAAAGTTCCCAATGTAGGCTCCTTCGTAATTTAAATTGCGAGGAGATCATGGTTCCATTTGAGTAAAAAGACTAGTGATAATGCAGCGAATAAGTTGGGGAGGAAAATCGCCTAAATTTGGGGCAAAAATAGAAGGCTCCCGCAATAACGAGAGCCCAAATTCTCACTACATTTTCTCTGGAGCTGGCATTCCTAAAACAGCCAGACCTTGCTTCAGAGTGATGCCGACAGCAGAACTCAAAGCCAGACGTGCTTCACGAATCGCCTCGTCTTTCTCTGTTCCAATCGGGCACTCATGATAGAAGACGTTAAATTTTTTCGCGAGTTCATACAAATAAGTACAGATCGCAGCCGGTTTATAATTTTCCGCCGCTTGCGCAACCGAAGAGTTAAACCCAAACAACGCCTGCATCAACTGACGTTCTGAAGCGTGAGTCAGAAGTCCCCAATTCACGTCTTTTTGTGTGCGCGGGAACTTTCTGCCAAGACTTGAAATACGCGCATAAGAATATTGAACAAAAGGTCCAGACTCCCCATCAAGTTTTAGCCACTCGTTCATATCAAAAACGATTTTCTTATTTGTATCGATACGAAGCATTCCATAGAAGATCGCACCTTTCGCCACTTGTCCGGCGATCGTGTTGATTTCCTCTTTTGACCACTCATTTTCATAACGACTTAAGTAGGTCGTTTTCACGTGATCTTCCATGCGATGAACAAGCTCTGTTAAAGGCACGATATTACCTTTACGAGAACTCATCGCTCCATCTGGAAGTTCCACATAATTATATTGAAGATGGAAACAATTCTTCGCCTGTTCAAATCCCAAGATCTCAAGAACGCGGAAGACTTGTTTAAAGTGCAAAGCCTGGCGCATATCTACGATGTAAACGCTTTTTTCAATGTGCACGTCTTCAAACTTATGTTTTGCCAGCAACAAATCTTTCGTCGCGTAAAGTCCCGTGCCATCAGATTTTAAAAGCATGCAGAATCCAAGATTTTCAGATTCCAAATTCTTTCCGATAGCACCTTCAGACATTTCAAGTTTTCCTTGAGCGTAGAGTTCTTTCACCCACGCCGCAGACGGAGAATCCATATCTGATTCAAAATACCATTCATCGAAAGAGACATCGGCCCATTTATAGACCTTTTTCATCAATTCAATAGACCACTCGCGAGTCTCTTTCCAAAGATCGAAGTAAGGTCCTTTTTTGGATTCTAATTGATGAAGAATGTCCGTCAGCTCCTGGCGATTGATGGCCTCTTGCGGAGTGCCGTTTTGATCTTCCAAAAGAAGATTGGCTTTAGAATACATACGCCCCAACCACTCCCCTTTTCCTGTTTCAGGAACTGGTTCTTGGTTGTGCTTTTTCATATACCAAAGACATTTCGCCACGTGAGTTCCCATATCACCAGGGAATGTAGACGCCACGATCTCGCGACCTGCATATCTTTGCATGCGAACGATCGCATCACCCAAACAAAGATTTCTCATATGACCCACGTGAAGTTCTTTGTGAGTGTTTGGCTGAGAGTACTCAATCATTGTCTTCGGAGATTTTTCGACAAGCTGTTTTTTAAAGAAACCGCCGCTTAAAATATCATTTAATACATACTTTCCGTGAACTTCTGGGGAAAGAGTCACATTAACATAAGGTCCTGCTGCAACAGCCTTAATAAAATTATTTAAATGATATTTTGGAAGGATCGAATTCGCCTCTAATGGAATCGAGTGATTCACCATCATTTTTTGGGTAATTCCGTTGGCGATTTCTTTTGCCACATCCGCCGGGGATTTTTTCAGAGATTTTGAAAGCAAAAAGCAGCCAAAGGCCAAATCGCCCAATTCTGATTGCGGAGGCAATACAAGGGCTTTGTAAATTTCATTTTCTAAAGTTTCGCGCGACGAGGCTTGAACAGCGTCCGGATAAACAGAAGAAACAACTTCAAAGATGGTTTGCGTGACTAAAAGTCGAATGGCGTCGTGTTTAATCATAGACCTTTCCAAAACCAGAAAACGGCTGCCCAAGAGATACTAATAAGAAGGATGACTATACTCATCTTCTTGTGAAAATTCAGGTCTTTTTTAAGCTTCTTAAGCTCTCCCTCAAGTCCTGCGCGTTCATCCACCAAAATTTGCAGTTTCTGAGAGAGATTTCCCATGTTTTCAAGGCGTTCTTGGCGTTCGTTCTCCAACTCCTTCAAGGCCTTTTGATGCAAAACCTGCGGATTTGTACTGATAAAATATTGAGGAGTTAAACCTGGGATTTTTTCCCGCAAAGCCAAATACCATTGAAGAGCACGCCAAATATGCGGGGGAGCTTCATCGCCCTGCTTCGTCCAACGAGTCCAAGTGGATGGGTCGACCAAAAGAAGTTGGGCCATTTTGCGTTGAGAAAGCCCTAAAGACCCCCGAATTTCTTCCAAATTTCCGATCTGATTCTGGATGACTGAAACCTGAGCTTCATAATGCATCCGTAAAGATGTCTTTGAGCGAGGCCCTAAATCCCCCTCCAAAAACCCCTCGTCAAACGTGGCTTTTTCAAACCTTTCCTGACCTAGACCTTGAACATCCATTTCCATTCAAACCCCATCTAGACTATTGTTTTTCACAACATTTGTGTTGTTATTCACAATAAATAGCGTTGTATAATACAGCTATGATTCCAGATGAGGTTTCCAGACGTCAAGCTAAGTCATTGAAACCACAAAAGAATTCTTTCAGGCATACCCCAGGCACCCCATTTTCAAATCAGACTAAAGCTTATAGTTATAAGCTTTAGTGTTAAGTATTTGATTTTATTGTATATTTTATTTAGTGATTTCAAGCAGTTATGAGCTTATGCGACGCATAATATTATGACTACATGCATATAAACAAAGTATTTTTATGCATCATAGCCTTGAATGCATCGCGTTGCAATATCCCCTTGTCAAAGTCACCTCGACTTTTCAATGATGAGTTATGGCCACGGCATCTCGGTATCAGCTTAATAAGAACAAATATCTCCTCGCGCCCGAAACAGAACGTTTGCGAAAAATTCTCGGGGATTTTCAAGATAAAGATCCACGCAATTGTTTGATGATTTGGGTGGCTTTGCGGACCGGGGCCCGGGCTCAAGAAGTTCTCAACATTCAACGCAGTGACTTGAACCCTTATGATGAAAGCATCTTTATCCGGGGTTTAAAGGGTTCCAATGACCGCGAGATTCCGGTTCACTCCGACCTTTTTAATCGACTTCATCGCTTCGCTGAACAGCAAGGCGGAACCTCGGTTTTTCCGATCTCTTACAATCGCCTCTACCAGGTCTGGGAAATGTATCGCCCCGTTCCAAAGAAATTTCACGCTTTAAGACATACTTTCGCCATTGAGCTCTATCAAAAAACGAAGGATTTGCGCCTCGTTCAAGTGGCCTTGGGACATCGAAACATCACAAACACGATGGTTTATGCGGACTACGTCTACTCTCAACAGGAGCTTCGTAAGTTGATTCTTTAAAAAACAAAAGGCCCTCCGGATTCGGAAGGCCTTGGTGATTCAAAATTAAATTTCTAAATTAGTAGTCAGCAGAGTTGATTTCTGAAGCAAGACGCTCGAATTGTTTGTCTTCAGAAGCACGGTGACTGCGTTTTTCTTTTTTGAAAGCCAAAAGATCTTTTTTAGTTGGAGCATTGTAAGTGACACCTGAGTTTTCCACTACAACGATGCGCTCGCGAACTTGAGCAGCAGCAACTGCATCTCTCGCATCATCAAGATTGTGTTTCACCGTAGAGTGAAGTTCGTTTTGAGCTTTTACGTTCTCAGAAATAAGAGCGTTAAAGTCAGAGATTTTCGCAAAGCTCATAGCAGGGATCATTGCGATAACTGTTACAAGTAATTGCTTTTTCATAATTCACTCCTTGGTAATGCCTTTACTTAAAGCAAGGGCGGTGCCATGCAGAAACGCATCTATTTCCATCTGGCGGCGTTGCTTTGATGAAGAGGCTAACATCTGTCTAACAATTGACGTTCTGTTCTTGAATTGAGACACAATTGGCCCTATGTTGAGGATATCTCTAGAGTATTTGCGAAGGTGTCTCAAAATGATAAAGACCTTATTCCCCACTTTTATCTATTATTCCCCCCTGAAATCACGAGGTCTGGCGGAGCTCAATAAAGATTTAAAAATGGAAGCTTTGAAATTCGCAGAGATCGACGAAGAAGGCCAGGTTTGGTCGCGCAAAAACTATAAAGGCGGATACACTTCATACGGATCAATTTCATCCCTTCATAAGGTGTCCAGCACCTTTGAAGAACTAGAAAAAGAAATCGATAAACACGTTCGTAAATTCGTGAAGCATCTCGAAATGGATATCAACCCGAAAGAACTCAAAATGACCTCTTGCTGGGTGAATGTCATGCCGACGGACGTGATTCACACGATGCACTTGCATCCACTTTCCGTGATCAGCGGAACTTATTATGTCCAAACTCCGAAAAATTGTTCTTCCTTAAAATTTGAAGACCCGCGCATGGATTCTTTCATGGCGTCGCCACCGCGCAAACACAACGCCAAAGACCATAATCAACGCTATTACTCTTTAGATCCTAAAGAAGGCCACGTGGTGCTCTTTGAGAGCTGGCTTCGTCATGAGGTTCCTAAAAACGATTCCAACAAGGAACGCATCAGCATCAGCTTTAACTACGATTGGGTGTAATTGATGACAGAAGGACTTGGCATTCACATCAAGGATCTTGCAAAAAACTTCACAAAGCGTGAAGTGATTAAAGATTTGAATCTTGATATCGAGCCGGGTTCTTTTGTTTCTATCGTGGGCCCTTCAGGTTGCGGCAAATCGACATTACTAAGATTAATCGCAGGTCTAGAAAATCCAACAAGCGGGGAGGTGAGCCTCTCCCCTACCGCAAAAAGATCTTTTAGCTTTGTCTTTCAAGAAGCCAACTTACTGCCGTGGCGCTCCGTTTTTGAAAATGTTCTTTTGCCGTTTGAATTAAACTCGTCATTTAAAAATCTTTCCTACGAAGAAAAATCCCATCGCGTGATAGAAGCTCTTAAAAAGGTAAAACTGGAAGAGTTCGCAAAACTTTTTCCCCACGAACTTTCCGGCGGTATGAAGATGCGCGTGTCTTTGGCGAGAGCCCTTGTCAGCTCACCACGACTTTTGTTGATGGACGAACCTTTCGCCGCTCTGGATGAAACGACACGCTTTGAAATGCAAAATCAATTGTTAGAATTGTGGAAAAACGAAAAGATGACCATCGTATTTGTCACACACTCGTTGTTTGAATCCACGTATCTTTCAGAACGAATTATTATGTTAAAAGGAGCAGGTGCAAAAATCACTTTAGATCAAACATTGGATCTCCCGAAAAATCGCACGGAAGCTTTAAGAACTTCTGAAGACCTCAATCGTATCGTTAGACATCTTTCTGAAAGGCTGAAAGCATGAGACGTTTTCTTCCGGCCTTTATTAGTTTTGTCATCTTAACATTGCTTTTAGAGTTCTGCGTGCGCCAGGGCGTGATTAGCGACACTTTATTTCCTGCTCCATCCACTGTGATCCAAACACTTCAAGAATTAAAGGCGGACTTTCTAACAGCGTTTAAAGAAACCCTGATCAACGTACTCTTAGGTCTGGCGATCAGTATCGTATCCGGAAGTCTCACAGCGTTTTTATTTTCTCTTTCAGATCTTTTGAAAAGAGCGATCTTACCCTTTGCGATCTTTTTTCAGACAGTTCCTATTATCGCTATCGCTCCATTGCTTGTGATTTATTTTGGCTTCGGCGCTCCCACAGTGATCGCTTCAAGCTTTATTGTTTCTGTCTTTC
>NZ_CAMLDV010000057.1 GCF_946478835.1 uncultured Bdellovibrio sp. | reverse complement strand
TACATGAAAACATTTTTACAGTTAACTCTAGCTGCATTTCTATTTTTAGGCGCAAACAGCGCACGGGCTTTTGGCGAACACGGTGATCACGGCGGCGGCGGTCATCACGACCACAACACTCTTTGTCCGGTGTATTTTGCACTGGCTGATGTTTGCGCTGAAATTGAATTTACAAAAGGTCCGTTGAGTGGTGATGAATCTCAATTCTTGGTGAAATTCTTTGACCATAAATCGGCTCATGGTGAACACCTAATGGTGGACCCGCAAAATATTAAATTGGATTTGTGGATGAATATGGGTGGTCACGGCCACGGTTCATCGCCCGTGAAAATCGTTAAACAATCACAAGGCGTTTACTTCGTGTCCGAGGCTTACTTTGTTATGTCGGGTCGTTGGAACATTCGATTTAATGTCGATGGTGAACAGGCTGAGTTCACCATCGATGTGCAGCCTTAATCAGGCTTCGATACAATAATAAGGAATTTCGACAACGGCGCGAATCCCTTTTCGCGCCATTGTTGCAGAAATCACGGCACGAATGCCCGTGATGTTCTTGCCTTTTGCTCCAATAATCTGCCCTAGACATCTTTGATCACACTCTACTTTATAGACTGTGGTCTTATCCCCCATGGCAAAACCCACCGTGACTGTTTCTGGATAGTCCACCAAACCTCGGATAAGACGCTCCAAAAGTTGGCGCCCCTCTTCGCGATCAACGTCCGGGTTTTTTGGTTCAGATCTTTTACGGATCACTTTGAGTTCGTTCGGGTCAGACATGTTCATGCAACTCCAGATTTGTTTGCTACCGAACCTTTCGGCGTTGTAATGATGGGACTAAAGGAAAAAAGTAATACAGAAGTATTATTTCTACTCCTTTTGGGTGATCCCGATGGTCGCTCTAAGAAACACCAGGAAGTCTCAGAAATCGACAGGTCTCTTAGAGGACTATCTCCAATATAACGAATTTATTCTTCTGGAGTTCCCATAATTAGAATATTACAAGTGAAAATTCGAAGGAAACATCATGGCTTTTTTGAGAGTTCAATTCATTTCTGTGCTAATCGTCGCTTCTTTGTTTAGTCTGGTTTCTCATGCGCAAGCGTCTTTAACAGCGGCAGATTCTTCTTGTCGTTGTGACTTGAAAGTCGAAGATCCTTTAGAACAGCCACAACGATTTGCTTTCGGTAAATTCAATGGACAGTGTATTGATTCTTGCCGTTTTCGTCCTGTGCATATTTTCAAAGATGAAAAAACGCTGCACTTGGGAAACATTCTTCATTATGGAAAATACTATGAAGCCCAGATTCCACTTCAAAACTTGGAAAAAATCGAAGTGGGCTTTGAAGAATTTGTTTTTGGCGTTTACCACGTGTTTTTGAAGTTCACGGTGAAGGAAGCGTCGTCAGCTCTTCTTTTAAAAGAACAGCTCCATCCAGAACATCAATTGCAAATCCGCTCACTCGTCATTTCTTCCGAAGGCGTCCCGCCTAAAGATCACAAGTACAGTCTTTTTGAAAGCTTTCAAGGTCATTACCTTCTCGCCCATCGCCTGGTGACAGGTGATGAATTGACCAGATGGCTTAAAGAATACAAACATCCGGTGATTTTACATACGCTGCAAATTTCCGGCGCTCAAGTTCCACAGATATTCCAGCGGGCTGTCCAAAAGAGTGATTTCAAAAAACTGCAGGACGTCTATCAGCTTTTTTCCAACAATTGCTCAACATCTTCTCTGGGATTCATTGACGAGGCGGAAGCTCTTCGTCCCAAAAACTTTTGGCAGAAGTTTGAAGAGTCATTGTCTGTCGCAGGACCTTTGGGAACTTTACGGATCTTAAGTTCACGCGGTCTTATTAAAGAATAACAATCTTGTGTTAAATACCACGGACACCCGCTTGTATTTTTTTGATCCCGCCTCTTTCTTTTTATAAATCAGGATACTCCCTCTATGCTGCTATTAAATATTTTTTGAAAAGGGAGTATTTATGAAAAAATCCCCAGGATCAAAAAAAGCATCCCTGAGAGCCTCTGCAGAGAAACCGGCGGAGCGAAACAATAAAAGAGACATTCCTCACAAAAAAGAAACCCATTTTGGTGGCGTCATTCACACACCGTCGGGGACTATTGAGGAAAACGTCGAAGAACAATCTCCTTAAACAGGAATGAAAAAAGTTTTGATCATCGGTGCGGGAGCCTCGGGATTGTCATGCGCTAAAACTTTAAGCGATGCTGGAGTAGCATGTCAGATCCTGGAGGCTCGCGATCGCATCGGCGGGCGCATTTGGACATTTCAAGCCTCTCCTGCTCACAACGTAGAGCTGGGAGCCGAATTCATTCATGGTGCGCAAAAAGAATTAATAGATCTTTTGGAACGACATCAATTGAGTTTCGAGGATCTTTTGGATCATCATTTGGAAAGAAAAGATTCCGATTTAAAAAACATTTCGGGATTTTGGGAAAAGGTAGAAAAGGTCAATGCGCTTTTAAATCCAAAAATTAAGAAAGACCGCTCCATGCAGGATTTTCTGATAGCGCACCGAAAGAAAATTTCCACTCTTAAAGATCTCTACGTGTCTTACCTTGAAGGCTTTCAGGCCATGGATCTTCACTTAGCAGGAGAAAAAGGTCTGGCGGAGTCTGAAAAAAAAGAAGTTCCTGAACTCAACGGTCAAAGTCAGTTTCGTCCCCTGCCCGGCTACAGTTCTGTGATGGAAGGACTTTTTAAAGATATTCAGCTTTCTTCTACGGAAATTCACTTTGAGCACGAAGTTCAAAAAGTTTTAACGGATCCAAAAAATCCAACGGTCGTCGCTTTAAATTTAAAAAAGAATAAACTTCGAAATTTCACAGCGCCTTTTTTGGTTTTAGCCCTTCCCGTCGGAGTTTTAAAAAGCTCCCTTTATTTTGATCCTCCCCTTCCGGATTTAACTCAAGCATTAAGAACCGTGGAAATGGGACATGCCTTAAGAATCACCTTTCAGTTTAAGGAACGTTTTTGGGAAAGCCTTTCGAAAAAGCCGGTGGCCTTTTTGCATATAGACCCACGGGAGTATTTCCCGACATGGTGGACACAGATGCCACGACGGACTCCTTTTCTCACCGCCTGGCAAGGAGGACCTAAAGCATTTGAGATCAGTCATCTGAAAGAATCAGAACAAGTGCAATTGGCCTTACAAACTTTGAGTAAAATCACGGATCTTTCATTCGCGGTAGTAAAAAAATATTACGTGAATCATTTCATGCACAATTGGACGCTGGATCCTTACTCTCGAGGGGCCTACAGCTACGTAGGCGTTCATGAAAAAACTTCGTGGAAAAGACTGCAAAAACCATTTCATGAAAATATTTATTTAGCTGGAGAAGCTCTGTCTGAGGGAGCGGACCGTGGAACAGTTCAAGGTGCACTGAAGTCGGGACGCGAAGCTGCGGAAAAAATCTTACGGCGCCTTTAAGTTTTCTTTAATTCGTTAAGAGTTTTAACGGCTAATTTTAAATCACTGATCAGTTCCTTTTTCATTTTGTCGGCTTGATCACTGCTGTAGTTTCTTAAAATTGCCGACGGATGCCAGGAGAGAATCACCAACTCCCCAGTGGGAAGTTCTTTAATTATTTTTCCCCGCTCTTTTCCCAGAGTCGGGATACGGTCTAAAACACTCCGTGCTGCCGTAGCTCCCATGGCGACGATAATTTTAGGTTTTAGAACATCCCGTTGTTGTTGTAACCATGGACGACACGCTTTGATTTGTTGATAGTTCGGCTTATCGTGCAGGCGTTTTTTTCCTGAAACGTGATGCTTAAAATGTTTCACCGCGTTCGTTAAATAAACCATGCGATCTTCAAGACCCGCTTCCTCCATGCAAGCTTTCAAAATTCTCCCCGCAGGTCCAACGAAAGGCTCCCCTTGCAAATCCTCGTAGTGTCCGGGCTGTTCGCCGACGAGCATAATTTTCGCGGTCACCGCACCTTTCCCAAAAACAACCTGTGTTGCATTTTTATAAAGATCGCAATTTTGACAATCGGACGCAGCCTTTTCCAATTTTACGAGCGCTTCTTTTTTTGTTTCTTTTTTTATAATAGGCATAGCGTGCTTTCTTTTTTCTTTTTCATTTTGTTTTATTAAAAAAATTTGCATGAGAAATTTCCGAGAATTCGAAGAAATACAAAAGCACGAATTGTATTTTCTCATTTCAGACTCACATGCTTGCCTTTACGCGGACTTAAAACTTCTATGACTCCAGAGTTCAAAAATTTTAGAGCCGAAAAAACGGTTCATTAACAGGAGGACTATTTTTATGCCAAGACAATCACAAGAAACAGGACGTTCGCGTTCAAGTTCTAGCCGCGGCCGTCATGCGGCTTCAAGCCGAGGTTCCCAAGGTCGTAGATCGAGCTCTTCTTCTCGCTCATCTTCTCGAGGCGGAGGTCGTGGTTTTGCTTCTATGTCACCTGAAGAACACAGACGTATTTCTGCAATGGGTGGTCGGGCTAGTCATGGTGGCACAGGACGCAGCCATCAGGATGATTATGATCAAAGTTCTCGACGTAGTAGCTCTTCCCGCAGTGGCGGATCATCACGTCGTGGCTTTGCAGCGATGTCGCCACAACAACGCAGTCGTATCTCAGCTATGGGCGGTCATGCCAGCCATCGTGGCCAGGGCAGAGATTATGAAAGCGATTATGACCGTGATGATGGTCGCAGCAGCAGTAGCAGACAAGGCGGACGACGTAGCAGTGGTGGATCATCTCGTCGCGGATTTGCAGCTATGTCACCTGAAAAACGCAGCCGAATTGCAGCGATGGGCGGCCATGCCAGCCATCGTGGTCACGGTCGAGATTATGAAAGTGATTACAATGAGGGGCGCCGCGGTCGTAGCTGGAGAGATGAAGATTATGACGAGGATTACGACAATGACAGAATGCACGCAAGTTCTCAAGAAGACGAAGACTACGGAGATTACGACGAGGATTATGACACTGATTATGAGCGCGATGAAGATGAAGATCGAGGATATCGCAGTCGTCAATAAAGAAAAAAGCTGGCTCCAAGGAGCCAGCTCTTCTATTCACCCCCAGCCCAAGAAGGCGCATCACTTGCCGGGAATGATTCTTCCGAAGCTTGATCTACTTTTTCACTTCGAGGAGAACTTTCATTTTGTTTTTTTCGATTATATCCCCAGGCAATCGCAGCAGCACCGCCGGCTGCAACTCCCAATAAAATGTATGGCGTGAGTTTCATAAATGCCCCCTTTTTTCTTCAAAAATAGGCTTAAAAATCCTGATGTCAACCCGTCGGAAGTACGTCACCGAAAGTCTTGGATTTATAGTTTAACAATCGTTTCATATGTAAATACCCATTTTTACCCGCATCAATTGCAAAACCCATGGGTTAGCACAATTCTGCACATAGGAGGTTTCTATGAAAAAACTAATCATGGCAACTTTTGTGTTCTTATTTGCTAGTGCTAGTATTGCGCAGGACTCTATGTCTGAGAGAACAAATGATGTCAATCAGACACCCAATCCTTACGTTCAAGACAAACAAACTGCCAAAGGCACAACAAAACAAAAACGCATCAGTAGAAAAGACAGATGGGAAGAGTCTGACTACTCCACTCAGGAGCAACGTGACCGCAGAAATATGAACAACACCCGGGACACGAATACGAATACAAATACCAACACGAACTCAACAGACGACAATCGCAGTTATTAAATTTTTAAAAGCGTAGATTTCACCCATGGAAATCTACGCTTTTTTCATGTTATCTGCCTTCTTTCCATTTTGTATTTAATCAGCCTTGCAAAGACGCCCTTGCTCAGAGACGATTTTTTCCTCATTGATGGATCTCCTCGTTCAAAAAAGCAGAAAAATATATAGCAAGGAGATGCTATGGACACCTTGTGCGCGACTCATGATCTTTTGGTCTTTTCACATCTGCGTTGGGACCTGGTGTTTCAACGGCCACAACATCTGATGAGCCGCTTTGCAAACCACCGTCGGGTTTTCTTTATTGAAGAACCTGTTATTGAAAACATCACGGAACCTTACCTAAGCCTTAAAGAGGAGTATCCGGGTCTTTGTGTCGTAGTACCCCATTTGCCTCTGAAGATTTCAAACCGCGAACGTGATGAAATCTCGCGGGGTCTACTGGACGAGATGATCCAAGGCGAGAATATCAAAAATTTTAGCATTTGGTATTACACTCCGATGGCTTTAAACTTTTCTGACCATCTTGTCGGACAAGTTACTATCTATGATTGCGTTGATGACCTCGTTAACTTTTCACAAACAATGGCGGAAAAAGAAACCGCCTTACTTCGGCGGGCGGACCTTGTCTTCACAGGAGGGAACTCTGTTTATGAAGAAAAGAAACAAAAGCACAAAAGAGTTCACTCGTTTCCCAGTGCCATAGATACCACTCATTTTTCAAAAGCGCGATCCGCTTTAACGGATCCCGAAGACCAGGAAAATCTGCCGCGTCCCCGCATTGGTTTTGTCGGCGGCATCGACGGTCGCATGAATTTTTCACTGTTAGGAAATATCGCGGCCTTGCGCCCGGAGTGGCAGTTCATTTTATTGGGACAAGTCGCAAAAACGGTTCAAGATATTTTACCAAAAAAAGAAAATATTCATTATTTGGGAATGAAACGTTATGCGGATCTTCCATTTTACATGAGCTCGTGGAATTGCGCGATGATTCCGTTGGCTAAACATGAAAGCATCCGTTTTGCATACTCGACTAAAATCTCCGAATATTTGGCAGCGGGTCTTCCTGTCGTCACAACACCCATTGCAGAAACTCGAATGTATCATGGGAAAAATCTTTTAGCCGTCGCCGATGACGCTGAAAACTTTGTAAAAGCCCTGGATATTGTTCTTACAGAAAAACCCTCATCACAAAGACTTAAAAGTGTTGATGAATTCTTGAAAAATTCTTCTTGGGATCACACTTGGGAGCGAATGTCTCTTTTAGAAATCGACACTCTGGCGAGAAAAAAAGGTTTTTCTCCACTTTTAGCGGAAGGACTGCAAACGAGTTTTAACACTGCGAGAGGCGCAAAGTGAATACTTTAAAAATTGGCGCAGGCATTGAAATTCCGTTGCAAGCTGACTACCTGAAACAGCTTGCAACGGCAAAAATCGAAAAAGTCTGCTGTCCTTTTTATTTTTCCTTGAATCCAGATTGGGCGCATTTTGATGAGGCTTTGGCCCATTTAAAAGTCCAAGGGTTTCAACCCATCGTGCAGCTTCATGCACAACAGGGATTTGGAGATTTTTTACTGCTTCACCCTGACGGAGCCGAAAATTTTTTATCCTATGTGCAAGATTTTTCCTCTCGATATCCTTGGATTCAAGAATACTTATTTGTCGGCAACACCCGCGGGGTGTTTCGAAGTCCTCATCAAGAAATTCATACGGCCTTGCTGGCGAAAACATTTTTGAAGGCCACTGAGATTCTCAAAAAACTCTCTCCCGGTACCAATGTCATCGTGATGGATCAAATAGGACATATTCAGGGTCCTGCCGAATTAGCCAAAGAGGTCGAGATTGAAAATCAAAAACAATGGCAGTTCTTCGATCTGATGCAAACGGGGGCTTTTGATATTTTAAGCATTATGTATCATCCTTCAAATGATCGTTATCTTCTTTCATCTACAGAGGATCTGCCACAGATGGAAGTTGATATCGGAGAACCCTTGCCTCTAAGCGAATTACTGAAAACCGCATGGAAAAAATATTCTCGCCCTCTGGCACTCGAAATTCATACGGATGAAGGACGCGAAAACCAGCTGCGAGGACTGTATGAAACGTGGGAATGCATTCGGAACCTAAAACGCGAAGGACTTCCGATTAAAGATCTTTATATTGAGCGCGGAACTTTAAGTGATCCAAAAATTTATAGAAACCATGCAAAAACACTTTTAACCGAGATGCTAAAATCTCTGATTGTCGAACAAGAGTACAATCATCCTCTTTTAAAAGAAGAAAAATGGAAGAAAAATTTTATCCGCGTTAAGCATATGCTCGCCTCTCCCCTTTCTTGTTCGGTGATTAAAAGCACCTCTTCTCCGATTTTAATTACCGGAGCCGGAAATATTCTTTCAGGCGCTTTTGCTCGCATCTGTTCGCGCAGGAACATTCCTTACATTTTGCTATCCGCAAATCAGATGGATATGGCGGATCCGGTTTCTGTTAAAAAAAATCTGGAAAAATACGTTCCGTGGGCCGTGATTAACACATACGAATATTTTAATATCGACAAAGCTGAAACTGAAATTGCCCATTGCTTTCGGGCAAATGTTGTCGGCCCCAACCTTCTGGCTGAAGAATGTCGAAAAAGAAAAATTCAATTTCTTTCATTTTCTTCTGACTATGTTTTTGACGGCAAAAATACAAGCCCTTACCACGAACAAGATTCAACTCAGCCCTTAAACGCCTATGGACGATCCAAGGTCGCCGCAGAAAATTTTATCCTCAGTACCAATCCTTCCGCGTTGATTATTCGAAGTGGCGCTTATTTTGGCCCCTGGGATAAAGAAAACTTTTTAACCCGATGCTTTAAATCGCTCGTGGCACAGCAACCTTTTTTTGCTCCGCGGGATATTTATATTTCACCTACTTACGTTCCGGACCTGGTGAACGCCAGTCTGGAACTTTTAATCGATAAAGAGTCTGGTGTTGTTCACTTGGCCAATGAGGGAAAAATGTCCTGGTTCGAGCTGGCCTCCCTTGCGCACAAACAATCGGGTTTTAACAAACATGCCTTTTTGATTTCGTGCACTCACGATTGCCTCAATTTCCGTGCGCGGCGACCTTTGAATAGCAGCCTTGTCAGCGACAGAATTAAAAGTCTTCCTGCCGTGGAGCAGGCTACGTTCGAGTATCTTAAAAATCGTCAGCACTTTTAGTTCACAGTTTTGTTTTATGAATAACAAACCGATTTCTTTCTTTTATTCCGCTAGAGTGAAACAAGGAGGATATTTCCATGAATAAAAACACTCAAAATCAAAACCGCACGACGAACAAAGACAATGTTTCTAAATCATCTACTACACAAAGATCCGGAGGCACGGATAAAGAGAGCTCCCAAAGCACGAACCGAAGTGAACGTAATAAAAACTCTGAGAACAGATAATTTTCAAAAAGATTTAACAACGACTCCGGATAAACCGGCTTTTATTAATAAAGGAGGAATTATGGCAACAAGAGGATCATCCCGCAGAGGATCCCAATACAATTATTCGCAAAACGAAGATCGCAACCGCGGCTATGGCTACGGCAGCGAAAGAGGCTCACAATATGGCTCACAGTATGGTGGACGAGGCACTCGCTCGACACAAAACTGGGACCAGGACTATGATGAATACCCAAGTCGTGGAAGCTATCAGGGCGAATCTTATCGAGGCTCTGAAGGTCGCAGCAGCGGTCGGTACAGTCAAGGCGGCGTAGGCGGCGGCGGGTATTCCGATAGAGAGCGTGGCTACGGACGAGGCAGCAGTTACCAAGGAGAAGGCTACAATCAAGGTTACGGAAGAGGCCTAAACGAATACGAGGGTCGCAACTACCGTGGCGGCCAAGAAAGCAGCTCCCGTCGAGGTTCGTCTTCTCGCGGTTCACAAAATCAAGACTGGTATGAAGATGAAGATCTTTACGACACAGACCGTGATTACAACGAGGATGAAGAACTGCGTGCGGGTTCTCGTGACTACGACGAGGATTATGATACGGACTATGATGAGGATTATGGAAGAAGCTCTTACCGTAATCAAAACTATCGTTAGAATGTGAGAGATAATCCACAGAATTTTTTCTGTGGATTATCTCTTTTTTTTAAATCAAGCGTGTCGTGAACCATGAGTATGACTAACCTGGGAAACCGTGTTCAAAAGCAAGGCGATATCTTCATCCAAAGCGCTATCAACCATACCTAAATAAGTTTGTTTCAAACTTTCCATGTTTTCAGCCATTTCTTCAGCGTCGTCAGAACTAAAATATCTTTTCGCAGCCTTAAAGATCTCACCTTCTTCTTCTTGCACATGATGATTTACCAATTCAGTTAATACCGTAAATTTGGCTTTCCAAGGTTCTTCGTCTACGGAAATGCGGGAAAGTTCATTAAGCACTAGAGCAACAACATGATGCTCTTCCTCTCCTTCCCAAGCCAACTCCTCGCCTTCTTCTTCAGCGATCATCTTTAAAGGTTGATAGAAGACTTCGGCCTCGGCCTTAGAGTGCGCAGTGAGTTGGTCTCGCACCTCAGAAAAAAGGCTTTCCACTTCATCGAAATCTTCTTCCTCCAGGGCGTCTTCAATTTTATGAAAAAGTGATTTAACTTCCTTGTGATCTTTTTTGAGCAGTTCGTATATTT
Organism: uncultured Bdellovibrio sp.; assembly: GCF_946478835.1. The sequence continues at coordinate 9,555 of NZ_CAMLDV010000057.1, read as the reverse complement.
CCATAAATCCTCCTCGCAAGTCTTCTTTTTCTAGGTTAATAGAGCCCGGAGAAAGCCCCAACCACTCCTGACAAATCCCGCAATTTACAATGACCGAAGTCGAGATCCCCAGACATCCGACACGATTCTGAATTGTATCTCGGCCATTCCCTACCACAGTTGTTGAAATTTCGGTTCGGACTCCTTCAAACTGGACATGTCAGAAAAGGAGGACGGAAGATGAGAAGACCAGGAAGAAAACACATTAAAGATTCCGAACGAGATCATCCAAATCCTAGTTATCAAACGAAGCGCCAAAATCTGCGACAAGATAACACTCGAGATCGCGAAAGTTTTCGGCGTGAGGATCTAGGTTTCACGAATCGTGATACCCGGGGTTATGATTATCAGCATAAAAACAAGTACTAATCTAAAACACACAGGAGGCAGTTATGAGTAAAAATACCCAAAACCCTAATCAAAATCAGTCCGGCAGCAACACATCATCTCAAAGAGACAGCAGTCAGCAAAGAGACTCAATGAATCCTAATAAAAAAGACACTGGAAGATCTGATAGTTCTTCTGGCACAAGTTCAGGTAATAAAAGCGGCGGTCAACAAAATAGATAATGATATTTAGAAAAAGAAAACGAGGCGCCCCCTCGTTTTCTTTTTTCAATGATGGGTATGACGTCTGGTTTCCCAACCCTTCTTCGCCGCTCTAGAACGTGCGGCATGAGAACTTTTCGATGATGATGCTTTTTTCTTCACGCTTTTTCCGGCACCACCAGTTTCTTTATTCGTTGTTGCCCAGCCGATCTGTGCGGCTCGTTTTGCGGAGTAGCCTCTTTTCTTGGCGCTCTCTTCAATATGATGAGCCATGCGCTTTTGTTTGCTGCTGTATTTTTCTTTTGATCCTTGCGGCATAATTCCCTCCTATTTGCTTTCCTTTCTTTAGTATATGCGGTTGCCTATTTTTTCACCAAAGGAGAAAAAACAGTTCGTTGAGCAGTAGCAAAGTTCCGGCGTTTCTCTTACGTAATGTCTGATAATAACATCACGATACTTTTGTTTTTGTGCATCTTCAGAGCAGAAGTTTTGAAAACTTGTGAAGGGTTTGGCATCAATATCATCTCGAAAAAAATCTTGAAACTGAAGGAGTCGTTATGAGTGATAAAAAAATCCGCTATGCGGTTGTCGGACTAGGAAATATTGCACAGGTGGCGGTTCTTCCTGCTTTCAAAGGTGCGAGCGCAAATTCTGAACTTACGGCCCTGGTTTCAGGCGACGACGACAAGCTAAAAACTCTGGGAAAGAAATATAAAGTTAAAAACCTCTATAACTATCGTGATTTCGATAAATGTCTTCATAGCGGAGAAATCGACGCTGTTTATATTGCAACTCCTAACGTGAATCACCACGCTTTTGCCGTCGAGGCGGCACGTGCCGGCATTCATATCTTGACCGAAAAACCGATGGCCTTAAACGAAGACGCTTGCATTTCAATGCTCGAAGAAGCCGAAGACAATAATGTTAAACTCATGGTTGCCTACCGCTTGCATTTTGATCCTGCTAACTTGCAGGCTATTGAAACGGCAAAAAACGGCAAGTTAGGCGATCTAAGAATCTTTAATTCAACTTTCACTTATCAAGTGACAGATCCCAATAATATTCGTCTTAAGTACGATATGGGTGGCGGACCTCTTTATGATATTGGCACTTATTGTATCAACGCCGCGAGATATCTTTTCCAGGATGAGCCTGTGGAAGTCTTTGCCACGGCGCTTAGCAATCCACGCGATGAGCGATTCACTGAGGTTGAGGAAATGGCTGCTGTCACCTTGCGCTTCCGCAAAGCACGGCTTGCCAACTTTGTCGTGAGCTTTGGAGCTGCGGCGACAGCTGCATATGACCTTATCGGTTCGGAAGGATCTCTGCGTTTAGAGCATGCCTACGAATATGCCGATGACATGATGATGACCACGACGATAGATGAAAAAGATACGGTCAAGCGTTTTAAGAAACACGACCAGTTCGCTCCGGAGATTGAATATTTCTCCAAGTGCATTCTTAACAACGAAGATCCGGAACCTTCGGCATTAGAAGGCCTTTATGATATTCGAATCATCAACGCTATTTTCGAATCAGCAAGAACCAAGCGTTCGGTCAAACTGGACTATGTCACGAAAAAGAATCGTCCAGACATTGGGCAAAGTGTAAAAAAACCGGCTCACGGAAAACCAGAAACAATTCACGCTCCGAGTCCTCATGATTGAGACTCAGGGAGGATCCCATGAAAATTCTCTGTGCAGACTCCGATCTTTTGGTGTTTTCCCATGTGAGCTGGAACTCTGAGTTTCAACGTCCACAACATCTTATGACTCGATACGCGCGTTATCGTCGGGTATTTTTTGTTGAGCCTCTTTCTTATGAAAATCATGAAGATCCATTTTTAGATCTTCATGTTCTGGAAGAAAGGCTCTGCATTGTCACACCTCACTTGGCAAAATCTCTTTCCAAAGAACAGAATCATGAAATCATGACGGTTCTTCTTTTGGGATTGATCAACTCCGCCTCTATCGAGAACTATTCATGCTGGTACTATGATCCCCAAGCATTGGCTTTCAGTGACAGATTAACCCCGGACTTTATCGTATATGACTGCGTAAAACCGTTGGTAGATTCCGAAGGAAAGAGTTCTTTTACAGGTGAGATGGAAAAGAATTTACTGAAAAAAGCGGATCTGGTTGTCAACGGCAACCCCGTCCCCCCGGAGGGAAATGGCCTTCGCAAGGCCCGGGAGTTTATTCTAGACCCGGAGGACCAAAAGCACATTGATTTTCCCAGGCTCGGCTTTGTTGGAATCATCGATGAGCGCGTGGATTTAAGCTTTCTTAAAGAAGTGGCTCTTCTAAAACCACAGTGGCAATTTGTTTTAATTGGTCCCATTGTGCAGATCAGTGCCGCCGACCTTCCTGTAGAAAACAATATTCATTATTTAGGTGCAAAAAAATATAACGAACTAGCGCCTTACTTAAGCAACTGGGATTGCGCCATTCTGCCGCTTCGAAAAACCGAGTTGGCCCAATACACAAGTCCCATGAGAATTCCTGAATATTTAGCGGCAGGACTTCCTATTGTTTCAATGGCGTTCTTTAACACCTTGGAACCTTATAAGAAAAATCATCTTATCGAAGTAGCCCACACTCCCGATGAATTCGTTCATAAGGTGGAGTCTTTGTTACCTTTTAAGAACAATGTAGAACACCGACAAAAAATCGATCATTTTTTTGAAGAAATGTCCTGGGAAGAAACTTGGAAAAGCATGGCACAACTGGAGATTGATCTTCTTGCAAATAAAGCCCTCACCCAACAATTGGCGAGTCAAAAAACAAATAATAACAACCGAAGTATTTTTAAATCCTAATCTTTAAAAAAGGAGAGTCTCTTGGCAACCAAACTTAGCGGAAAAAAGAAATCCAAATCGGCAACTAAACGCACACGTCAAAAAGACGCCGCCCATCCATTCGCAGAATATCCGGGATTTGCGGAAGACTATGACTTTGAGGCACCTCACCGTCACAGTGGTCCTTACCTGCGCTCTGTGGAAGACAACGTCTCTCACTCTCCCCGCACATCACAAGGACCACGTCGCGACCGTCAAACCGGCCGAGAAGCTCCGTACTTCACACAAGGCCGCCGTTCTTCATCAGATCACGAAGAGATGAGTTTCGGAAGCTCAGAAAGACCTCTGCGCTCTTTACGTCGAACCAAAGTCGACACCCGAGACCGATCCCCACGAGCACGCCGAGAATCGCCTCGTGGGGAAAAACATTGAAATACCAGCACTCAGAAACTGAAAATCTGAAGGATGAAATCACGCACATCGAAAGTGAGACGCGAATGATTTTGCCGGGTGTTCAGACGCTGTTCGGTTTTCAACTTGTCACCGTTTTCAACGATCGCTTTGCAATTACATTAAATTACAACGAACAAGTTCTGCACTGGGGCGCTATTGCCTGCTCGGCGGTATCTGCGATTCTCGTGATCTCACCTGCCGCTTATCACCGGCTGGCTGAACCGCATACGGCGTCCCGACGTTTCACCCATTTTAGCAATTTGTGGCTGAAAAGCTCGCTCTTCCCTCTGGCTCTAGGTTGTGTGATAGATTTTTTTTTAATCGGAATCGTCATCACTAAAAATTACGTTGTCAGTGGCATTGTGAGTGCGTTTCTTTTCATTGGATTTATCACCGCTTGGTATATTTTTCCGCTCTTAATCAGACGCAAACTTCCTTGATAAAGTACAAGTTGCTTTTGCCATTCCTGAATATAACTTTGATTTGTCCAACAAAAGGAGAAGTTATGAATTTATTTAGAGCTATTTTAGCATCATTGGTTATTATGTTTTCTGCTGTTCACGCGTGGGCTTTATCCGATTCGGAGATCGCCGAAGTTCTTATGACTGCCAATGAAGCAGAGATTGACGCCGGCAAAGTTGCAAAATCCAAAGCGGCAGATAAAACCGTGAAAGACTTTGCCGAACACATGGTTTCAGAGCATGAAGAAAATAAAAAAGAAGGTAAGAAAATCACCAAGGATGAAAAGATCAGCACAAAATCCAACGACACTGCGAAAGATCTGAAAAAGGAAGCCAAAGAAAAGCTCTCTGATCTTAAGAAAAAGAAAGGCAAAGATTTCGATTTGGCTTACATTCAAAACCAAATCAATATGCACCAACAGCTTTTAACGGACCTTGAACAAAAGTACATCCCACAAGCACAGAATCCTCAGTTTAAGAACTTCTTGAATGAAACCAAGACTCACGTGGAGCAACATCTTGCAAAGGCCAAAGAAGTAGAAGCGACTCTGACTAAGTAAGCGAATTCCTCTTGAAGAGAAAAAAGTCCCGGTTCACACCGGGACTTTTATTTTAAGAAGCTCCGTTTTTCTGAAGAAGGTTTTTTGCAAGACCTTTCACGATCAATTGAGCCGTGGAAGGATTGGTTGCTAACGGCACATCGTGCACATCACAAATTCTGAGTAACGAAGAAATATCCGGATCATGAGGATGCATCCCCAAAGGATCTCGCATAAAAATCACAGCCTGACATTTTCCAGTGGCCACGAGTGCAGCTATCTGAGCATCACCACCTAAGGGTCCAGAAAGATACCTTTTCACTTTAAGTCCCGTCATCTGCACATGCTTTCCCGTCGTAGCCGTCGCTACAAGATCGAAAGCTTTAAAGAATTCCAAGTTGTCTTTTATAAAGGCGATCATCTCGGCCTTTTTTCCATCGTGCGCAATCAGAGCCACTGTTTTTTTAGACTTTCGCATCAAAACCTCACTTTACCTATTCTGCTGTAAAGAGCGCCTTTAAGGAAGCGCGATTTTCTTCAGGTGAAAATCCTGAAAAACCAAGTCTGACATGAGTTCCTGATTTTCCATCGACTCTGTACGATTGCTCCGGAGCGACCAGAATGGATTTTGATTTCATTTTTTGCGCAAATCTTGTCGTATTCACACTTAATTCCAACCATAAAGCCATGCCACCATCAGGCTCTGCCCATGAAATCCGCGGATACAATTTCTGCCAGCGCTGAAGATCTTCAATCATGGCTTTTTTTCTTTCTTCGTAAATTCTTCTCATTTTACGCAGATGCTTTTCAAACCCCCCTGACTTCATCCAAAGAGCGATGGCAACCTGAAGAATCTGTTCATTTTGTCTTGAAGAAATTCGTTTTAGTTTGGCAATCTCTTTGCCAAAAATTTCTGGGACAGCCATAAACCCGACGCGAGCCGACGGAAATAAAATTTTTGAAAACGTAGAAATGTAAAGAACAATTCCTGCGGGATCAAAGCTAGCCAACGGAGCCACCGGTTGGCTTACAAAATGAAATTCATGGTCATAGTCGTCCTCTATAATCAGCATTCCATATTTTAACGCTAATTCATAAAGCTTAAGACGGCGTTCTGCCGACAATGTGACCGTCGTTGGATATTGATGCAATGGAGTCAGATACAAAAATTTTATCTTTTGTTTTTTTAGTTTTTCCTCCAATTCATCAACACAAAGTCCCTCCTTATCCACAGTGATAGGAACTAGTTTTCCGCCCGCATACTGGAAGGTAGACAACGCCGGCGGATACCCCAAAGCCTCCACGGCAATTTTATCTCCTGGAGCAATAAGTGCTTGGGCTAAGAAAAACAAAGCTTCTTGTGAACCGTTAGTTACAATCACTTCCCGTCCATCTACATTGCGGACGCGGCGTAGGTAGTCTTTGATTTCTTTTAGCAACATCGGATACCCTGCCGGATCTCCATAATTAAGAACGCCTTTGGCCGTGAGTGCATCACTCATCAAAGATTTAAATTCCTTCATAGGAAAAAGCCGCACATCTGGAAAACCGCTGGGAAATGAATGTTTAAAGGAGTTGACAGGAACAAAATCCAAATCGGGAGCCGATCGGACCACCTTGATTGCCTGCCTAGGCAGAGCAAAAGATTGCAAAGACGGGCGAGAACGAAGGAATGTATCCGGCAAAGTTTCTGTCACCTGGTAGTAGCGCTTGGTCTTTGAGACAATCCAGCCCTCGGCCTCCAACTCAGCCAGCGCTGTCATCACTGTATGCCGATGCATTTTAAAAATTCGCGCAAGATCCCGACTTGAAGGCAAACGTTCGCCAGGCCTCACTTTGCCTTGCTTAATAGAAAGACGCAAACCTTCTGCCAAAGCTTGGTATTTTTGTTTTTTTGTCTTATCGAGCGTAATTAGAAGTTCCCGCATCTGGTCGACTCACTTTATTAAATCTGGTCCTTTTAGTTATACCACATTCCAAGTATAAAACTACTAAAGGATTTCGATATGTATGCAATCTCAGATGACAAGAACTTGCTTAATCTAGCGGCTATCCATCAATTCCTCAGCACCTGCTACTGGGCTATGGGTATTCCAAAAGCTCTTATTGAGCGTTCCATTGAGGAATCTCTTTGTTTTGGAGTTTACTACAATAAAGAACAAGTCGGCTTCGCCCGCGTGATCACCGACAAGGCCACCTTTGCATACCTATGTGATGTCTACATACTAGAAGCTCATCGCCAAAAGGGGCTTTCAAAAAAAATGCTTACAACCATTATGAAACATCCTGACCTGCAAGGCCTTCGACGTTTTACTTTGGTCACCCGCGATGCCCACGGTCTATATAAACAGTTTGGATTTCGCGAGTTGAGCACGCCGGATCGCTATATGGAAATTATTAAACCGAATATTTACACGGAGCCAAAATGAAAATAGGTATTGTCGTCGTCGATGGTTTTTCAGATATCGACTTTTATCTTCCGTGGGACTTATTAAACCGAGTCCGCATCTTGGGACTTGCGAATAACTGGACGGTTGAAGTTCTTGCCAACAAAACTCTGCACTCGGCCACAAAGCTGCCGCTTCAACCAACACAACCCTATTTTCATGCAAAAGAGTGCGACGGAGTTTTCTTTTGCAGCGGAAATATACTTAAAGATCTTTGCAACGACCCCGATTTTCTTTCACAGTTTGATTTGAACCCCAGCAAACAGTATATTGCCGCCGTTGATTCCGGAACTCTGATCTTGGCGGCCCTTGGCCACTTAAATGATAAAGACGCAACAACCTACCCTACACACTTTGAAAAGCTAAAAGAGATGGGAACTCATCCTATTAAAAAATCCTTTGTTTCTGAAGGACGGATCGCAACGGGAGCACGATGCCTCTCCAGCGATAAGCTTTCATTCTGGCTGATAGAAAGTCTTTTGGGACCTGACGCAGCTCTTAAAGTTTATCAGTCGGTAAAGCCCCTTGATCTTGAGGATCAATTTTGAAATAACAGATTTATGAAAAATCTGTTCGGGCTCTGGATCATTTTAGTTCTTAGTGCATCTTGTTCACACAAAGGGGCTTCTCATTATAATAGTTTTCCAAAAACGGCGGCCGTTCCGTATCAAGAAGCCGTTTTAGATTTTTATTCGACGAAAGACCCTTATGGAGAGTTCTCAAACTTTGCGCTGTTCCCGGTTTTTGTCGACGGCGAATGGTGGCCAACAAGTGAGCACTACTATCAAGCTCACAAATATGAAAACATCGAACTGCAAAAGTGGGTGCAAAGTGCGCCGACTCCAATGGAAGCAGCCCTTCGAGGACGTGATAAGAACATCGAAAAAAGATCTGACTGGGAACAACGTAAAGATGAATTCATGGAAAAAGCCGTCTGGGATAAATTCACAAGATATCCAGAGCTTGCGGAGCTTTTGCTTTCAACTGGCTCCGCCCGCCTTTACGAACATACAAAAAATGATTGCTACTGGGGTGATTGTGGAGATCGCACAGGGAAAAACAAACTCGGTCTTCTTCTCGAAAAAATCCGTTCGGCCCTGCAAAAATCGACTCCGCTTTGACCTTATTTCGAAATAAGAGTGCCGATTTGACAACTCAAGGACGTCACTCCTCCTGCACTATCTACCGTTGAATAGCCAACAAGACTGTGTCCACGAGACGGCACTTCACGGGTAATCACTGTGTGTTCCGTTGGTGAAACCACATGCAAAGCGACCAGCGGGGCATCCACTGAATACGGCACTGAGAAGCCAAAACTAAGACCATTCGCTTCGGCCATTGTTTGCACTTCTTCAGAGACAGGTTCGAAGTTTAAAATGAGTGGCGGTAAAAGACTTTGTCTGGATTCTCCGTCAACAGTAGTTCTCATCGTGCAACGAATGAAAATGACAGCATCTTCCTCATACGCTTGCGCCGAAACAGCAGAACCAAAAGCAGTACAAAAGCAAAAACACGCTACCAAAATAGACTTCATTATTATTCTCCTGGAGGGGGATTGTTTTAAGAAGTCATTTTTTAGCACGCGTGTTTTATTTAAGCTCGTTTTTTTCCTGTAATATGCGTTTTACTTAAGAATATAACCGAAGTTTCTAACGGTATAAATCAAAGCCGTCGGGAAATCTTTTTCGATTTTCGCTCTGAGTCTGCAAACAAGAACGTCTACAACATTTGTTTGAGGATCGAAATCATAATTCCACACTTCTTTAAGAATCATTTGCTTGCTAATCACTTTTTCAGGGTTAGACACAAATAAATTTAAAAGACGAAATTCACGATCCTGCAAATCAATTATTTTTCCAGCGCGCGTGACTTGTCTTTTTAAACGATTGATTTGCAAGTCTTTAAAACCAAGGCGCACAGATTCTCTGGTTCCTTGTGATCTTCTTACTAAATTTTTTGTACGAATTTGCAGCTCCGCCATTGAAAACGGTTTGCAAAGGTAATCGTCACAACCTGTACTAAAACCCTTCAGCTTGTCTTCCAAATTTTGATAGGCACTTAAGATGAGAATAGGAGTATTCATCCCCTTCTCTCTTAAAGACTGGGCAAAGGTGTATCCGTCCATATCAGGTAAAGATAAATCCAAAACAATAGCATCGTAGTGAGAGCTTGTTGCTTTCTCAAAGGCTCTGAGCCCATTTGGTTCAGCATCAACTGTTGCGCCCGTGTTGATTAAACCGTCAGTTACGTGACGTGCAATTTCATAGTCGT